>PMUN01000364.1 GCA_003166875.1 Bryobacterales bacterium | reverse complement strand
TTATTTCTTAACGGGTCCTAAGACAAGCGAAAGAACTCCGAACAGCGAGGTGAGACGGGCGATGAGCCGTTGTTGGCCGAACTGGACGGACACCTGGTCCCGGAGGGTGCTAATAAAGTTCACGGGCATATTCGGATCGATGCCAGCCATGGTCCGGTGCACTTCGGATATCGACAGGCTGGCTCCGGGTTTGGTCACGATGACGATATCGTGCAGGAAATGGGTTCGCACGTCGCGCTCTGTGTCATCCACTTTTGGATAAACGTCCTGCTGCGTGTCCGGTAAGAATACGAACGGGGCAATCGGCTTGTCGAGATGGGAAGTGAGATAGCGAGCGTCTTTAGCGATGCCTACGATTTCATATTGGCGGACCATTCTGATCTCGTTTCGGCCGAAGTGTTGTCCGATGGGGTCCTGGCCGGGGAAAAACTTCCGCGCGAACGCTTCATTAATAACTGCTACGTGCCGCGACATGGCTGTATCCTGCTCGGAAATGGCACGTCCCCGAACGATTGGATTTCCGATTGCATCGAAGTATCCGGCTGTGACACGATCCACATCGGACAGGTTCTCCTCGTTGGGGCCCGGAGGTGGGTGTCCGTCCACGAACATGGGCTCATCCCAATGGTCGCCACTTTGCGGTGAATACCAACACAGAGCTAATTGCGATACGCCCGGAATGCGTGACAGCGAATCATGGATGCGCTGGTACAAGACGGTGAGCTGCTCAGCACGATAGCCTGCGAGCTGGGGATCGATGTTGACGATGGTTCGCCGATCCTGCTCAAAACCGAAATCCTGGCTTTCGAGGTTGCGGAGGGCAACCATGAGCAAGCCGGAGGCGGACAGCAACACGAGCGAGAGCGCGGCCTGAAGCACGACCAGACTTTGGCGCGGGAAAGATCCCTGGCGGCTGGTGGAACGGTTGCCGCCTCGCAGGGCCTCAACGGGATCGACCCGGGCGGCCATCCAGGCAGGCGCGATGCCGAAAGCCACGCCGGTAAGGAGGGAAATGGCGAATGCAAACAACAGAACCGGAGTGGACGGTGAAGCGCTGATTGGGACGCTCGAGAAACCGGTGTTCGTGGAAAATGCAAAGTGAATAATGAGGCGGGTTCCGGCGTATGCCACGGCAAGGCCGGCTGCGCCACCTAACAAAGAAAGTACGACGCTTTCGGTGAGGGCCTGGCGAATGAGACGCGACGCGCGGGCTCCCAAGGCGATGCTCAACGATATTTGTTGGCGCCGCTCGATGCCGCGCACCAGCATGAGATTCGCGACGTTGGCGCAGGCGATGGCGAGCACAAATCCGGAAACCATCATCAGGATTTGGAGCCAGTGCTCGTATTTCTCGCGCATAGTGGTGATGCCGGCGCCGCCAGGGTTCAGATATAAGGTTTGCCGCCGAAGGTTGGCGCGATCGTTGCTGTCCATCTCCGGATCTGACTGGTGCGAGAGTAGCCACTCGGTCAGTTCCACTCGCATTTGAGCTTCGAGCGATGCGGGCTTCACTCCAGGCTGAATGCGGCCGATCAAGTGCAACCAGTGCGCGTACGGCACGCGCAGCCATGAACTGGCGCCCTGGAGGAGCGGCTCAGTAGCGATGGGCAGAAAGAAATCCGGAGGCCTATCGCGCAACGTATCGCCAAAAAAGTCCGGAGGGGCGATGCCGACAACAGTGAACGGCTCGTCGTTTACGTTGAAGACACTTCCTATCACTAACGGGTCGGAACCATACTTCTGCCGCCAAAGGCGAAAGCTCATGACGGCGGCGGGAGGCGCGTTGGGTTGATCATCGGCTGTCGAGAGAGTGCGTCCGGCATAGGCTCGAAGGCCGAACATCGCGAAGTAATTGCCGGAGACGAGTTCGCCCGGATAGGTGTGTGCCGGCTCTACGCTGCCCGACCGCCGCACTCCTAAGAGCAAACCACCGCCGGCAGAAAACGCCGACAATTCCGCGAATCCTTTGGTGTTATCGCGAAAATGTTTATACAAGCCATAAGAGACAATCGAAAACTCGTTGGATTGTTGGCTATATCCGCCAGCGAGGCAGCAATGGGTTTCTCTGCCTAGCCGGTATAAGTCAGCCGGATTCGAAACTGCTAACGACTTGAAGAGAACAGCGTGCACCAAAGTAAAAATCGACGTGGTCGCACCAATGCCCAGGGCCAGCGTGAGGATGGTGGAGATAGCGAACGCGGGCGAATTTCGCAATCGGCGCAGCGCCAGGCGAGTTGCAACAAAGTTTCCATGAACGGCAGTCCTTTCTGATCCCGATAGTCTTCGCTTATCGCCTGCACGGCCCCGAACTTAAGGATTGCCTGGCGCCGCGCTTCTTGAAGCGGCATGCCACGGCTGAGATTTCGAGCGGTTTCAAGAGCGAGATGTTCTTCGATCTCCGCTCTCATGCGCTCTTCGTCCTGCTGGGTCCGGGTGCAGGAGGCGAGGCGCCGGAAGAATCGCCTCACAGGTCTCACTTCAGATCCTCCGCTTTCACTGCAAAGAATCGGTCGATGATGGCCGTGGTCTGTTCCCAACCTCGGGTCTCGGCTTGCAATTGTTTGCGCCCGTCGCGTGTCAGCCGGTAAAAGCGTGCCTTGCGGTTATTTTCGGAGGCGCCCCATTCGGACGCGATGGAACCTTCCTGTTCGAGCTTCAGCAGGACGGGATATAGGGTGCCTTGATTCACGGTAAGAAGGTCGCCGCTGATTTGCTCGATACGGCGGGCGATGCCATAGCCGTGAAGCGGTCCGAGCACGTCCAGCGTTTTTAGAACCATCAACGCCAGGGTGCCCTGCAGAACATCGGTTTTGTCTCGCATGTGGTCTATTGGGTTTCCAACAGGAAGTATGACATGTTTCCAGTGGGAAAACAACAGGTCAGTGGGGGAAGGCGGCGAAGCGTGGTCCGAAAGCTGTTTTCGGCTCCGGGCGTTCACACGAGTGTGNNGTGAACGCGGCACGCAGGAGTGCGTGCGCCACGGGCTGTTAAACGCCGCGGCGGTTGCCCCAGAGGTCGATTTGGAGGCGGGGGCTGAAGCGGTAGCCTTCGCGTTTGCAGATTTCGGCTAGCCAACGGGATCGGCCGGCTAGGATTGCTGAGTCGATGCCTTCCGGCATCAGGAGCACGCGGCTCTTGGAGACGCCGGTGGAATCCACGATGGCGTGGACTTCCGTCAAGTCGTTGGGGTCGGTGATTACGAATTTTAGTTGGTGGGGGTAGAGTTGGGTTAGGCGTTTTAAGATTTCGGGTTGATAGCGCAGGCGGTCGTGTTGGGCGGCCCAGCGGCCATCGTCGCGAGTGTGGGGGGTTGAATTGGCAAGCTTGGGGCTGATGCTCATCAAGTCGCATCGGACGTGCGCGTCTACGGTGCCGGCGGTCTCGATGGTGATGTGGTGCTTGAGACGGTGTGTTAGCTCGTCGATTTGCGGAGCGATCATGGGTTCGCCACCTGTTACCACGACGTGGGATGCGCGGTAGCGGTCTACTTCTTCAAGGATGGATTCGATGTCGCGCTCCTCGCCTTGCGGCTCCCAGGAAGTGTAGGGAGTGTCGCACCAAGTGCAGCGTAAATTGCAGCCGCTGGTGCGCACGAATACGGACGGAACGCCCGCCAGCGTGCCTTCGCCTTGGATGGAATAAAAAATTTCAGCGATTTTCATGAATGAATATAGTCGAGTGGATCTTGGAGCGCCGCTTCGCGGAATCCTTTCAAGCGTAAGCGGCACGAGTCGCACAGGCCGCACGGGCGCCCGTTGGCATCGGGATCGTAGCAACTGTGGGTGAGGCGGAAGTCCAGGCCGAGTGTTTGTCCTAGCTGGATGATTTGGGCTTTCGAAAGGTGCGACAACGGCGTATGAATTTGGATGCGCGTGCGGGCTTCCACGCCGGATTTGGTGGCAAGCTGGGCCATGTGTTCGAAGGCTTCAATGAATTCGGGGCGGCAATCGGGATAGCCGGAGTAATCCACGGCGTTGACGCCGATGAAGATGTCGGAGCTGGACAGGACTTCGGCCCAGGCCAGCGCCAGAGCCAGAAAAACAGTGTTTCGCGCGGGAACGTAGGTGATGGGAATGCCCGCGGTGACGCCGGTCTTCGGGACTTCGAGATTATCGGTGAGGGCTGAGCCGCCAAACAATCGTAAGTTGATCGGTACTACCAGATGTTTCGCCGCGCCCAGGCTGGCTGCTACGTTGGCGGCGGCATCGAGTTCCGCGCGATGGCGCTGGCCGTAATCGAAGGTCAGGGCGTAACAGGCGAATCCATCGCGGCCCGCTAGCGCCAGGCAGGTTGCCGAATCCAGGCCGCCGCTGAGAAGACAGACGGCCGGTTTCATTTCGGCAACTTCAGGGCGAGGAAGAATCCAATTACAGGAAATAGATTAAGCGCGGCCAGTGCGTGATGCAATGTGAAGTGATCGCCCGCCCAGCCGGTAAGTGGAATGAAGATGAGTCCGGCCATCCCCCACGCGAAACCCATCATCAAGGCCGATACCGTTCCGGCCTGGGTTGGGACCAGCTCCTGGGCCATCACTACATTGACGGGGATGGTGAACAACAGGATGAGGCCGGTGAGTGCGAGACCGATCATGGAAGCAACGCCCGACGTGAGGAAGAATAGAGCCGCGAATGGAAGGCAGCCAGCCATCGAGATCAGGATGACGCGCCGGCCGCCGAAGCGATCGGCCATGCGGCCTCCCAGGAATCCTCCAATTGCGCCTGCGGCTAGATAGAGGGTGAGGGAGTACGCGGCGTTTGTGAATGCGAAGCCCCGCTCGCGATTGAGATACAAGGGGAGAAACTGGCCAAAAACAACTTGGACGGTTGAGCGGATGAACACCAGGAAATAGAGGACGGTGAGGGGCTTCCAAACCGCGCGAAGGGGCTGCCAGTCGAAATGCTTGCGAAGATGCGGAGCTGGGCGCACGTGTTCTGGTAAAAGCGCCAATAGCAGTATGGTGATTATTACCGCGGGCAAGGCAGCCCAATATGTGCGTTGCAGTCCAAGCCAAGTTACGAACGCCGAGAAATATATCGGCCCCGCAGCCAGCCCGAGTGTGCCGGCGCTGATGAAGATGGCCATCCAATGTCCGCGATTTCCCGCTAATCCATGCGTGGCCCTGGCGGACGCTTGCGGGTGGAAGGAAGCGACGCCGCAGCCACCCAGCAGAACCAGCGCGACTAGCCAGCCGAAGGTGGGCGCGAGTCCTAGAGCGGAAATGAAAATACCGGCCACTGCGGGCGCGAGGGCGGAAAACAAGCGGGTGTGGAAACGGTCCGAAAGATAGCCGTAGACCGGCTGCATGACGGATGCCGAGAAGACCAGCAGACCGCCCAGGATTCCGGCGCGCGTCAAGCTGAGCCCGAGCTTGGGGCCGAGCAATGGCTGGAAGGTGCCAAGCGCGGCCGAATAGAGGTCAATGAAGAAATGTCCGAGTGAAAACAGAATCAGGCCCAGGAAGCTGGCGCGAACCACGCGCTCGCGTTCGATCAGCGGGATTGTGGACGCTGGGGACGCCATGAGGGGAACTTCCATTATAGATGGGGCAGGCTGGCAGCCTAAAGCTAACTTATGCCGCGAACATTTAAAGGACTTATGTTGTTGGGGAGCGGCCAATGAAATGACAACTTCGCTAGCTCAAGCATTGACAAATGCCAGCAGAAGGCCGACGTGGGCGTCGGCTGCGGACCAGGGGGTCCGCCCCACAAATCGTCGCAGGCTGCGATGATTTTCAGGTCTAGTAGTACAAAGCCATTGCGATTCTCGGTCCTCTTTTCACGGTTTTTTGAGATAGACGTTACGTGAGCGGATCGTCTCCCAAATGGGTGTTTTCGGAAACGATGCTGAGGAGGAAAAGAACGCCGATGGAAAGTTCACAAGCCGGCTGAAAGCTCTGTCAATCAAGAATCGTTGTGCGCCGCATCCGTTTCGCGGTGATGCCGGTAGAGTTTTCCAGCGCTCTCCATACAATACTCATTGCCGGCGCGACTTGAACGGCGCATCTAGCTGATTCGAAATCGACTCGAGGGATGGCAACTGATATGCACTCCGTGCGGAAGGAAGGAGAATACGCAAATGCTTTATTACGCGTTGGTGTTCTTTTTGATCGCACTGGTAGCGGCCATCATGGGGTTCGGTGGCGTGGCTATCGCATTCGCGGGAATTGCCAAGATCTTGTTCTTTTTGTTCCTGGTGTTGTTCCTGGTGAGTTTGGTGATGCATATTGGCAGACGAGTTTAGCGGGGGAAGGAGCGAGCGATGTTATTTCTGATTTTGTTAATCATCCTGCTGCTGGCTGCTGTTCCAGCGTGGCCTTACAGCAGAGCGTGGGGATACTATCCCAGCGGCACACTGGGCACAATCTTGTTGATCTTGGTTGTGCTGATGCTCATAGGATACATTCCGTTCTAAGGTAGTTGAAGGTTGTGGCGCCGGATGGCAGCGCATGGCGCTGCCCCACACCTCCCATGCTTAGAGCATTCATCGCGCTAACCACAGTAGAGGCGCCAGACCGAGAAGGGCTAATACTGCAAGAAGAGCCAGGCTCTGAACACCGGTCTTACGATCGGAGATTACGTAGGCATAGATGCCTTTGACGAGGTTGTTGCTGGCGGCCGCGATCAGGATTGCGACGGCACCCTCTGCGATGGGTGTGGTTCCGCCGGTGGATTGCGTCATTCCGAGGATAAATGGGTCTACGTCGACAACTCCCATCACTGAGGCCAGACTATACAGGCCGGTCTTGCCCAGATATACAAGTGCGTAATGCGTGATGATCACCATGCCGAGGAAAAGAACTCCGAACAGGAACGCGGCGCGGAACTCGAGAGGATTCTTGGCTTGATATTCAGGACGGAGCGGTCCGGTCTTGGAATCGGGCAAGCGCGACCACAGCCAGCCGGCGGCAATCGCCAGGACTGCCAGCACGGCAAATGAAGGCCACAGCAGCATCATCAAGTTGCGATTGAAAATCCCGAGCAGTACGGTCAGGCGAACGTACATCATGCCGGAAGCGATCAATGTTCCGCCGGCAAATAAATGCGGACGATTTTCGCGAACAGCTCGCCTGGCCATCACTATGGTGGTTACTGTGGATGAGTAGGCGCCGCCTAGAATCGCAGCCACAAGAATGCCGCCCTGTCCCTTGGTCAGTAGACCGATGACATAACTTCCGTATGAAATAGCGCTCACCGCAACCACTACCAGCCAGGTTTTGAAGGGGTTGATCTGGAACGGTCCAAGGTCGCGATTGGGCAGTACAGGCAAAATCACCACGGTAAGGAACAGGAATTTTGTAAATGTGAGTATTTCTTCGGGAGCAATCCGCTTGGTAAGGTTTTCCAGCGCAGTCTTCAGCTCAAGCAGTAAGATGCCGGCCACGCTGAGCGTCGTGGCAATCCAGTAGTGTTCTTTATAGACCAGGGCGCCAATCAGATAAGTTGCCAATCCTGACATTTCGCTGGTAACGCCTGCTCTGGTCGAGGTGGAGAGCTTGTACCGGTAAGACACGAGTAAAAACGCGCCCACTACGGCAAAACCCAATGTCACGGGCAATAATTGTCCTTCGGCTAGAAGCGCCAAGGCGTAGCCGATCAGGCCGATCAAGGGGAACGTGCGTACTCCACCGAACGAATATTGGTCGCCTGCGGCCTTGTGCTCCTCACGATCGAGCCCAATCAGGAATGACAACGAGAGAACCAGCAGGATTTTCGCGGCCTCCGGTGGCAACCACTGAGCGAGGTCCATGTCCACTTTATATTACAGACATGTTACTTTTTCTGGGTCGATGGTGAAGTTTTATATCAAGCGTCGGCAGGAGTGCCGANNAGAGTGCGTGCGCCACGATGGAAGCAGCGCCTGCCCAACTGATAGCATAGGATTTTGATGAGTACCACTTACGACGCAATCATCATTGGAACCGGTCAAGCCGGCCCGCCGTTGGCGCGTAGGCTGGCTGGTGCTGGGATGAAAGTGGCAATCATCGAGCGGAAGTTATTCGGCGGCACCTGCGTCAACACCGGTTGTATTCCCACAAAAACGATGGTTGCAAGCGCGTACGCGGCTCATATGGCGAGGCGCGCCGCTGAATTTGGCGTCGAAACGCCGGGCAGTGTCAGCGTGGACATGCAGCGCGTGAAGGCCAGGAAGGACGCGATATCGGGGCAATCCAGGGTTGGAGTGGAGAGCTCGCTGCGGAAGCTGGAAAATTGCTCGGTATATCAGGGCCACGCCCGATTTGAGTCGCCTGGCGAGGTAAGCGTGGGATCGGAGAGGCTCGCGGCGGAACGGATTTTCATTAATGTAGGCGCCCGCGCGGTTGTGCCCCAGATGCGTGGACTTGATCAAATCCAATACTTCACGAATAGTTCCTTGCTGGACATCGACTTTCTGCCCAGGCACCTAATTATTGTGGGCGGCAGCTACGTGGGTCTTGAGTTCGGGCAAATGTTCCGCCGTTTCGGGAGCGAAGTCAGCATCATTGAGATGGGGTCGCGGCTGGCGCACCGCGAAGACGAAGACGTATCGGCGGCAATCCAGGAAATTCTGGAACGCGAGGGTATTCACATTCGAGTGAACGCGAAATGCATTGGCTTCTCGCGGCACGGCGAAGAAGTTATCGCGACTGCGGATTGTGTTGAGGGTGCTTCTGAGATTAACGGAACGCACGTCCTGCTTGCGGTGGGACGGCGGCCGAATACGGACGACTTGGGTCTGGATAAGGCGGGCGTTGCGGTTAGCGAGCACGGCTACATCGAAGTGGACGATCAGCTCCGCAGCAGTGTCCCGGGCATTTGGGCGTTGGGCGATTGCAATGGCAAAGGCGCATTCACTCATACGTCATACAACGATTTCGAAATTGTGGCGGCGAATCTGCTGGACCACGATCCACGGCGGGTGAGCGATCGCATCCTGGCTTATGGCCTGTACATCGACCCTCCGCTTGGACGCGCCGGCATGACGGATGCGGAGGTGCGGAAAAGCGGCCGGCGAGCGCTGATCGGCAAACGCCCGATGACGAGAGTGGGGCGCGCTGTTGAAAAAGGCGAGACGCAGGGTTTCATGAAGATCGTGGTGGATGCCGGAACGGGTGAGATACTAGGCGCCGCGATCTTGGGGACCGGCGGTGACGAGGCCATTCACTCAATCCTGGATGTCATGTATGCGAAGGCGCCGTATCAGGTTATCCAGCGAGCAGTGCATATTCATCCGACGGTGTCGGAGTTGATTCCGACGATGCTGGGTGAGCTGAAGGAGCTGTGATGTGAAAGAATCGGCGCAAGGCACCGACTCCCTTACGGTCGCGGTTCGGTAACGCGCGGGAGCGGCCTAGTTGAAGCCGCCGCGCGGGCGGTATCCGGGACGGGCGCGGACGCGGTATTTCTTGCCGGCGTCGGAAACTATTTCGACGTTGATCTTACGGAAACCCTCGTTGGTGTTGGTTTGCGGATAGTAGGTGATGGAGTAACTGTTGCCGAGATCCTCGCGGATGGATTCGAAAGCCTCCACCTGCCGCTGCCAGGTTTTGGCAAAATACGCTTTGCCACCGGTGCGGGTGGAGATACGCTTGAAGACGGCGCTGGACATGGGGTCCTTGTTCACGTCGTTGGTGGAGATGACGTAAATGGGGATGCCTTCGTCTTCGGCGACGGCGCGGACATCGTCGGGGGCCACCATGCTGGCGTTATCGGGGCCGTTGGAGAAAACGATGATCACCTTGCGGCCGGGAACTTTCGCGGCGTCGCGCAAGGCCAGCAGCAAGCCGTTATAGAGCGCGGCATCGTCGCCGGCGACAGCCTTACGAAGTCCGAAGATAGCCTCGCCACGATCGCGCGTGAGTGGCGCATCGCGTTTCAGATTGCGGCTGAAAGTGTAGACCGCGACGGAATCACTGCGGTCCAGGCCGCGCACGAAGTCGGCGATGGCGTCGGAGGCGTACACAAAGCCGCGGTACATGTAATTGCTGGTATCGAAGAGNNCTGTCTTCGGTGACGCGAAAATCAGCGGGTTTGAGACCGTTGATATAGTGCCCTTTGCTGTCGGTGACAGTAAAGCTCAGCACCACCATGTCCACTTTGATTCGAAAGGTCGGACGGTCCTGCGCGAGGAGCCACAGCGTCCCCGAGACGAGCATCGCGGTTCCGGCCAAGAGTGTTTTTTTAAATAGCGTCAAGGAATCCCCTCCCCAACATCCGTTCTTGAATTATAACCCGCGCGGATTTGCGCCGATTGGCAATCGGCGCGCAGGTTCGCAACCTGCCCCACAGGCGATCATAAACCTCCGCCGGCCGCCGCTGCCGGCTTGCGGGCTTTCTGGCGGACATCGTCGCCCACCAGGCGCAAAGACCGCAGCAGCGCCGGCCAATCCTCCAGGTGCGTAGCGAAGATGCGCTCCACCGTATCGCGGGTCCAGGCTGGAACAAGCACGTTGAGCTGCGCCGGGGCCAGGTGCAACTGATCGGCCAGCGCGCCGTAGTAAAGCAAATTCGATTCCCAGCTCTCGGCCAGAATTCTGCTGGAATATCCCATCAGCGTGGGGAAGGTGCGCAGATTGAGCAACTCGGGCGAATAGGAATTAGCGAGCGTCGGCTTGGGAGTACCGAAGGCGTGCGAGATGGCGTCGTAGTTTAACTCGTTGGGTGATTCTCCGGCTTCGCGGCGGATCTCGGTGGCGAGCGGGAGATCGCCGGGCTTGTCGGACGCGGGCAGATCGCGCGCAATGGCGAACAGTTCCGAAGGCATGACGTTTTCGAGCGCTGCCTTGACCCGCCCATCGGAGATGAGCTCGGCCACCTTTTCCACGCGCGCCGGCGGTGCGTAATTGGAGAGGGCATCCAGCACTGCTTGCCGCCGCTGGGGATTCAACGCGGCCTCGGCCAACAAGGTTTCGCCGTAATCCATGTGCAGGCCCACCCAGTGTAACTGCGCCGGGGTGACGTTCCACCAGCGCTGGATGGTGGCGGAAAGAATCAACTGAGGAACCAGATCGCCCCAGATGAGCGCCTGCTCGCGGGAGGGAATCAAGAAATTCTGTTCGGCTTCCGCGAGCGCATAAGGCAAGCTGGCGAGCGATCCGATCAGTTTCCCACCCGCGCTCGAGGGCCAGCCGGTTCCTGCAACCTCAGTGGCCTTCCAGGTCTGGTTGGTGCCAGGCAAGCCGATAAAATCGTGGCTCCGGACGAACAACGGATTGGTGTAGAGCACCTGTGCGCCGGGTGGAGCGTAGTGCACGTAGTTAAGGCCCACCAGCGAGTCGCGCAAGAAGGGCGCCATCAAGCCCCGGATTTCATCCAGCTTTTTGGGATCGGTAGCGCCATGATCAATCAAAGCGCGAAGGTTCAGCTTTCTTTGCAGCTCGATGTGTTTCTCCGACCAGTAGCCGAAGCTGAGCGCGTTCTTTTCCAGGCCGCTCAGAGGGGCGCGCGCCAGTTGAATTTCGGCGATGCGGGAGGCGGTTTTCGAGATGAGCGTGCTGTTTACTTTTTCGCCTTTGGCGAGGCCCTCCAGGTGATCCACCAGTCCGAAAATATCGGCGAGTGAAATGAGCCGCTGCGATTCGAAAATGCGGATCATGTCTTCGACCAATTGCGTGTGGGCGTCGGAGCTATCGGGTTGAGAGGTGCCGGCCAGCAGGTCGATCATGCGATCCTGCGGCGAGATTCCGGATGGAGATTGAGTAACCGCCAGCAGGGTCTTTACGCCTTCGCGGCCAGCCTCGAAGACCTCGCGCTCGCCCTTGACCTTTGCGAAGGGCGCCAGGATGCTGGAAAGCGAGTGATCGGCATCGGCGGAGGGGATGGATCCTTGGCGATAGAAAATCTGCCAGAGTCCCACCAGAGCCTGCATGGTACCCGCGGCATCCGCGCGCAAGCCTTGGTCGTGGATTTGGTTTATATCGGTGGCGACATCCAGAAATTGCTGGATGGTGGCGTTGGAGGCTTCTGGAGCCTCGGCAAAAAGGGAATACTGCGCGCCGAACTGCCGGTATTCGCGCGCCAGCCGGTCCGCGGTGTGAGCGTCCAATACCGTTTTGCGATGCCGGTCGACATCGCTCAACGCCATGAACATCTTCAGCGGCTCATTCTCCACTGTTTTTCGGCAGAGTGCGAAGAGCGCTTCCAGCACGTCGTCGGGTTCCCGCCAACTGGGCGCTGCCTTGCTGAGCTTGGAATCATATTTGCCGCTGCCCTGCGGGTGTTCCACAAACAGGGCGCGCCACACCTCCAGGCCGCCTGGAATATGCGGTTTTCCGTCCGGATCAAGGCGCAGCCGCGCGGTGAGCAGCATCATGTCGGTATTGGAGCGGAAAACCGGCCGCGCCGGGCCGGGGCTGGTGACCTTGCCGCGAATAGCCTGGTAAAACCGCTTCAGGCGTTCGGGATCGGTGAGATAATTCAGCACCGGATTGTTGGCGGAATTGTTCGTGATTCGTTCGAGGGCATCGAAGTAGCTGGCCAGCCAGCCGTCGTCCTTTGCGACCAGACGTTCGAAGAACACGCTGCCTTTATCGGGCGCGACACCCACCAGTTCGGCCCACACCTTTTCGTTGCGCGGGCCTCCAGGCACAGCAGCGTGGCCGTTTCGAACCTGGAACATGCCGCCATAGAAATCCAGGACATGGGCATAGGCGCGAATCTTTTGGACGGTGGTGCTCTTGCGTAGCTCGTCCGCGGTGGCGGGGTCCAATTTGGACAAGCCCAGGTACAGGCGGCATAAAGAAGGATCGCCCAGGAACGAATCGATAAAATCGGAGCCTTCGCGATCCTTGGCGGAGAGCCAATAGTCGGGGCCATAGAGCACCACGGCCTGCGTGGGTTTGTAATCCAAGGTGAAGGGGCGATTGGTGCGCAGGCTTTGTTCGAGTTCAGCTAGCGGGAATCCGGAATCGATGGTAAGGAAGGCGCGAGTGGCATTCACGGTTTCGAGCACAACCTCGCTACCGCAGGCGCCACGCATGCGATAGCCGAGCACGCGCAGCAGTTCAGCAGTTTGCGACGAATCGCAGGTTTCGATCTTGATGACCTTGTCGGCTCCGCCGAGTTTTTCGAGCTCGCGGGCTTGTGAGAGATAGCGGATCACCAGCTTCAGGAATTCCGTTTGCTCCAGCGCTTCGTTGCTGCTGGCGGCCTGGTAGCCGTTGGTGACCACATTGCGCGCGAGGGCGGAAATCACGTCGTCCGGCCCGAGGTCCGGCGAAAGAGCGGCCATGCGGGCGAAGGAGCGCAGGGGCCCTGGGATGGGGATGGTCTGTCTTTTTTCGGGCGCGGGGGTGGAGGGAGGAGGCAGGTTGAGGTCGCGGCCACCAGCGGCACGATACTGATCCAGATGGCGGACGGCAGCGTCGCGATCGCCGGCCACCAGGTCAAGGATCACCAGGCGGCTAGCGGCATAGACGCGCTGATCGCCCTGTGCGCTTTTTAGAAGCTTCTCGTACACGTCGCGGGCGGCTGGATCGTGATGGCGATCCAGAAACTGCGCGTAAGCTTCCAGGGAGTCTGCGGCGCCGCTTTGCGCGCTGCGTTCCAGAAATTCGCGAGCTGCGGCTGGATCCCCTTTGGATTCCATTTGCCAAGCGCGCAGATTCAAATCATCTGCCGCGGCGCCCCAACTTACGAAAAAAACAGAGATGAATGCCGTTACGACGGTTCGCATGGGATTCGTCCTTTCCCGACCGTTCTTGGCTAATTAATGTAACACGGAACCGTTATTCGGTTCTTCGGTTCCTCGGTTCTTCGGTTCCTCGGTTCTTTGGTTCCGGTGCGCGTTAGCATATTGGCATGAGGTGTGGGATTGCGTTGCTGGCCGTGGTTGGGATCACGTTTGCGGTGCAGGTGCCTAGCGGCACGCATATGGAAATTCGGTTGACCGGCGCTGTCAATACTGCTACGGCCAAAATCGATCAGCCGTTTGACGCCGTTGTGATTGCGCCGGTGTTGGCCGCGAATCAGATCGTGGTTGCAGCCGGGGTGAAAGTGAAAGGGCATGTCAAAGAAGTGAAGGTGGCTGTCAATCCCGATGATCAGGCAGTGCTCGGGTTGGTTTTCGATCAAATCAGCGATGCACGGGGCAAGAAGGCGGTGCTTGCGGCGCGGCTGGTGGGCGTCGACAACGCACGGGAATCCGTGGACAACGATGGCCGGATTCTCGGCATTATTGCTTCTCAAACTGGGTCGGGCAGGTTGGATCAGGGGATCAACAAGGTGACTGAGAAATACTCGGGTTTGGGCGAATTGCTGGGGACGATCAAGCAGGCCGTTTTGAAGCCCACGGACGCCAACATCGATTATGAGCCGGGCGTCGAGATGACCATCGAGCTGACCAAGCCGCTCACGTGGACGGGCGACGCGAGGGGTCCGAATGTGAGGGCGGTGGAACCACAGAACGAACTGGCGTCGCTGGTAAACGAGCAACCGTTTCGAACCCGTGCCGCCAAGCCTCCGAAGGAATCCGATATTACCAACATCATGTTTCTTGGCAGCCGGCAAGAGCTGGAGAACGCATTTCAGGCAGCGGGCTGGTCGACGGCGGAGCAGTTGAACGCGAAGTCGAAGCTCGAGACTTTCCGCGCCATGACGGAGCAGCGCGGTTACAAGGAGGCTCCGGTATCGGTGCTGATCCTGGATGGCCGGCCGCCCGACCTGGTGCTCCAGAAGCAGAATGACACGTTCAACTCCCGTCACCATGTGCGTATCTGGCACAGGCCGGAGCAGTTCCACGGCAAAGATGTTTGGGTGGGTTCGGCCACGCACGATACCGGGGTCGATTTTTCGGAAGAGAGTCGCACATTCGTACACACAGTGGATGGGCAGATTGATCACGAACGGGCGAAGGTGGTGAACGATCTTCTGTTCACGGGACTGGTACATGCGATTTCGCTGGTGGACCGGCGGGCGGTACCGGCCAGCTTGGTCAACGCGACGGGAGATCAGGTGGAGACCGATGGGAGGATGGTGGTTGTTGGTTTCTAGTTTCTGGTTTCTGGTTTCTAGTTTCTGGTTACTCGTTGACGGAGATGTAATTTGCCATGCTGCTTCGACAGATTGAACTGCTGGCTGCGCTTTACTGGACGCCGGTGAAGGCTGCAAGCCGAATCATCGACGAAGGCCGGCTGTGGTTCGCCGTGGTGGCTGCCGGGCTGGCTCTGGTCTGGATGCGCGCAGTCACTCGGTTGGGCGTGGTCTACATCGCCGACCCAACGATAGTCATTAAGGTTTTGGCGGCGCTCGCGTTCGGATTCGTGCCGGGAGTGGTTCTGGTGGTGACGATCTGGCGGTCCCATGAGAGCTTCGGGGTGATGCTCAGGAAGGACTTTTCACCTTTGCTGACCTGCGTGCTTATGTCCTTTGCGGCTGTGTATCTGCCGTTCGCAGCGTTGTCCACGGGCGCGCGAGCATTGCTTTCCTACACATGGTTCCAGCCGCTCTTCGGGTTGGTCGCGCTGGCTTGGTTTGCCACTCTAGTGGCGTGTTGCACGCGAACTCTTTGGGGAACCGGATACCTGGTTGCGGCCGGTTCGGTGGCCGCTGGTTTTGGAGCGGCCATTGGCGCGCTGATCGCGTCTATGGTGCTGGGCCGCTTCATGTACTATCTCGCGTCGCCATGTCTCCTTTACTACGCCTGGATCTTTCTGGGATCGGATGTGCGGTCGCTGGGTAGTGGGCTACGCAGCAGGCAACATTTTCGGAGGCAGTTGGATATCGCGGCCAGCAACCCCAAGGACGCCGATGCACAGTACCAGCTTGGGCTGATTTATCAGGAGCGGCGTCAGTACGACGAAGCGCGAAAGCGTTTCCTGCGCGCGATCGAAATAGACAACCATGAAGCCGACCCGTTCTTCCAACTCGGCAAGATCGCGCTGGAGGAGGGCAAGGCGGATGAGGCGATCGGCTTCCTGACGAGCGCCGCCACGCTGGACGACAAGTGCTGTTCTCACGAGGTCTGGCGGGAGTTGGGCCGAGCCTATTCGAAAGCCTCGCGACTGGAGGAAGCTCGCGCAGCGCTCGCGAAGTACGTCGATCGTCGGCCGTATGATCCGGAGGGATTGTACTACCAGGGTGAAGTGCTGGTTGCTTCAGGCTGCACTGCCGAGGCCAAGCAGGCGTTTTCGGATTGTAAAGCATCGGTCGACAGCATGCCCGCGGGACGCAGAAGGCAAGTGGCCCGTTGGGGCCGGATGGCGTCGAGCGCACTTCGCTCGGCATCGTTAGCGGGCGGTTGACGGCTGGAGGCGCGCCGATTTTTTCAGAATGCCGGAAAGCTCTTCCAGCTCCGCGGATTTTTCATCGATCATGCGATTGGCGAGGGCTTTCAGGGCCGCCATGTTGCCGCGGCTGGTATTATCCAGACTGTGGTTGCGGCCTTTGAGATCGGGCTGAAAGCGGTAGTAGCCGGTGGGCAAAAGCTGGCGGAGCTGAAAATCGACTGTGCTGCTGACTCCATCGAAGATGGCATCCAGCAGGGGCTTGACCCAGCGGGCAGCGCCCCAGTATCTAGCGAGCTTCAGAGGCAGCCTGCGCATCACGGAACCGGTTCCGAGCGAAACCACCAGGTAACCGTTGGGGTGGGGGAGTGTCGATTGGGCTTCCACCAGCGCACAGGCGGTTGGGTTGTTGGCAAACACGCCGCCATCGATCAAGGTGTAGTTATCCGAATTCGTGCCGGTTGGAATTGTCATCGGATCGAAGTAACTGGGAGCGGCGGAGGTGGCGCGGGCGATGTCGCGCGCGGGGAAATCGTAGTCGGGCCGGCAGCGGGCGTTTGAGCTCTTGAAGAAGAACGGAAAGCGGCGTTCGATCTCGTAACTAGGGATCAGGACGTCGGTGACAGCGTCGCTGAGCCGTGAGTCGCCGAAGTACTCGAGCAGGACTTGCTCGATTCCATGCGAGGAGTACTTCTTCCAGAACAGGCTGTCGGTAGTAAGCAGCGTACGAACCATCGAACGCGAGAAAATTCGCGGACCTTCGTGCTCGAACATAGACACGAATTCCTTGGCTCGGTAGAGCGGCCGGCCAGGGAATTTGGGGATGGTCAGGCCCAGAGCGAGAATGCCGCCGGTGGATGTGCCGGCCACGAGGTCAAAGAGCTGAGCGATGGGTCGATTGGTGAGTTGTTCGATGCGGGCGAGAACCAGGGCGGGGATGATGCCGCGGATGCCGCCGCCGTCGATGGAGAGAATGCGGATGGGGGGTTGCTGGTTTCTGGTTGCTGGTCCTCGGCGATCGAGAGGCTGCGCAAGGGGGGCATTCGTGGTCAGATTAGCGGATGAATACCCCTGTGCAACGGCGGAGTGACGGTAAGTGGTAGTGTGACCGACCAGTTATTCGGCGCGCAGCATGGTGACTGGGTCGATTCGCACTGCGCGAATTACCGCCGGTAGGGCGGCCAGAAGAGCGGCGGCCAGAATTGTCATGGACGGAAGCGCGAGGATGTCGAAGTCGGTGGCCTTGACCTGGTAGAGCAGGTCTTCGAGGTATCGCGTCGAGGCTATCCCGAGCGCGAGGCCAGCGGCCGCTCCAATCACGACCATGAAGAAGACTTCTGTGGTCACGCGGCGTGCAATGTCGATGGGTTGGGCGCCGATGGCCAGGCGAATCCCGATCTCGCGCCGCCGTTGGACCACGGAATAGTCAAGCACTCCATACAGTCCGACACCCGCCAGCAAAAGCGCCACAATTGCGAAAAACAAAGCCAACATCGCGAGCAGCCGTTCACGGACGGTGTGCACTTCGTTGATTTCCTTTTGCGTGCGGATGTTGCTGACGCGGAATCCGGGCCGCGCGCGCGATACTTCCTGACGCAGGGCTCGCGCTAGCGCAAGTGGGTTCGAGCTGGCGCTGCGTACGATGAATGTCGCGTGGCCTATGGGGCGCCCGGCGCCTTTGTCATCGATTGCTCGAAAGGGGATGTAAGCCACCGGCGGGATGGGCTCGCGCATACCGCGATACCGGGCATCGCGGACCAGGCCCACTATCTGGAGGCGTTCGTGTCCGCCTTCATCTTCCGTTTCATCGAATGTTTTTCCGATTGGATTCTCGTTGGGGAAGTATCGCTTCACGAAAGTCTCGTTGACGATCGCAACGCCTGGATACGTGTCACTGAGCCGGAAGTCTCTGCCTCCGAGAAACGGAATCCGCATGGCGCCCACCCAGCCTGGAGAGACATTCAGGAAGTAGGTCAAATCGTCGCTGGGAGGGCCGCCGTTTATAGAGATAGAATTATTCTCGGCGTAGCTGCTGAGCAGCGGCCAACCCGCCAATGCTACGGTTTCAACTCCAGGCACAGTGCGCAAATGTTGGGCAACTTGATCCCAGCTTGCGTTGGACTGAGCACGTTCGGTCACCGTGTCGAGAGTGAGAAGCCGATCCGCGGAGAAGCCGGTGGGCTGATGAGAAAGCCGGTCGAAGGTTCGGACGAAGAGCCCGGCCACGAAAAGCACGAGAAAACAGAAGGCCACCTGCAGGGCGATCAGCGCATGCATGACACGACGCCGCGAATGTGGGTCTTCGCCACCTTTCAGAGCGCTGACGGGCTGGATGGCCGAGGCGCGCCACGCGGGAATCAGGCCGAACAGGAATGTCACGCCGATGGTCAGCGCGAGGCCGAATCCAAGTACCCGCCAGTCCGCGGGGAGGGACAATCGCACCGGGTCGTCCGGCGGATTGATGATTCTGACCACGAAGGGGGCGGACCACCACGCGAAGATTCCGCCCAGCGCGGCGGCGAATAATGCGAGCATCGCGCTTTCCACCAGGACCAGTTGCGCCAATCGCCATCGTCCCGCGCCGATGGAAACTCGCAGGGCCATTTCCCGCGCGCGCGACGCGGCCTGAGCGGTCATCAGATTGGCGACGTTGGCGCACGCGATCAGTAGCACTAGACACACCAACACACCGAGCGCGGCCAATGCACGACGGTTATCGTCCTGCGTTCCCGAGACGCCGGAGGGCGCGGGCTGGAGCATCACGGTCTGGTGCAGATAATTCTCGATGCTCTGCTTCGACATGTTCGTGAATCCCTTGGCTCGCTCCTGTTCGAATGCCAGAGAGATGGCGTTGAGTTTCTGGCGGAGTGGTTCAACTGCGACACCGGGCTTCAGTACGGCCAGAGTCCGATGCCAGGTGGAGTCCGAACGGGTGACGGAACGATGCATCATCGCCGGAAGGAAGATGTCGATCATGGTGCCGGGTTCGGTTCCCGTGAACGGGCCGCCTGAGACGCCGATGATTTCGTAAACGCGGTCGCCCAACCGGAATGTGCGCCCGACGATTTTTGGATCCTGTCCGAAGCGGCGGGTCCAATAGTCATGAGAAAGCACGGCGTAAGGATGCGCGCCCGGCTCAAGATCGTCGCTTTCGGTGAACAATCGCCCCAACGTAGGCTGGATTCCGAACTGGCCGAACATCCATCCGGAAACATACTGTATGTACGCCTTCTCCATCTCCTGGTCTGATCGATAGGTCAGGTCGGTGCGTTCGGCGTAGGAGATTGCGATGAGTTCGGCTTGATCCTTCGCCACGGCGCGCATCCGGCTAAACGCGGGATACGCCCAGCCATCGAAAGTTCCGGGTTTAGCGTCAAAGCCGATTTCGTCGCGATAAACATCGTAAAGCCGATTTGGTGCGGCGATTGGGAGCGGTCGCAGCAACAGGGCATCGATGAGACGGAATGCGGAGATGCATGCACCAATGCCCAAACCGAGCGACAGAATCGCAGCAGCGGAAGTAACTTTTTTCTTGGCGAGCTGACGCCAGCCGAAGATGGTGTCGGCGCGGAGCGAATCAACCCAGGCGATGAGCCGGACGTCGAGGCTATGTTCGCGGAGACGTAGCGGTGAGCCGAACGCGCGGCGGGCTTCCGAGGGGTCGCGGCCGTGTTCAATTGCGTCCGCGAGGTGCGACTGCAGTTCTTCGTCGATCTCGCGGCTTAAGCGACCGCCGCGGAATACGTTCGTAATTCGTGTCCACAGTGACATGTCAGGCCTCTATTCGGTGCGCAACATATTGGCGGGGTCGATTCGGGCTGCGCGGATCACTGCCGGCAGGGCCGCCACAAGCGCTGCCGCCACGATGGTCAACGAGGGAAGCGCCAGCATGCGGGTGTCGGTAGGCTTGACCTGGTAGAGGAGGGTTTCGATGTATCGCGCCGAGGCCATTCCGAGCCCCAGGCCCACGGCGGCGCCCACCAGCACCATAGAGAAAACATCCGCCGTTACTCGCCACGCGATGTCACCGGCTTGGGCGCCGAGGGCCATGCGAATGCCGATTTCGCGGCGGCGTTGCAGCACTGAATAGTCGAGCACGCCGTACAGGCCGACGCCCGCCAGCGTCAGTGCGACAATCGCAAAGAACAGGGCTAGCACAGCCAGCAGCCGTTCGCGAACTGTGGTGGACTGATTGATCTCTGTCTGAGTGCGGACATTGCTGACGCGGAACTCGGATCGCGCGCGCGACACTTCCTGCCGAAGGATGGACGCTAACGCGAGCGGGCTTGAGCCAGCAGTGCGCACGATGAACGTTCCGCGGCCTTTCATCTGGAATGCGCCCTGGGCGTCCACCGAGGAAAACAGCATATACACTGTCGGCAGGATTGGCCTGCGCAGGCGGTCACGGGATCGAGCATCGCGGATGAAGCCAACGATCTGAGTGTGCATACGGGCTTTCGAATCCCCGCGGTCGAACGACTTTCCAACCGGATTCTCGCCGTTGAAGAACTGCTTGGCGAACGCCTCGTTGACAATGGCAACGCCGGGAGACGTTTCACCGTCGCGGAAATCGCGGCCGTCGATGAAGGGGATCTTCATGGTGTCCAGCCATCCGGGCGAGATGGCCAGAATATCCGAAAAGACGTCTGAGGGGGGTGCGCCGCCGATCGAAATATAGTCGATATCGCTCTCTCCGCTCATCAGCGGCCAGGTGGTTAGCGCCACTCTCTCGACACCAGGCACCTCGCGCAGATGTTGGGCCACCTGATCCCAGAAAACGGGAAGCTGGGGACGAACCGTGATTGTTTCGAGATTGAGAATCCGTTCGGCGGAAAAGCCGGTGGGTACATTCGACAGGCGGTCGAAGCTTGTTACGAACAGTCCGGCGACGAAATGTACGACAAAGCAGAACGCCACCTGGGAGGCGATCAGCGCATACATCAGGCGGCGGCGTGAGTGCGGATCGTCGCCGCCTTTGAGTGCGTTGACTGGTTTGATGGATGAAGCGCGCAGCGCGGGCGCGAGACCGAAGAGAATGGTTACGCCAAGGGCCAGCGCCAAGCCGAATAGCAAGACCCGCCAGTCGGCCGGAAGAATCAGGCGCGCCGGGTTGTCCGCGGGATTGATCATGTTTACGATCAACGGCGCGGATTTCCACGCAAACAATCCGCCGATTGCCGCCGCGATGAACGCGAGCAATGCGCTTTCCACCAGCACCAGTTGCACCAGACGCCAGCGTCCCGCGCCGATTGAAACTCTGAGCGCCATTTCGCGCGCACGCGCGGAAGCCTGAGCGGTCATCAAGTTTGCGACGTTGGCGCACGCAATCAGCANNCAGGGGCTGGCGGTAATCTCTCTGCATGTTCGATCGGCCTGCGGCGGCCGGCTCCAGCAATAGCTTCTGGTTGAAGAATTGCTCGAAACGATATTTGGTCAGGCCTGGGATACTTTTCGCCCGCTCATTTTCGAAGGCATGAAACGTCGCACTCAGTTTCTGGTGAACAGGTTCAGCGTCCGCGCCGGGTTTCAATTGCACTAACGTGCGAAGCCAGAAATTATTTGGACTGGCGAGCGTGGAGGGCGTCTTCATCATCATGGGGATAAAGATGTCGGTCATGGTGCCGGTTTCAGTGCCGGTAAAGCGCTCCTCGGCGACACCGACGATCTCGAAAAGATCGTTACCCATGCGAAATGTGCGGCCGATCACTTTGGGATCGCGTCCGAAACGGTGCGACCAATAGTCGTAGGACAGAACGGCGTAGGGGTGAGCGCCGGGTTTCAGATCGTCGTTCGCATTGAGCAACCGCCCCAGCGCCGGCCGAAGCCCGAAAGTGGGAAACATCCAACCCGAAACGTATTGGCGGTATGCCTTCTCCATATCCTGGTCCGATCCGTAGGTCAGATCGATCCGGTCGGCGTAGGAGATCGCGACTGACTCGGCTTGATCCTTCACCACTTCACGCCACTGGCGGAACATCGGATAGGAACAACTGTCGTAAACGTTGACCTTGCCGTCGGCGCCGGGTCCTTCAAACACCACGGCGTACAGCCGTTCTGGATGGGACACCGGCAAAGGCCGCAGCAATAATGCATCGATGAGGCGGAATGCCGAAGTGCATGCGCCGATGGCCAGAGCGAGCGACAGAATGGCGACGGCGGAAGTCATCTTTTTCTTATTGAGCTGCCGCCAACCGAAAATCGCGTCGGCGCGGAGGGAATCGAGCCAAACGATCAACCGGACATCGCGGCTCTCCTCGCGATGCCGCAACACGGGGCCGAAAGCTCGCCGCGCCTCGGCGGGGTCGCGGCCTTGTTCGGTAGCCTCTAAGAATTGGGACTCGAGTTCTTCGTCGATCTCACGGCGTGGATCAACCTCGCGAAATACGTTAGTGATGCGCGACCACAATGACATGGCGTCCTCAGGATACTCTGACTTCTTAGTATATAGACGTCTGGGTATGGAAATGGTTAGGGCTCTATTCGTCTCTTAATGCGGCGAGTAACCCGGCGCTATTGGTTGTGTTGTAGGATTGCGCTCAACTGCCCGTCTGATTCCGGCAACGTTGTCGTTGATTTTAGATTAGCATCTGGTAGAACTTCCAAATGCAAAAGATTGGAACGCCCCAGACAAGCAAGGTTCCGAAGCCCCCGACGATCAAAACGAAGAGTTCGGGCAGACCAATTGAGCGGAACATTTTTCGACCTCCTGTGTCGGTAGTATACCTCTCGATTGCCTGGCCGCCCGGAGGCGAATCGGCTCTATTCGTCTCTCAATGCGGCGAGCGGATCGAGTGCGGCGGCTCTGGCTGCCGGACGGTAGCTGGCCAATAAAGTTGCAGATGCCAAGATTGCCATGATACCGATCAGGGTGGCCGCATCCGTCGGTTTTACGCCATACAACTGACCCGCAATAACACGCGCGCAGGCCAACAATACGCCAAGGCCCGCTACCAGCCCCATAACCGTCGGAACCATGCTTTGAAGTAATATCATTCGCAAAACGCGTGCCGGCTGAGCGCCCAATGCCATGCGGATGCCGATTTCACCGGTGCGCTGTGCAACTGAATACGATACGACGGAATAGATCCCGATAATCGCCAGAAAGAAAGCGGCCAGGGCGAAACCGATCATGATCGTTAAGAGCAGGCGGCGGTGCGCCAACGAGCGGGCGAGCACTTCGGTCATGGGCCGTAAGTTGGAGATCGGCTGCTCACGATCAGCTCGCTCCACAGCAACTCGCATGAGCGCCGCCAAAGGCGCGATAGTGCTCGTGGCGCGCACAACCAAAGTCATCGGGCGGATGAGAATCGCCATGGTCTGTCGCGGAACCTGAACGTAGGGTACGTAGATCATCGGCTGAGGCTCTATTTCGAGGCCCCAATGACGCACGTCCGCCACCACGCCCACAATCGTGAATCGTAATAGTCCCCCCAAGGCTGAGAGCAGTTGGCCTACGGGATCTGAATTCGCGAACCACCGGCGCGCACACGCCTCATTGATGACCGCCGCGCCTGCTGAGTTTTCGGCATCAGAATCCGCTAGGTATCGGCCCTTGCGGAGCTGGATATCCATCGCATGGAAATACCCCGCGCTGACCAGGGGCATTGTGACCGAGGGTGGAATGTCAAAGCCTTCAGATCGCGGCCGACCCACAATATTGAACCCCGGACCGTCCCTGTCCAGTCCGCCCAACGGAAGAATTGTGACAAGCCCGGCTGCCTCTACCTCGGGTCTGGCTTTCAAATCGTCCAGAACGTGCCGAAAGAATGTAACCATAGCTGGGCCATTGGGATATTTGGCTTCCGGCAAATCGATCTGGGCTGTTAACACTCGCCCAGGCTGAAAACCGGGATCGATTGACAAAAGGTTGACGAAACTGCGGACCAGTAGGCCCGCCCCGGCCAGCAATACAAAGGCGAGTGCGACTTCCACCCCGACCAGCCATTGGCGGACAACACGTCCCTCACGTCCACCTCCACTGCTTCGACCCTGCTTGAGTGCAGTATTCAGGTCTACACGGAGCGTGGTCCGCAGTGGAAGCAAGCCAAAGACAGCACCTATACACAGCGACAACACGAAGCAGAAGATTGCGGCGTGCCAGGTGATGCCGACGTTGTCAGCCCGTACCAGGCCGGCGGGATAGGCGCGAAGACAGAGTTTGAGTGCCCATATCGCAGCGGTCAGACCTACTACACCTGCCACGAGCGCGTATAGCGAGTATTCGGTGATCAACTGTCGCGCAAGACGGAAACGCCCCGCGCCGAGGGAGGCGCGAATGGAGAACTCCGCTTTGCGCGCCGCAGCTTGAGAAAGCAGCAGGTTGGCGACATTGGCGCACGCTATGAGTAGCAACAAGCCTACAGCGCCCAGCAGAATCAATAACGGGGATCGAACCTGTTGTACGGCCTCGGCATCAAGTGGAGCCAGTGAGAGCGCAAGGCCGCGAGGAGAGTCCGCGCGCTCTCGCTCGAGTTGCTGTGCGACGATATTCATCTGTGCCTGCGCGAGGCTGAGGGTCAGCCCAGACCGCATTCGAGCAACTGCGAGGAGATAATTACCTCTATCGCTGGCCGGGATCTGCAACGGCGCCCACAGTTCAACCTCGGGCGAGAAATCGAACCCTCCAGGGAGTCCTTCGCCACGATCGAATCGGAACGAAGCGGGCATCACGCCGACAACGCGATAGTTCTGGCCATTCAGCAACAAAGACCGGCCGACAATCTGCGGATCGGAGGCAAATCGACGAGTCCATAGACCGTGGCTAAGTATCACCAAGCGCGGCCGACCCGGTTGGTCTTCGCCAAGCACGAAGGTGCGCCCCAGCTGTGCCTCCACGCCGAGTGTTGAGAACAGATTGGCCGTTACCACCATGCCTGATAACCGTTCGGGTTCGGCAGCATGCGTCAAGTTGAAGCTCTCGTATTGAAAGCCTGCCAGAGATTGGATCGCGGAGGCACGCTGGCGCACGGCGTCGAGCAAGGCCATCGAGAACGCATGTCCGGTCTGGTCGCGATCGGTGCGAGCTACTAAGACGAGCCCGGCCGGGGCACGATAGGGAAGTGGACGCACGAGCACGGCATCAACGAGGCTATATATCGCGGTATTGGTGCCCAAGCCGAGGGCCAGCACGAGTGTGACGAGCACTGCAAATCCCGGATTTCTCCTCATCATCCGCTTGGCATAGCGTAAATCCTGCCAAAGTGCCATCTTCAGGCTCCTCCTCTCAGTTTCAACTTGATTATCGCAGCACGATTTGAGGATGCGCAGTCGTGAACCTTTTGTCGATCGTCCGCTCAGCACGGCACTGGCAGCGCATCGACAAGAATACTTAAGTATCCACTTGACAATTGACGGCAGGTGATGGATACTTAAGTGGAGGCTTAACTAACGCATGAAAGAGCAATCCGTTATTCACAGCACTTTCGTCATTGAACGCAGCTATCCGGCCAAGCCGGAACGCGTATTTGCCGCTTTCGCCGATCCGGCCAAGAAACGCCGCTGGTTTGCCGAAGGAGACCACCACGAATTGGAGCACCATGAGTTGGACTTTCGTGTGGGTGGCAAAGAACGTGTCCGGCTGCGCCTCGGAGAAGACACTCCGCTGAAGGGGGTCGCCTGCACGAACGATATCAGCTATCTCGACATTGTGCGCAACAGGCGCGTTGTGACTGCCTCCACCATGAGCATTGCGGAAAAGTGCATTTCGGCGTCTCTGGCGACGTTTGAATTCTTGCCCACGGGAACCGGAACCGATCTCATCTTCACGCATCAAGGCGCATTCTTCGAGGGCGCCGACGGTCCTGAAATGCGGGAAGAGGGATGGCGGGGGCTGCTCAACAAATTGACGGAAGAGTTCGCGGGCTAGTTGAGAAGGATGCATCGGAAGAAACCGAATGTCGATCGTGTATTCCACGCTCTCGGCGATCCCACGCGCCGGGCGATTGTGGAAAAGCTTAGCGAGGGCCCCATATCGGTCTCGCGATTGGCGGAGCCGCTCGACATCACGCTCGCCGCTGTAGTTCAACACTTGCAAGTGTTGGAGGAAAGCGGGCTGGTACAAACTGAAAAGATCGGGAGGGTGCGCACTTGCCGCATCGAACCTGCGGGGCTTTCGGCGGCGGCGCAATGGATCGGCGAGCGGCGTTCGAGGTGGGAGAAGCGCTTGGATCGGCTGGGCGATTTGCTGGCTGAGCCGGATGAAGGGAAGTAATGGAGCGCGGGGATGAGCCAATGATGGTTTGTGAGATACTCCCTTTTGATGTTGCGAACGCTCCTGGTTTGGATCGCGATTCTTTACCGAATCCAGGCGCAGAGCGCTTCATTTCCGCTCGAATCGGTTGCGGTTGAAGGCACCGCGTTGTCCAAAGAAGTGGTGCTGGAGCTGGCAGGCCTGCACATTGGCTCACCGGTAGACCAGGCTGCCATGGAGGCGGCGTCTCGGCGACTCAACGAGACTGGCATGTTCGAATCCGTCAGCTATAGTTACGAACCTGGCCCGAAGCAAGGCTACGCATTGACTCTGAAGGTCCCGGATCCAAGCTCGCTCTTCAACGCGACCATTGATATCCCTGGAGTCAACGACGACGAACTCTGGCGGTGGCTGGCCACGCGGTATCCTTCGCTCGATCACAAGGTGCCGGCCAACGAAGCTGGACAGCAGTTCGTTGCGCGAAAGCTGGAAGAGCACCTCGGCGCGGTGCTGGAAGGGCACCATGTCGTCGCGCGGTTGGAGACTGTGCTGACGCCTGGCGGAAAATCGAGCATCTCTTTCCAGCCGGATCCGCTTCCACGAATCGTCGCGATCAATTTTACCGGCCAAAGTGAACTGACGTCCCAAGAGCTCATGGGTCTCATCCCCAAGGATGTGAGGGAACAGGGGTACACGGATCGAACTTTTCGCCGTGCGGTCGAATTGAACCTTCGGCGCGCGTATGAAGAGCGTGGGATGTATCGCGTTCGTTTTCCCAGCATCACAGCCCAACGGGAATCCGGGTGGTCGGTTTCCGTCACAACGTCCATTGAGGAGGGCGCGAAATTTACTCTGGGCGACGTACAGATCGTCGGCGACAAACTTCCCGTGGACGCAATGCTCAAGGCGGCGAAGTTTCGCAAGGGACAGATTGCCAACTGGACCGAGATCCAGAATTCGATCTGGGAGCTGGAGAGGCCCGTGAAGCGTATGGGTTATTACCACGCGGCCGCGAAGCCGGAGCGCATCCTACACGACGATCAGCACGTACTGGATATCACAATCCCCTTCAACTTGGGTCAATTCTACACTTTTGGACAACTGCGGATTGTGGGTCTGACGCCTAATCTGGAAGCCCAGGCGCGAAAGATTTGGGATCTAACTCCAGGGGCCGTGTTCGACTACGACTACCCGAGGGATTTCTTTCCGGCTTTCTTCCGTTCGGTGGATTCGCGCCAGTTCAAGAAATTCAACGTGACCATGCAGAAGGGTTCCGGCGAGAACGTGATGGATTTTGTATTGACCTTCGAGGCGCGATGAGCATGTTGTCGACCAAAAGGCGGGTCCTGGGGGACCCGCGCGGAGTGTGCCCAGCATGG
>PMUN01000207.1 GCA_003166875.1 Bryobacterales bacterium | reverse complement strand
TCGCCGACGCCGGTGATGGTTCCACCGGTGCCGACGGCTGAAACGAAAATATCCACCGCGCCTTGGGTATCCTCCCAGATCTCGAGGGCTGTGGTTCGGCGGTGAATCTCCGGGTTCGCGGGATTCTTGAACTGATCAAGGATGATGGCGGCGGGAAGTTCTTTTGCGATCTCGACGGCCCGCACGACGGCGTCGTTCATAAGGATGCCGGGCGTCAGCACGACCTTGGCGCCGAGCTGCCGCAGGAGTGCGACTCTTTCCACCGACATGGTCTCCGGCATCGTGAGGATTAGCGCGTAGCCACGAATTGCGCAGACGAAAGCCAATCCCACGCCGGTGTTTCCGCCGGTGGCCTCGACGATGGTCATGCCAGGCTTCAAGACGCCTCGCGCTTCGGCATCCTGGATGAGCGCGACGCCAACGCGATCTTTCACGCTGCCACAAGGGTTCCGCATTTCCAATTTTGCGAATACACGGGCGGGAAGATTTTTCGCCATGCGCGCGAGTTCAACGAGTGGCGTACGGCCTAAAGTGGATATGAGATCGGGGTACATATGACCATTGTGTCCCTTAAAGACAAGTGGGGAAAAATCGGCAAAGGCACCGACTCCCTCACGGTCGCGGTTCGGTAACACTCCCCGGCAGGACGTAATCTTTGAATTGTTCGCGGAGGACGCGCTTGTTGAACTTGCCGACGCTAGTTTTGGGCACGGCGTCGATGAAGACGATGTCATCGGGCAGCCACCACTTGGCGATTTTTCCGGCCAGGAAATCGAGAATCTCCTGCTTGGTGATGCTGGCGCGATGTTGCTCGAACGGTGCGATGCAGGCGAGCGGCCTCTCCTGCCATTTGGGATGGAAAACCGCGATGACCGCCGCTTCCATCACTTTGGGATGCGCCATGATGGCATTTTCGAGATCGACGCTCGAGATCCATTCACCGCCGCTCTTCACCAGATCCTTGGTGCGATCCATGATTTGCATGTAGCCTTCCGGATCGATGGTAGAGACATCGCCGGTACGGAACCATCCTTCGGAGAAAGACTCGTCGCCGCGCGGATCGTTGTAGTATCCGCTGGTGACCCACGGGCCGCGGGTTTGTAGTTCGCCCATGGTGACGCCGTCCCAGGGGAGTTCGGCGCCTTCGGCATCCACGATGCGGATATCCACGCCCGCAAGTGGGAGGCCGTGGCGGGCGAGAAGATCGAAGTGCTCCTTTTCCGGCAAGCTATTCAAGTGGTTTTTGACAGCCATGAAAGTTGCGATGGGAGTGGTCTCGGTCATGCCCCAGGCCAGATGGAAATGAACGCCGTGCTTCTTTTCGTACCATTCGATCAACTGACGCGGCATGGCGGAGCCGGCCGAAACTACCATGCGGAGCGAGGAGAGATCGTGCGGATGGGTTTCGAGGTAACCAAACAGATTCATCCAGATGGTAGGGACGCCGGCCGTGAAAGTGACACGCTCGTTCTGAATGAGGCCGGCGATATCGGCGGGTTGAAGGTCGCGGCCGGTGAAAACGACGCGCGAGCCGGTCATCACGGCGGCGAACGGGACGCCCCAGCCGTTGGCGTGAAACATGGGGACAATCTGCAGGACGACGTCGCGCTCGGAGATGGCGAAACTGTCGGTCATGGCGAGGGCGAAGCTGTGCAGGAACAAAGCGCGATGGGTGTAGAGAACGCCTTTGGGATGGCCGGTGGTTCCAGAGGTATAGCAGGTGGCGGCGGCGGTGTTTTCATCGAGACGCGGCCAGGGGTATGGTTCGGCTGGTGCGGATTGAAGTAGTTGCTCGTAGTCTGCGGCGGGAGCGTCTTGATCGGGGAGGATCACGAAGCGTTTGACTGAAGGGATCTGATCGCGGATGGGCTCGATCAGGTTGAAGAGAGAAGCATCCACGAAGATGACCTGGTCTTCGGCGTGATTAATAATGTAGGCCAACTGATCGGACGGCAGGCGCAGATTCAGGGTGTGCATCACGGCGCCATAGCAAGGGATGGCGAAGTATAGCTCGAGATGGCGAAAGCTGTTCCAGCAGAGGGTTCCGACGCGGTCGCCAGGCTGGATGTTGAGCGATCGAAGGAGGTGCGCGAGCGCGTGTACGCGGCGGTGGAAATCGGCGTAGGAATGGCGGTGCATGCCGTGCGGGATTTTGCTCGCGATTTCCTGGCGGGGGAAGAGCTTGGCGGAACGCTCGAGGAGGTGGGTGAGCGTGAGCGGGTAGTCCATCATGAGACCTTGCATAGTGGTCTTTTACTTTATGACGGCGGCGTGTTGGTTTTCAACGGGGCCGGATCTGCGCGAGGTAGGTTACAATCATTTCACAGGTCCGTTAGGGATCTAAAGCTGCTGGCGTAGCCATCTCCCCCCGAGAACATTTCTTGTAGATAATGGTTTAAGAAGCGATCCTCTTAGTCTATTAAGGATGACCGATAAGCGAACAGTAGGAAATCTCAATGCATAGTCCGCTCGCCGATGCGCCGAATCTCGCCCCTCGCACTTCAAAGAGGGCTGGTCGAGTCAAGGTTCGGGCGCCCCAGTATAGTCTTCCGCTTCTCAGGCCAGGTGAGCAGGACCCGCCCCGCGTTCACCGCTTTGTTGCAGAGCAAGAAGGCCACATCCATCGTTTGCTTGTCGACGAACCTCGCAACTCGGCTTTGATTTGTGGTGATGCCGAAAACGTTCTCTCCCGGTTGCCTGAGGGGGTCTTTCAGACTTGCGTGACATCACCTCCGTACTGGTCGCTGCGGGACTATAACATCAGCGGTCAGATTGGCCTTGAGGAGTCAGTCCACGATTACGTGAATCATTTGACCAATGTATTCGCACAGGTGCGGCGGGTTTTGAAGGACGACGGAACGTTGTGGCTCAACATCGGTGATTCTTATACGTCGGGTGGTCGCACTTGGCGCGCGACCGATAAGAAGAATCCAGTCCGTGCGATGAGCATCCGTCCTCCCACCCCGAACGGGCTAAAACCGAAGGACCTCATCGGTGTTCCTTGGCTGCTTGCGTTCGCGCTGCAGAAGGAAGGGTGGTACCTGCGTGCTGACATTGTTTGGAACAAACCCAATTGCCAGCCTGAGAGCGTGAAGGATCGACCCACCCGAAGCCACGAGTACATCTTTTTGTTCAGTAAGGGCGAACACTACTGCTACGATCCCAAGGCAGTGCGTGGTCCGAACGGCAGGAATCTGCGAACGGTTTGGGACCTACACACCAAAGCTTACCCTTCGGCTCACTTTGCAACTTTTCCGACTGCGCTGGTGGAGCCTTGCGTTGCCCTTAGTTCCCGACCTTCCGATTTCGTATTGGACCCGTTCATTGGCTCAGGAACGACTGGAGTGGTAGCCCTCAAAATGGATCGTCGCTTTGTGGGTATAGAATTAAATCCAGAGTATCTCCAGATCGCTGAGCAACGCCTAAATGGCGACCTTATCCGCTGATGAAGTCCCTGAGTCCCTCCCGCCAGGTTGCGTTCCATCAGTTGTTGGTTGCGGCTCGTAAGACTTGCCTGATGGACGCGCTTGGCGAAGCACTTGGCGAGCTTGATCCGAAGTTGCTGAAGAAGCAAATCTCCGACTACGTGCCAGCCGATGCCCAGAAAATCCTCGCCTCGGCAGGAATTCGCGACGAGCACGTTTTTCCTGTACCGGCGGTTCTGGAACATAAACCAACGCTGATCGGTTATTACCGTTTGCTTTTGGGAATCTCTCAAAAGCGTTTTTATCGGGCCGGAACGGGCATGACCCTATTCAAGAGCATGGAGGAACGGGGCCATCTGAACCCAAAGCGCCGGCCACCACTGGAATCCTTCTGCGCCGAGATGTCCGAACAACTGGCTGACTTAGTTCGTCAAATTTCGCCGAAGATCACGATGCGCGATGTTAGTGAACTGCCGCTGATTACTCTGGGTGCCCAGTTCTACGGCGCTAACAATAACACGATCGGCAGAAAGGCAACATTGGACGTCTTTCTATCTGTCGTTGAGATCGTTAAGGAGTTCATCGTGATCCAAGATTCAAAGAAGATCACAATTGTGAATGCCTCTAAGCGCCAGGTGTTTATTGCCCTCAGTGGCGATCCGGACATTCGCATTCAGGAAGAATTTGAAGACACGCTACGGAATAAGGTTGCGATCGAGATTAAAGGCGGTACTGACGTCAGCAACGCGCATAATCGAGCGGGCGAGGCTGAGAAGTCTCACCAAAAAGCCAAGAAACTTGGATTTCGCGACTTTTGGACGATCATCTCCAAGGCTGGTTTGAATGTGGAGAAGCTCAAGCAGGAATCACCGACCACTAACTCATGGTTTGATGTCGCACAAGTCTTGGGCCGCGAGGGTGATGATTGGAAGGAGTTTCGCAGCCGGTTCGCTGACTCCGTTGGTATACCGTTGTGACCTGGAACCATTCGAGCTATCGCAGATTGAATTTCTTCATCTTATAGCGCAGGGTATCGCGGGTGATGCGCAACAGGCGCGCGGCCTGGGTCTGGTTGCCGGCGGTTTTTTCGAGCGCTTGGACTAACAAACGGCGCTCCTGCTCGACGAGCGACATCACGTCGCCGGTCAAGGCTGCCGTGTCCAGTTCGCCGGGCTCGGCGAAGGTGGAATCAGTGCCGCGCACGGCGATGGGTAAGCTGGAGGGCCGGATGTAGGAGGTATCCTCCAGGATCATGGAGCGCTCAATTGCGTTCCTCAGCTCGCGGACATTTCCAGGCCAGTCGTGCGCCAGCAGCAGGCTTTCGGCTTCGGGCGAAAGGCCGTCAATCTGGCGCTTGAATTTGCCGTTGTAGTGCTCGATGAAGAATCGGGCCATCGGCAAAATGTCCTGAGGCCGCTCGCGCAGCGGCGGGACGATGAGCTGGATTACGTTCAGCCGGTAGTAAAGATCCTGCCGGAAAGCGCCTTCTCGGACGGCCTCACGCAGATTCTTGTTGGTGGCCGCGATGATGCGAACATCAATACTGATGTCACGCAGGCCACCGAGGCGCCGGAAGCATTGCTCTTCCAGCACGCGCAGCAGTTTGGCTTGCAAGGAGAGCGGGATCTCGCCGATTTCATCCAGGAAAAGAGTGCCCTTGTCGGCCAGCTCGAATAGCCCGCGTTTTTGAGCTCGCGCGTCGGTGAAGGCGCCTTTCTCGTAGCCGAACAACTCGCTTTCGAGCAGCGTCTCCGGGATGGCCGCGCAGTTGATTGCCAGGAACGGCTCGGATTGGCGCAGGCTCTGGTAGTGCAACGTTTTGGCGATCAGATCCTTGCCGGTTCCGTTCTCGCCTTCGATCAGGATGGACCCGGCTTCGCTGATGGCAATGCGGCGGACAAAATTCAAGACCTCGCGCATGGCCTGGGATTCGGCGATGATCTGACGGCCGGCTGGTTCGCTCTCGTCGGTGACGTCTTTGACGGTGGCGACCACGCCTTCGAGCGCGCCGGAGGGGTCCAGCAGTTGCACGGTACGCATCACCACCATGCGCTCCCGCCCATTGTCCATGTGGATACGCACGGTGCCATTCGGCAGACAAGCCGATTGACCAAGGCCCTGCAGAATGCCACAGCCGGGCTCGCATACCGTGCAATGGAAGAGCTCCTGGCAGTGCTTGCCGATCATTTCCTGGGCTAGCATGCCGAACAGACGTTGGGCGGCGTGGTTTACGCCCACAACATGGAGGCTTTTGTCGTAGAGAAATAGTGCATCAGAAAGCTGATCGAAGATCGCTTCCAAGATTTCCGGCCGCTGCCATTTGGTAGCGAGATGCGAAACCGGATGTTTTTCGAGCGGAACTCCGGGCTCCATGATAAAACCGTTCGCGTTTTGACGGAGCACGTTGAGTTCCGTGACCGTGAAATCACGTTGGCATGGGTGTTGTAGACCCAAGCTGGGCGCGCTGGTTGCGTGATATGACTCTCGGCCCCGGCGTTAATCAATTGATAAGAGGTGGTTTATATGCTCGCTGGAGACTGGTTTCCAGATTGCAGTCAAGCAGGTGGCGGCCTGATATGAAAACGGTCCAGTTAGCCATCCGCGATTCAGACTACGCACAATCGCTCCGCAACCTGCTCTTGCGCGATGGCACTCATCGCGTCTATTTGGTGGACCAGCCAAATCTGCGGCTGGACGGGGTGGTGGTGATCGATGAGAACAGGTTTCAGAATCTAGCTCCGCTCGATACTGAGCCGGAACGGTTTGTGGTAGTCACGCGCAAAGGGGCAGATAATCTTTCCAGAGTTTGGGAGGCGGGGATCCGTCATGTGGTGTTTGAGGAAGATTCACCCAACACCACACAGCTAGCCATCATCGCGGCCGAATTGCGATTGCCGAGGGACGGGGTTGTTTCAAAGCTGGCGAGACCGGTGGAACATTAGTGCACGAAGAGAAAACAGGCGTCGGCATGAGTGCCGACGCGGCACGCAGGAGTGCGTGTGCCACGATAAAAAAACTTGGCACCAGGAATGCTAATACCGGATTCTAGAGGAATCCGATAATGACTTTTTCCATTCTTTGGGTAGTGCTGGCCGCTACGGTGACGATTGTCGCCAGCATGCGAAGATCTGGCGCTAACCAGGACCACGGCGAGGTACGAGTAAGGCAATCCGGCAAAGCTCTTACCGTGGTCGCTGTTGTCTACAGCCTGGTGCTGCTAGCCGGCTTCCTCTACATTGGTTGGCAACACGGTCTGGCGCTAATGAGATAAGCCTCCCACCTGTTTTGCTCGATCCCACTTTACTCGACAGCACGCATAAGGGTTATAGCACCCAACTCGTTCGGCCTCTATACTGGGGTATATTACCCACTCCAGGGCGACATTGGGGCTTTTCGCGCCTGGAAAAGTCCTTGCGGAGCACAAATCCGCTGATTTTCGTTGGCGATGAGATTGCCCCTGGAGGTGCGGAATGTTTCGCCGTTTACCAATCGGATACCTAGCCAGTAATGCGACCAGTCTGATAGGCGTGGTTCTGGTTAACACGGGATTCATCTTGTGGCTGATGCTGCTGCCTTCCTGGTGGCATGACGAGATGAACCATCCGTACGCGGGAATACTGGCGAACCTGATATTGCCGGTTTTATTTTTCGGCGGTCTGGCGATGATTCCCATCGGGATCTGGTACCACAACCGGAAAATGCATCTGGCCGGCGTCAAGGGACCTATTCCGCCGAGAGGCGGCGATCTGCGAAAGCTACTGATATTCGTGGGGCTGACCACCGTCGTGAACCTGGTGATCGGGAGCCAGTTTCTTTACAGCGCGGTGAACTACATGGACAGCGACGCATTTTGCGGAAAGACCTGCCATACGGTGATGCAGCCGGAGTACACGGCCTATTCGAACTCGCCACATGCCCGCGTGGCGTGCGTGGAATGCCACATTGGGCCGGGAGCGCCGTGGTTTGTGAAGGCGAAGATTTCCGGGACCCGGCAGCTTTTCGCGGTGGCGTTCCATACCTATCCACGGCCGATCCCATCGCCGGTGGAAGCGCTTCGGCCGGCGCGCGACACCTGTGAACGTTGCCATTGGCCGCAACAGTTTGGAGGGCAGAAAGTTTTTGTTCACACAGAATTCGCCGTTGACGAACAAAACACGGCGGCAACGACGGTAGCTTCGGTAAAGATCGGTGGCCGAAGCTGGAGCGGAACGGTTGGCATTCACGGCGCGCATGTCAACGCCACGGGCCACATGGATTACGTTGCTACGGACCGCCGGCAGACGATCCCGCAAGTAACCTACACGGCGCCGGACGGCAAAGTAACGGTATACAACTCAACGGACGCGCCCGCGAAACCGGAAGATCTGGCCAAGGGCGAGCACCGCTTGATGGACTGCATGGACTGTCACAACCGGCCCACGCACATTTTTCAATTGCCGGAGCGCGCTCTGGATCTGGCCATGACGCAGGGAAGCATAAGCGCGAAGCTGCCGTTTATCAAGAAGCAGGCGCTGGAAGCGTTGAAGCGCGAATACGCGGATCGCGACACAGCGCACCGCGAGATCGCGGCTTCGCTGGAGAATTTCTATAAAACGAATTACCAGCAGACTTACGCTCAGGATTTGAGCCTGATCCAGAACGCGGTGGCGAGCGTTCAGGGCATCTATGAGCGGAACGTGTTTCCGGAAATGAAGATCACCTGGGGCACCTATCCGAACAACCTGGGGCACACTGACACGCCAGGTTGCTTCCGGTGCCACGACGGTAATCATACCAGCGCCGGCGGGCTTACAATTTCGAATGATTGCGCCACCTGCCATGACTTGCTGGCGGTGAGCGAGAAAAACCCGAAGATCCTGACCGATCTCGGAATGGCGCCGCCGCCTTCGGGCAGCGCTGGAGGTGGCAGTAGCAAGTAGGAGGTTCCATGAACTGGAGTGCCGCGGTTGCGCTGGCGCTAGCCTTTGCCTTTAATGCTCTGGCTGATAGCCCGGGGAAGAGTGCCGAGTGTCTCACTTGTCACGACGAGAAAGGCGCCGCCTTTCAGGCGAGCGTGCACGGAAGCTTGGGATGCACCGGCTGTCACACCGATAAAAAAGGATATCCGCATCCCGCGAATCCGGCTGTGGTGAAGTGTGAAACCTGCCACGCCGATCCGGTAGCGGGATTGAATGTGAGCGTGCACGCCAAAGCGAGTCCGCAACCGTGCCAAGGGTGCCACGGCGAGCCGCACGGAATCCTGCCGGCGAGCAATCCAAAATCGAGCACTTATCCTTCAAATCTGCCACGCACTTGCGGAGGCTGCCACGGCGACGCGAAGTTCGCCAAGAGCCACGGCCTGAAAGAGGTGTATTCGCAATACATGGATTCGATCCATGGATTCGCCCTCACCCAGGATGGGTTACTGGTAGCGGCCAGTTGCGCGAGCTGTCACGGATCGCACAAGATTTTAAGCAAGCGAGATCCGGCCAGCCGCACCAATCGCGCGAACATCCCTTCGACGTGCGGCACCTGTCACGCGGGGCCGCAAAAGGACTACCTGGCGGGAATACACGGCCAGAGCATGCAGACGGGCAATTCGCGAGCGCCGGTTTGCACCAATTGCCACAGCGCTCACCAGATCGCCGATCCGCGCACAGTGGCCTGGCAGATGAAGACCAGCGCCACTTGCGGAGGGTGCCACCAGGATAAATACAGGACCTACCGCGACACCTTTCACGCGCAGGTTTCGGCGCTGGGGTATATGGAAACCGCGCATTGCTGGGATTGCCATAGTTTCCACAACATCCTTCCGGCGACGGACGCAAGGTCGACCGTCGCGCCCGCGAATCTGACAACCACCTGCGGCAAGTGCCACTCCGGCGTTACCAAAAGCTTCGTTACCTACGAGCCCCATGCCGACAAACATAAGAGGGAGGCCTACCCGGCGCTGTGGGCCACTGGTATTTTCATGAATCTGTTGTTGGGGGGCGTGCTGGGCTTCTTCGCATTGCACACTCTGCTGTGGCTGATCCGTGCGCTGCGCGAACGCGCCACCCACCCTGGGGCGCCGCTGGAGGAATAGGAGACAGAACAAAATGACAAACGAGAATGTGGACGCCGCGAACCAGCCAGTTGTGCCTCCGAACGAAGGGCCCGCGAGCAAGGAATCCGATACGCGCTACTATATGCGGTTCTCCGTACCACAGCGGTATCTGCACGGGATTTTGGCGATCACCTTTGTGGGTCTGGCGCTGACCGGTCTACCGCTCCGGTTCAGCAATACGCGGGTAGCGCAGGGCTTTGCCAGCGCGGTGGGAGGATTTGGCACCATTCTGTTCTTTCACCTTTTCAACGCCGTGGTGATGTCCCTGGTGTTCCTGGCCCACTTGGCCAACGTGGCGTATCGGGTGGTTGCGCGCAAGGAGTATGGGCTGCTGTGGGGGCCGAACTCGATGATCCCCCGCCTCAAGGACATTCAGGATTTCTTCGGGAACCTGAGGTGGTTTCTGTTCCTCGGTCCGAAGCCCAAATTCGATCGCTACGCCTATTGGGACAAGTTTGACTACTGGGCTGTATTTTGGGGCATGGCGATTATCGGCTTTTCGGGCTATGCGATGTGGTTTGCCCCCTTCTTCGCCAGGTTCATCCCGGGCTCATGGTTGAATATCGCGCTGCTCATCCATGGCGAAGAAGCTCTGCTGGCCGTGGGGTTCATCTTCACTATTCATTTCTTCAACACTCACCTCCGCCCCGGGAATTTCCCGATGGATCCGGCGATCTTCAGCGGCAGGCTTACCGAAAAAGAACTTCAGCACAAGCATCCGGAGGAGTACAAACGGTTGGTGGAGAGCGGGGAACTGGAGAAGATCCGCGTGGCGGCCCCGCCGGTCTGGCTCCGCAATTTCGGATGGGTGTTCGGGACGGCTCTGATCCTGGGTGGCTTCGTTTTGATCGCGCTGACGGTGGTTGCCTTTGTAAAAGAATAAGCCGTAGCCGAGCCGCGACCGGGAGGGAGCGCTACCACGAGTGTGGCTAGTTCTGGGTTCGTGGTGGCGCTTCCTGCCGGTCGCGGTTCAGCTAGGCCT
>PMUN01000128.1 GCA_003166875.1 Bryobacterales bacterium | reverse complement strand
TCGAGACGTGTCCAGACTGGGTGCCTGTCATGGACACGGGCCAGCAGTTCGCACGGATCGCTCTCAAAACAACGGGCGACGATGGGTTCGATCAGAGGGCTGACCGGGTGGCGGAAGTTCGAAACGTGTCCAGTGTGGGGAGCCAGTCTGAAACTTCTCGGCCTCAAGCTATCTGATTGATTTCATTACGGGCATTTCAGACGATTCTCCTGGATTGGCCCCACTTGGCAGTCACCCCGGCGTGGACTCGAACTCTTTTATCCGACCAGCATCGTCCAAACGAATCGGCGCTGGCCCACTATGTGTGCCAACTTCCGGATGGGCGACCATCCGCTCGGAGCGCGGACGACGCTTCCCCAAGGCCGTTTTTGGCCAGCTTCCTGGTGCGTGACGACGGAGGCGCACATCTCAACCCTGCACTCGAGAATCGAGTTGCTCAATTCGGACTGTCCCCGTCGAGAAACCCTGGTATTCTGTTGCTAACCCATGCACACAGCAAGCCGAAGAACAATCCTACGTTCCATCGCCGCGTTGCTTGCGGCAGATTTTGCCAGAGGGGACACGAAACATTCGCGCCGCTTCCCTTTCGTGCAGTGGGATGTATTTTCAAAGGTCCGTCTCGCCGGCAATCCGCTCGTTGTCTTCCCCGATGCCCGTGGCTTAAGCGATGAGGAGATGCAGGCGATCACCCGGGAGATACACCAACAAGAGACAACCTTCGTCATTCCGCGTGAGCCCCGCGTGGAAGATAAGGAGGGTATTCGCGTCCGGATCTTCCTGCCAACGAAGGAGGTGCCCTTCGCTGGCCACCCCTCGCTCGGAACGGCTATGGCGTTGCAGGCTCTCTGGAAAGAACGAAACCTGCCGCTTCGCAAAGTGATCCGTCTGGCATTGAATGTGGGGCAAGTGCCGGTCACGTTCAGGCAGGAAGCCGATGGCTTGCTTTACGGCGAAATGGAGCAGCCCGACCCGCAGTTTTCCTCTGCACACGATCCTTCCGCGGTTGCGCCGTTGCTCGGACTCCAGTCGGGCGATATCGATACCAGCCTGCCAATTCAGCTGGTCTCCACAGGCCTGCCCTATGTGCTCGTTCCACTGAAGTCGCGTGATGCGATCTCGAAAATTTCCATCGATTGGACGAGGGCTCTTCCTTGGCTCGAGCGCGTTGATCCAGACGCTATGTTCTACAGCTACACCCTTGCGGGCCGGGAAAAGAACGGAACAATTCAGGGTCGTGGAATCTTTCCCGACGGCGAAGACCCGGCGACCGGATCCGCCTCGGGGTGTCTCGTTGCTCTTCTTGTCAAACAGGGACGTCTCGGGACAGGCGAACAGATTCTGATCGAGCAGGGCGATCAGATCCATCGCCCCAGCCGGATCTATGGCAGCGCTGCCATCCGGGGTGGAAAAGTGCACTCTGTCCACATAGGGGGGTACGCAATCCAGGTTGCGAGCGGCGAGTACGTCCTGTGATGGACTCAGTCCGAAACAGGTTCGTGAACGTGCGGTCAGTTGTGTTGAAAGAGTCGAATTGGTCTCAACCAGTTCCTTGTATGTCTCGCGAAACCGCTCCAGTCCTTGGTCGCCAGACTGCGCGTAATTTAGTCCTTCGCCGAGGGTGCTTAAACGCTTTCGGGATTCGTGTCGAAAACCGCTCCCTCACGGTCCCGGCCGCACAAAACTGGCGCGTTGATTTCGGAAGACTTACTGAGCCGCGCGCGTGAGCAAGCGGCGGCCTTCCCGACAACGTTTAAGCACCCCTTCGCCGATTAGCACCACCACCGTGAGACAATTGATGCCCTTCAACCTGGCCACCACAAACTAAACGTTCGTTATTGCATACGCATAGAGCTTACCACTGGCACACGCAAGCGAATCGCGCCGGCGCGCCGGAACAGGGCATTCTGCGCCTTCGCGAAATCTACGATCTGCGGCTCAAGACCGGACTGGTCACGTTGAGCGCGGGTGAAACCGCGATCGGCAAAGAAGCCGGCGGCGAAGGGATGCTGGGGCTTTCGCATGCTTTCTTATATGCGGGAGCGCAGCGCGTGGTGGCAAGCTTGTGGAAGGTGGAAGATAGCGCCACTGCCAAGCTGATGGAGTACTTCTATCGCGGGTTGCACAAACAGCGGCTGACACCCGCCGCCGCGTTGCACGCCGCGCAAATCGAGATGCGCCGCGATCCGCGATGGCGCCAGCCGTATTACTGGGCCTCTTTCGTCATTGAGGGCGAGTGGAAATAAGACGACATTGGATCAAGTCCCCAAGCCGCGCCAACGCTGGTCGTTGACTTCAGTAGCGTTCGAAACGCTTCTGGAGCGGCTCGCTGGGGATCGCGAAGAGGCAGCCCTTCAATTCGAACACCACCGGCGATACCTGGTCACCCTGCTCACGTATCATGCGCATCCGAAAAGCTTTAGAGGAATGCCTCCAAAAGCGCCGCGCCCAGGCGGGAGAGGAGTGACATGTTTTCCTATTTTTGCCACTTAAAGAGAGGAGGACATTTGGGACAGAGCACGCCGGAGCACGAGCGCCTGGCTCGATTTCTCCTCCGCCGTCTGCCTGCCGGCGAATCGGACGCGCTCACGGAACGCCTCTTTAACGACAACGACTTGCTGGCGGAAATGGAGGAAGTGGAGCGGGATCTACTCGACGCATACGCCGGAGGCCGCCTTTCTGGCTCGGAGCGGCGAGAAGTGGAATCGCATCTGATGAACTCCGATTCGCAGCGGGAGAAGTTGCGATTTGCCTTCGCCCTAGGCCATCGCCAGGAAATCCGAAAGCCTGCTGCTTTCATGCTCTGGGCGGCCGCCGCGGTGATACTCCTCTCTCTGGGGGGTAGCGCCGCCTGGATCGCGCGGGTCTCCTCGCAGAACGCGCGCCTCCGTTCGGAATTAGCCACGCTTCGCAAAGAAAGTGCCCCGGCCGTGGACGCGCCTACCGTTGCTTTTCTGCTCAGCCCCATAGATCGAAGCGAGGGGGAGGACCGCCTGGAGGTAGGCCCGAGCCCTACTGTGGTTCGCCTGAATCTCGCGGTAGAAATCAGCGCGGGCAGCAAGGCCGACGTTCGCGTCAGGGCCGCATCCGGATTGTTGATCGCCGATCTGCGCGCGGTGGTGGCACAGAACGTCGCCGGAGCAACGTACCTTTCCATCTGGCTGCCGGCCGCGACTCTGCCACCCGGCTCCTACTCGATCTCCGTATTGGAAGGCGACGGCCGCGAACTGAACTATGCGTTTCGCCTGATTCGCGGCAAATGAAGTGTCACGTTTCCTGACATTTCACCACACCAATCAGGAGGCGCATCCATGCGACAAGTCGCCAGAACGGATGCGACAAAAATCATGATTTTCGCGGAACATATTGATCGCGGGCTCGTGCGCACGGGCCTGCTCGCACTTCTGGGATGTATCGCCGGCTACGCGAACATTGTCACCATACCGGCCGGTCTGACGCCGGGAACCAAATACCAATTGGCGTTCGTCACCGCAGACACGTTCTTTGTGACCTCGACTACGATCTCCGGCTACAATACCGATGTTACGAATGAAGCGGCACTGAACGCCGCCCTGGCGACATTTGATACTGCGAACGGTGTCACCTGGACGGTGATTGGCTCTACCCCGACGGTCAACGCTACGGCGAATGCCCCGTCAACCGGACTTGTCTATACCTTGAATGGCACCGAGGTAGCATCGAGTGCGAGCAGTTTGTACTCCGGGGCCCTGCTGTCTGCGATAGACATAAATCAGAACGGCAATAGTTTAAGCACACGAACTTGGACTGGCTCAACTAGTGTGGGGACGGTGTCGGGCGGCATAAACGACTTGGGTCAGACTTTCCCCGAGTTCGGAAACTCAACTTTGACGACAGGAGGGTGGATCGCCTCCGGCAATGGCGAAGAATCGGACAACAGTAATTCGCTCTACGCTCTGTCCTCGGTCATAACGGTTGCTGGGACGTCAGCGGTCCCCGAGCCCGGAATGATCGCTTTGATGACAGGTGCGGTACTTCTTCTGTTCGCAATAAGCCGGCGGCGGCGAAATTCTCCAGCCTTGCAGAATAGATAGCCTGCGCGACGCGTCCATGTTGGCCTGATTTATTGCGTCAAAACAATCCTCGCGGCGGCGCTGGTAATGCCGGCGGCCAGGCAGGTCGTTGGAAACCAGCGCTCGTCTTTAGGATTCACAGCCACCGCGGTATCGCCCAGCATGGTTTCCGGACGCGTAGTGGCCACCCACTTTCGTAGAGCCGAACGAACACTTCGGTGACGGCGCGAGAGAGTTCGGGGCTGCGTGAAATGCTCGCGGCGCGACGTGGCCTCCGCAGCGAGACTCCGTTCCACCAGCATTTGCGTGGCGATGCCGGCGTGATCCACGCCTGGCAGGAACAGGGTGTTATCGCCGCGCATGCGGTGCCAGCGCACTGCGGTGTCAATCAGCGAATGTTCCAGCATGTGCCCGATATGCATCGAGCCCGTGACGTTGGGAGGAGGAACTACGATAGAGAAGTCCGGTCCCGGCGCGCTGGCATCGGCGCGAAAGACGTTGTTTTCCACCCACCAGTCGGCCCAATGGGGCTCGAACAGCTGCGGCTCGTATGTTTTGTCCAATTCCATGAAGAGACTACCAGTTTAGCAAGCAGCACAACTAGCACTCAGGATTTGACAGGATTCGGAACAGTTTGATGTAATGATGAGGAAGGAACTTCCCGCCTCACTCCTCAGTAGCTCAATGGTAGAGCATTCGGCTGTTAACCGAAGGGTTGTAGGTTCGAGTCCTACCTGAGGAGCCAAACCGATCTGCCGTTATTGCAATAGGTTGCCACTGTTTGCTGGCGGACCCTTGGGCAGGCTCTTTTCCCCGACTGTGCTACTTTCTGTGCTAATCGCGCCCTGGCTGCGTTCCTGCGCCCGATAGAATTCCATCTTCCGGGCCGCCTCCACGAAGTCCCGTTCGTCAATGATGTTGTATCGAAGGAACATGGCCTCAGTTTTCCATCCGCCGATGCGCTTGATTACAGAACGGTCAATCCCCGCCCGCCGCATGTTCCTGGCCGCGCTACGTCTCAGGTCGTGAAACAATAAGCAGATCCATGCCATCCCCAGTAAACGCCATGACCAAGGGTTGGTGCGGCATCTCACGATGGACGAAGTTCGCGCGATCCTCAACGCGCCAAATACCACGACTCGTCTCGGAATCCGCGATCGCGCCATGCTGCACCTCTGCTTTGCTGGAGGACTGCGTGTCTCGGAGTTGGTGGGGCTCCTACTGGAGAGTGTGCGCCTCGAACGAACACCGAGCGTCCGTGTTGTCGGCAAGGGCCGGAGAGAAAGATGCCTTCCGCTCTGGAAGGAGACTACGGCAGATCTCCGGGCCTGGATGGCGGTTCGAGGAGCGCCGCCTGTGCCCGAGTTGTTCATGAACGCCGAGGGAACTGCAATGACCCGCGCAGGTTTCGAATACATTCTCGACAAACACGTCTGTTCTGCAAGGAAGAGTTGCCCATCCTTAAAATAGCCGCTCTGTATCGCCCCATCAGCTTCGACACAGCTGCGCCCTCACAATGCTCAAAGCTACTCGAGACATCCGCAAGGTGGCACTGTGGCTCGGCCACGCTGATATCCGCACGACCGAAATCTATCTGCGGGTGGATCCATCGGAGAAGTTGGAGGCGGTCGAGGCGGTTATGCCACTTGGCTTGCGTCGTGGGCGATTCAAAGCGCCCGACGCGTTGATCACTTCATTGTTCCAGCCGGTATAATGCGGAGTCCCACATCATTGATATGCAGGCCACACCACCACTTGGGCGCTGTGGCTTTGCATAATCGCGCGCTCCGCATAATGCGCTGATTGCGGAGAACCGCAATAGGCACAGTTTGAGCGGGAATTGATCCGTGAACGGGTCAGCGCTGGCATGCGTTCCGCTAAGGCGCACGGCACAAGGACCGGGAACGCAATTGGGCGCCCGCGTCGGATCTTCAACCGCGATGAAGTCGTGCGGCTACGGGAAACAGGCCTCTCGATCGAGAGAATCGCCGGTCAGATGCGCATCGGTGTTGGGACAGTGGTTCGGGTTCTTCAGACGAGCGGCAACGTTCGGACGGCGTAGCCAACCGGCCACACGACGTGTAGGCGACTTGAACGAAGCCGAAGCGGCAGACGCTACGCGTGGGCGTTTCGAGCGGCAGGGTGGAAATTGGGATAGTGTCGGGTCACAAGGAGGTCCCTGTGACCCATCT
>PMUN01000205.1 GCA_003166875.1 Bryobacterales bacterium | reverse complement strand
CGGGTCCAGGGGGACCCGCGCGGACCAGGGGGTCCGCCCCACCCGCTGGTCGAAGGTTTTCATTCCATTGGATGGGCTGCAAGCCCATGAGATACACTCTTGTCGAACAATGCCAACATTCACCGGTGAAAACTCTCCGGAGGACCTAGGTAGCTCGGTTTGACGCCACCCAAGTCAACCACCAGCTTCTCGAGCACGATGCCTGGGTCTACCATCCAGAATTTCAATGTGTGAACTCCGGGAGCGGCCAGCACGTGCTTGGAGCGCACCTTGCGAACGCTGTCTTTCACGGAGGTCTCCCAATCGCTTTGCGAATTGTGCGCGAGGGCGTCGATAACCTGCGGCGGCTCGCTATCGAACGAGATTGCGTAGCGTAGTCCGCGCCCTGGATAGAAGTTGAGCGTGGGCGATAGAATCGCTTCCACGTCGACAGGTCCGGCGTCGAAGAGATACATCTGATACTCGAGAACCGGCGACTTGGCGGGAGGCAGCACGCTGTCGGCGGTGACGGGAAAGATCGACATCGCGGATAGCGTCCGGCCGTAGTCCGGGATCCGCTGCCAGGTAACCTGCCCTGCATCGACCTTGCGCGTGAAATGTTCCGCCTCGATCGACACGTATCCTGACGTTTCGACGAAGCCTCTCACGGATTTTCGCGACGGTTGTCTCGGGTTGAAGACGTCCACTTCCACGGCGACGGGTACGGCCCCCGCGCCTTCAATAGTGACGGAGCCTTTATTCGATCCCGGCGGGGCGTGGTCCCAATCGATGCTTACCCACAGACGTTGTTCTTTCTCAATAGAACCGCGTGTGGTGCTGAGTACGATCCAAGAAGCGTTCGGAATGGCGGAGAATTCGAAGGGAGCTTGGCCGCGGTTGAACACATCGATGAAGTGCGGCGACCGGTTGAATGCGTCGAAGGGAGGCAGTGCGGGCGGCGCGGCGCTGCCCGGCCACGCATCACTCGATCCTTCCACGGCGACGCCCAACGAAGCCGATGAAGGTAGGGCAAGTTGCGCGACTGGCGGCATGGTGTTCGTCGGTGGCTCCTGCCAGTCCGTGTAGCCGATGTGCGTTTGATCCATCATGTGGTCCCATTTGCCGTGGGCCAGTGTGTGATTGAAGTAGGCGGTCAGGTCCGCGTCCTGGCGAAAGAGCTGCTCTGTTCGCGCCGCCATGTCATTGGCGCTGGCACGCCCTTGAGCGAGGTAGAGGTGGTTCTTGGCCGCCGCGACGTACACAGAGGTGACGATTGCATTTGCCTTTGCCGGATGTAAGACAAGTTCGAAAAACGCATCCCGCGCCTCGGGCGGCAGATCGCGCTGGATCGCTTCTGCTTTGGAAACTATAGCGTCGTAATCCGCGACCACTTGGTCCGCTTCCTGGTAGTTATTGATGCTAAACGTTCCGGGTTCCAGAAGCTCCGGCTTGCGCCGGCCGTTGTATTTCAATGTCTTCGAAACCAACTTGGCGATCTCCGCGGCGTGCGTTGGGCCGAACTCTCGCGCGGCCCACAACTCGGTGAATTCGCCGAGCTTCTCCTTCGGCCAGCGCCCGGGATCGCGCGCCAGGTCCAAAAAGAACTCGGTGGGAAACTCCATCGGTTTCAAATCGCCGACATTCACGATCCAGATGCGATTGGCTCCGTATTCCAAGGCAAGATGCATCTGCTCCCAGACTTTCGGAATCGGATTCGTATCAATCCATTTGTAGTTGCGCGGACCACCGACGTAATCGAAGTGATAATAAATGCCGGCGCCGCCGCTGCGCTTTCGTTCTTCAGTTGTAGGGAGACGGCGTATGTTGCCCCAGTTGTCGTCGCACCAAAGAAGCGTCACGTCGTCGGGGACGCGCATGCCTTTCTCGTAATACTCCTGGACCTCTTTATAGAGCGCCCAGTCTTGCGGCACCTTCGTGATGTCGGGATTCACTTCCGCGCCAATGATCTTGCGCTGATCGGCAACGATGCGCTCCAGCAACCGGGTGTTGGCCTCTCGGGACATGGGCATGTCTCCGTCGCCGCGCATGCCGAGCGTGATGATGCTTTCGTAATTCCTGTTGCGCCGAACGCCCTCCTCCCAGAAGGCGCGCAAAACTTCCTGGTTCCGGGAGTAGTCCCAGGGCCCTTTCCCGTGCCGGGTCCATTCTTTTTGTGCACGCAACATGGGCTCATGATGCGAGGTACCCATCACGATCCCGTATTCGTCCGCGAGCTTCGCGTTGAGGGGATCGTCGTCAGAGAAAGCGTTGTTCCACATCGCCGGCCAAAGGTAGTTCGCCTTCAGGCGAAGCAGCAGCTCGAACACTTTTTCATAGAATTCGTGGTTGTAATTTCCGTATGTTGCGTGGACCCAGCCGCTGAGAGCAGGCGCCTCGTCGTTCAGAAAGATGCCGCGGTATTTGACCGCCGGCTCTGGCTCGACGTAACGGCCCGGCTTCACGAACAATGCGTCTCGATGCACAACGGGGACATCAGCCCAGAAGTACCAGGGCGAAACGCCGATCTGTTCCGAGACGTCGTAAATTCCGTAGATCGTTCCGCGTTTGTCGCTTCCGGCGATCACCAACGCGGAGCTGATACCGGGCTGGGGATGCGGCACAACCTGGATCAGGAATGATTCCCATTTCCCTTGGATGCCGGTGACATTGATTTTCTGTTCGCGGATTAACTGGTCGATGATGGCGTTCCTGCCGATGGTTCCGGCGATGATTATTGCGCGCGGGCCAAGATCGTGCTGGGGTGTCAGACCCGTGACGCGGCCGATGTCGCGGCGAAGGTTATCGGCGGCTCTGACGACTCCGGGAAAATCGCTCGGGTCCACGTACACGGCCGCTACGGATTTACCATGGACAATTGGAAAACTGCCAGGCGCTGGGGTGGTGGAAACATAGCGAGGTTGACCTAAAGCAAATAGAGGTGCCTGTAAAAGAACGATGCAGGCCATAATCGCCAGCGCGGATTCAACCACGATAATACTGATTGTGCCTCATGTGGGGCAGGTTGGTAACCTGCGCGCCGATTGCCAATCGGCGCCAACTGCGCGGTTACCAACCGCGCGCAGGATACCATCCCAATGCCACTTAGTTTTCCCNNACGACTGCATCTGGATCCCCAGTTTTGGAAAACTAAGTGACATTGGGATACCATCCTGCCCCACAAGCGAACTGAGGGGATACTAGATGGCGGTAGGATCAGCTCTATGAATCGCAGAGAATTTGTGTCTTCGGCTGGGATGGTGGCGCTCGCCGGGGCTTCCGCGGAAAAAGTGTCAGCGGCGCCGACGAAACCCGTACTTATGAAACTGGGATGCCAGAGCGCTCCCAGCAATGAGAAACATTTTCAATACTTCGCCCGCTACGGCGTCCGCAATATCTGCGGCTATCCGGAGACTGGGGACGGCCGACTTTATGCCACCGTTGAGGAGCTCACACGGTTGCGCGATCTGGCGGGAAAGTACGGCATTAGCGTGGATTGCGTCGCACCGCCATTTCTTACCTCCAGTCATATCGATAGTGAAAAACATCCGGCGATCATGCTGGCTCAGAGCCCGGAGCGCGATCGCGACATCGAGTCCTTTCAGAATATGATCCGCACCTGTGCGGCTGCCGGGATTCCATCCATCAAATACAATATGAGCATCCTGGGTGTGCTGCGCACTGGCCGCACTCCCGGCCGGGGCGACGCCACGTACAGCACCTGGCGCTTGAAGGATGCGCACCCAGCCACGCCGCTCACTCGCGCCGGTCCTGTGGACGCGGACGCAGCCTGGGAGCGGATTACGTATTTTCTTGAACGCGTCGTACCTGTAGCCGCGGAATACAAGATCCGGATTGCTTGCCACCCGCACGATCCTGGAGTGCCGCCCGAGGGTTACCAGGGGGTGGCACGGGTGCTGGGAACTGTGGATGGTCTGAAGAAGTTCGTTGCGATCCAGGAGAGCCCGTATCACGGATTGAACTTCTGCCAGGGCACGGTTTCCGAAATGCTGCAGAATCCGGGCAAGGAAATCTTCGACGTCATTCGATACTTCGGCTCTCGCCAGAAAATCTTCAACGTGCATTTCCGCAATATCCGCGGACATCGCGACGAGTTCATGGAGGTGTTCCCGGACGAAGGCGATGTCGATTTCGTCAAGGCCATTCAGGTGTACAAAGAAGTTGGTTATCCTTACCTGTTGATGCCGGACCATGTGCCCGAAGCGGCTGACGATCCCGCTGGACTGCAATCGTTTGCTTACTGCTACGGTTACATTCAGGCGCTGATACAAGCCGTGAACCAGATGTAGGAGAAAAATGCTGACGGACCAACAAATCTCGGAGCTGCGATCGCACTTTCCGATCCTCCAATCCAAAACGTATCTATACAATTGCTCGCAAGGCGCGTTATCCGACGCCGTGGAAGGCGGCCTCGAGGAATACGCCGCAAGCTGGCGGACGTCGCGCGCTCCCTGGGACGATTGGATGCAAACCTACGAAGCTCTGCGCACCCAGTTCGCGCGCTTCATCAATGCCGAACGGGAGGAAGTTGCCATTGTGGCCAGCGCGTCGGCGGGTATCAATCCAATCGCGAACGCCATGCAGTTCGATCATCGCAATAAGGTGGTGATGAGCGAATACGAGTTTCCCACCATGGGGCAGATCTGGCTGGCCCAGCGACCGCGCGGCGCGGAGATCCAGTTTCTGGATGGCGTCAACAACGTGGTTCCCACGGAATGCTATGCGGCCGCCATCGATGAGAGGACGCTGATAGTGCCGCTCACGCATGTTTCATTCGTCAACGGATTCCGATCTGACGTAGCGGCGATCACGCGGATCGCTCATGCGCGCGGCGCGCTGTTGTTCTTGGATGGCTTCCAGGATTGTGGAACGCGCCCAATAGATGTAAAGGCTCTGGACGTGGATTTCTATGTCACAGGAGTGCTCAAATATCTGCTGGGCCCGCCGGGGGTGGCCTTCCTGTATGTGCGCCGCGAGCTGATCGAATCGCTCACCCCGACTATCACCAGTTGGTTCGCGCAACGCGACGCTTTCGCGTTCGATACCAAGCGTCTCGACCCGGCGACGGATGCTCGCCGCTATGAAGGTGGTTCTCCGCCGATGCCGAATATCTACATGGCCCGGCCTGCGCTGGATCTTCTGACGCAGATTGGAATGGAGAACGTGGCGGCGCAAATCGAACGCCTGACTCGCGCCTTCCTAGAGGGCGTTCGCGATCTCAAAATCGAATCCAAAACGCCGGCCTCGAGCGTGGGGCCGCTGGTGGTGCTGCGGGCGAACGACCCTAAGGCGATGCTGGCTCAACTTGCCGCGCGCGGCGTGGTCTGCTCCATACGCCGCGACGGCGTGCGCATCGCTTTCCATGTCTACAACACGCTGGAGGATGTTCACACCGCATTGCGCGCCTTCGAAGACAATCTGGATTTGATGGTGCGTTCGTGAAAGTGTTGGCCGGTGGCTGCCGGGTGTATTCGCCGGAGGACGGACAACTCTCGACTCTGGGAAGCTGGGCGGAGCGCAAGGTAATCTGCCGGAACAATGGGGCCACGCGCATCACGCAAACGGTGAACGACTACGGGCCCGGCATCTCGCCGGCCATCGTAAATCCGAACGCGGAAGAAGTGCTTTATGTAGCCGCGGGCGTTGGTGTCTGTCACATCAACGGTTCCCTCTTTAGCCTCCGACCCGGCTGCGCGGTATTCGTTCCTCCGGGCGCCGCGTACACGATCGAGAACGCCGGACCCGAGACTCTTCGAATCGTCAGCGCCTGTTGCCCCGAAGATTCCGAGCGCCGGGTTGTCGAGCAGCCCCCAGGAGCCGCGTCCGGTGAATGCCCACGACTCATGGTGCACGAGGACGAGCGTGAGGATATTCGGGCAGGCGAAGATCGCATATTCCGGTATCTTGTCCACACCGATCTGGGCTGCCGGCAAGTCACTCAGTTCGCCGGATGGATTCCGCCCAGCAAAGCGCCGTTCCATTACCACACCTACGAGGAAGTCATTTTCATTCTGGAAGGCAGCGGAATGGTGCACGTGGATGAAGAAGCGTGTGAATTCGACGCAGGCAGCAGCATATACTTCCCGGCCGGCGTTCGGCACTGCATAGAGAATCCCGGGAACACCACAATTAAGCTGCTGGGCGCGTTCTACCCTTCAGGCAGTCCCGGCGTCGCGTATGAAGATGAGTGAGGCCGCCGGCCTAGGCATCGAGCAAGGCGAACAGCTCTCCCGCCAGCTCTCGAGCGGCCAACTCAGCATGATCGCTATCGGAGGAGCGATCGGCACGGGACTTTTTCTCGGCAGTTCGCTGGCCGTGCGCATCGCCGGACCTGGCGTCATCGTGAGCTATTTGATCGGCGCCGTCATCGCCCTGCTGTTCATGGGCGCGCTTTCGGAAATGGCGGTGGCTCATCCCACCGCCGGTTCATTCGGGGTTTACGCCGAGCTTTACCTCAACCGCTGGGCGGGCTTCGTCGTTCGCTATACCTATTGGGCGGCGCAATGCATCGCCATCGGAGGTGAGGCGACAGCCATCGCGATTTACTGCCAGTGGTGGTTCCCAAACACGCCGAAATGGCTCTGGGTGCTGGGATTCTCGCTGGCGCTGTTGTACGTCAACGCGCGCAGCGTCGCGAGCTTCGGCAGCTTCGAGTATTGGTTCGCAATGATCAAGGTGGTCGCCATTGTGGTGTTCATCATCTTCGGGCTGGCGCTGGTAACCGGGCTCGGTCCAATCCCGGCCATTGGTTTTTCGAACCTCACGGCGCACGGCGGTTTTCTTGCGACCGGTTGGCGCGGCGTCTGGATGGCCATGGCCTTCGTGATCTTCAGCTACATAGGAACGGAGGTGGTTGCGGTCACTTCCGGCGAAGCCAAGAATCCTGAGACCGCCGTGCCGCGAGCGATGCACAGCATGGTGGCCCGGCTGATCCTGTTCTACCTGGGCGCCATTGTGGTTCTTATCAGCATCGTTCCGTGGAAACAGATTCAGCCTGGCTCGGATGTGACCGCCAGTCCATTCGTGAAAGTTTTCCAGCTCATCGGAGTGCCGGCGGCCGCTCACCTGGTGAACTTCGTGGTCATCACGGCCGCTGCATCCAGCATGAATTGCAATCTTTACCTGTGCAGCCGGATGATGTTTTCGCTGGCGCGTGGAGGTTACGCACCACGGTTTCTCGGCGGAGTTTCCTCGCGCGGCACTCCGCTTCCGGCACTGCTGGTCTCGGCTGCTGGATTGTTGCTGGCAACATTTTTGGCATTCGCTTATCCCGACGGTGCTTTCGTCTATTTATTCGGAATCGCGCTGTTCGGCGGACTGTTCGTCTGGCTGATGATCTTCGTGACGCACTTGTTCTTCCGGAGGAAATGGGACTCCGAGCGACGGCCCCGCCTGCCGGTGCGTATGTTCGGCTACCCGTACACGTCGCTTTTGGGCGCCGCGTCGATCGTCGCAATCTTAGTAACGACGTGGTGGGTAGAAGGCATGCGCGTAACGCTGATTGCCGGGCTGCCCTGGCTGGGAGCGCTGACAGTGGCATATTTCCTGGTCCGCCTGCGGCCCTCGACGTCTGAATGAATCGAATTGCGCACATTCGAAGTATCGAATATAATCGAAAGTGATTGATTCACCCGGCTCGCAGTTTCGCTAGACCCTATGTGGCCAACGCGTGAATTGTTCACAGCCGGGCTGCTGGCCTACGCCCTGGCGATGGCCGGCGGACTCGCTGGCCACGCATCCAAACGAACAGCGTCCTGGATCACAAGCCTGCTCTGTCTGCTCTCGTTAGCGGGAGCGCTGCTGGAGTTCGGCGCCTCCGCCGGTGTCTTGTTCGGCGGCGCTGAATCCCAATGGGTGCTGTCATCCGGCGTGCCCTACCTCAGCTACTCCGTTCGGCTCGACCCGCTCGCAGCTTTTTTTGGCTTGGCGCTATCGCTGCTGGCAGCCTCCGTTTCCATTTATTCTCTGGGGTACATCGCGCACTCAGCGGCTCGCAGAAGCCCGGAGTTGTTCTGCTTCTTCCTCAATCTGCTCCTGCTTTCCCTGACGCTAGTCTTCACCGCCTCGAACGTTTTGTTTTTTCTGATCGTCTGGGAGTTGATGGCGGTGGCCGCCTATTTTCTGGTTGTGTTCGATCACGAGTCGGCCGAGGCGAGAAAAGGCGGCCTGCTGTATTTCCTGATGTCGCGCGGTGGCACTGGGATGCTGTTGGTCGGGTTCCTGCTTCTGGCAACCGCCGCCGGTAGCCTGGAATTTTCCGCTCTTCACGACGCCGGTCAGCAACTATCGCCCGCGCTGGGCGCGACTGCATTCCTGCTCCTGTTCCTCGGTTTTGGAGCTAAAGCCGGTATTATTCCGTTGCACATCTGGCTGCCCGCCGCCCATCCGGTGGCCCCGAGCAACATCTCCGCGCTGATGTCGGGGATCGTCATCAAGGCCGGCATCTACGGGATGGCTCGCGTCTTTTTCGATTTCTACGGAACGCTTTCGGTCTGGGCCGGCATGACCGTGCTGGTGATCGGAGTGGTGTCCGCGCTGCTAGGCGTTCTCTACGCGCTGATGGAGCACGATCTGAAGCGATTGCTCGCCTATCACTCCATCGAAAACATCGGGATCATTCTCATGGGCTTCGGCTCGGCTCTGCTGTTCCGCTCTTTTGGGCATCCGCAGCTTGCCGCCCTGGCGCTCATCGCGGGTCTTTTTCACACTCTGAATCATGCCGTATTCAAATGTCTCTTGTTCCTGGGGGCCGGCGGCGTGCTGCATGCCACTGGCACGCGCAACATGGAAGAGTTGGGCGGCTTGATCCGGCGCATGCCTTCCACAGCTTTGTATTTTCTGATCGGCGCGATCGCCATCTCCGGATTGCCGCCATTGAATGGTTTCGTTAGCGAGTGGTTCACCTACCAGGCGCTGCTGGCCGGATTCGGCGCCACACCAACCTTGACCCGGCTCGCGTTTCCAGTAGCCGGAGCGCTGCTAGCGTTGACCGCAGCCCTCGCGGCGGCCTGCTTTGTGAAGGCTTTCGGCATCACCTTCCTGGCGCTCCCTCGGAGTGAGGCAGCGGAGCGTGCGCGAGAGGTGCCGTTTTCGATGCGGTCCGCAATGGCGATCCTCGCGGTGACCTGCCTGGTGCTCGGCCTGGGAGCGGCGTGGTTTCTTCCAGTCTTCGATCCAATCACAACCCGCGCCTTCGGCATCGCCGCCAGTAAGGATCTTGCCGCAAATGGTCTCATTCTGACAGCAGGCTCGCTTCGCAGCGGAAGCGTTTCGCCCGCGATGATCGCCGCGCTACTCATCGGGCTGGGCGCGGTCCCGCTGTTGCTACTGGTCTTGTGGGGACGAAAATCCTCGCGCACCACTGGCCCCGCCTGGGACTGCGGCCTCGCGGGGCTAACCGCTCAGAACGAATTTACGGCTACGGCGTTCTCCAAGCCGCTTCGGATGATCTTCGGCGCGCTGTTCCGGCCACGCCGGGAAATCCAAGCAGAGTACGAAGTGTCTCCCTACTATCCCAAGGCCATTCATTTCGAATCGGAGATCGAGCCCACTTTTGAAACTCATTTCTATCGCCCGCTGCAACACGGCATCCTGTGGATTGCGACGCGTATGCGCCGCCTTCAGCAGGGCAGTATCCATCTATATCTGTTGTATGTCTTCGTCACGCTGATCCTGTTGCTGCTATTTGGAGTGCGTGGATGACCGAGCGCATCTTAGCCCTTCTTGCGCAGATCGCCATTGTCCTCTTTCTTTCGCCTTTGATCACCGGCTTTAGCCGGACACTAAAGGCCCGGCTTCAAATGCGCCGGGGAGCTGGAATCTTGCAGCCCTACCGGGATATTCATAAGCTCTTGCGCAAGGGGATGGTCATCCCAGAAACTGCTTCCTGGATTTTTTCAGCGACACCTTATGTTCTGTTCGTCACTACGCTGCTCGCGGGACTCTTGATCCCCACCGTCTCCGCGCAGGCTCCTTTGAGCTTGTACGGAGGAGTGCTCGCCGTGGTCTATCTGTTGGCGCTGGGCCGATTCTTCCTCGCTCTTGGTGGACTGGACACCGGGAGTTCGTTTGGCGGCTTGGGAAGCAGCCGCGAAATGACCATTTCGGCCATCGCCGAGCCAGCCTTGATGCTGGCCATATTCACCGTCGCTCTGAGTGCCGGCTCCACCAATCTGAGTGTCGTTGCGCAAGCGTCGCTCGGACAGAGCTGGCGCTTTCTTGCTCCTCAGCAGATGCTGGCCTTTGCCGCGCTGTTCATCGTCCTCATCGCTGAGACAGGACGCATCCCGGTGGATAACCCCGCCACGCACCTCGAACTGACCATGATCCACGAGGCGATGATTCTGGAATATTCTGGACCCTACCTGGCGCTGATTGAGTGGAGCGCGGCCATGAAACAACTGGTGCTCATGACGCTGCTCGTGAATGTGTTTTTCCCGTTTGGATTAAGCATCGGCTGGTCCTTTGCGACCCTGCTCGGTCTGGGTCTGTTCAGTCTGAAACTTTTGCTGCTGGCGGCGGCGGTGGTGCTGGTGGAAACCACTAACGCCAAGATGCGGCTGTTCCGCGTTCCGGAATTGCTTGCCGTCGCGTTTGTCTTGAGCGCAACGGCGCTGATTTCCACGTTTCTGTTTTGAGGAAATAGATTACTAATGTTCTTCTGGCAAGATCCGCAATTCGGCAACAAGATGATCACGCTGATGGCGGCACTGGTTCTAGTGATACAGATCCTGATGGTGGCGCAACGGTGGCTCGTGACCAACATTCGCGCGTTCGCAGTGCAGTCGTTTTTGCTCGCTTGCATCGCCTGGACCATTGCCTACTTTAATCACGCGCCGCACATATATTGGGTCGCAGCTCTCACCCTGATCTTCAAGGCAGCCCTGCTGCCGGTGGTTCTGGAACGCCTGGTGGCGAGGATCGAGATCCGCCAGGAAATAGAACCCTTCGTGAACGTTCCGTTATCGGTGCTCGTCGCGGGAATGCTGACGCTGCTGGCCTATGTGGTCTCTGAATCGTTTCATCGGCCGAACGAACCCGCGGGGCACGGCCTTGGCCATAACACTCTAGCGGTCGCGATCGCGGTCTTCCTGATCGGCTTCTTCATGATGGTGAACCGGCGAAAAGCGTTGAGCCAAGTGCTCGGGCTGCTTTGCCTGGAGAACGGTCTACTTCTCGCGGCAATCTCGCTGACCTATGGGATGCCGTTGATCGTCGAGGTTGGCATTTTCTTCGATGTTTTGGTGGCGTCGCTGTTGCTGGCCATCCTGGTTTACCGTATCCGCGAGACGTTCGATTCCATGGACGTGAGCCGGCTCAGCCGGTTGAGGGGATGACGGACCGATGATCATTATCGCCCTGCTCCTGATTCCGCTGCTAGCGAGTGCCATCACGGCTGCGATGCGCAATCCGCGCCGGATGGAGCTGGTGTACTTGCTTTCGGCGGTGGGATCGTTCGCAGCGGCAGTCTGGCTTGCAGGGAAAGTGCTGCGATCAGGACCGGTGGCCTGGGGCAACGGGTTTCTCTATGCCGATCATCTCAGCGCGCTGGTGGCGTTATTGACCGCCTTCGTCTATCTCGTCTCGGCGCCTTACGCCATCGGTTATTTCCGGCAGGAAACAAAGGATCATGCCAGCGGTGAAATCATCGACGAAAAAATCCCAAGCTCGAGGTTGCGCCTGTATTATTCGCTCACGCCTTTGTTCGGTTTCTCGATGCTGCTGGTCACGGTCGCTAACAACCTGGGCGTGATGTGGGTTGCGGCCGAGGGTACCACGCTAGCCTCCATATTTCTCGTGACTTTTTACAATCGGCGGAATTCCCTCGAAGCCGCCTGGAAGTACGCCATTCTAGGCGGCGTCGGACTGTCGATGGCGCTTTTTGGCACCGTGCTGGTCTACTACGCGTCGTACCCGATACTGGGTGGCGAGAACGTGAGCAACCTGAATTGGTCCGTGCTGGTGGATAGCGCACCGCGATTCGACAAAACGGTCATGCGGCTCGCCTTCATCCTGGCTCTGCTCGGGTACGGAACGAAGGCTGGGCTGGCGCCGATGCACACCTGGAAACCGGATGCTTACAGCGAGGCTCCGGTTCCCGTCGTGGCGCTCATGGCAACGGCCGTTTTGGATTGCGCGCTCTATGCGCTGGCCCGCTTCTATGTGCTCACGGCGCGTTGCCTAGGCCCGGCCTTCGCCTCTCAGTTGCTGATCCTTTTCGGCCTTCTCACCATCGGTATCGCGGTGCCATTCATTCTCCAGCAGCGAAGTTATCGCCGGCTGCTCGCCTATTCGAGCATCGACCACGGCGGAATCATGGCGCTCAGTCTCGGCTTTGGAGGAGTCCTGGGGCCGCTGGGTATGCTGCTCCACATGACGTTTCACTCCGTGACCAAGCCGCTGCTGTTCTTCTGCGCCGGCAATTTCCAGCAGCATACCGGAAACGATTCACTCAAGAAGGGAACCGGAGGGCTGCTCCACACTTTGCCCGTAAGTGCGCCAATGTTCCTGCTTGCGACCCTAGCTGTAACCGGGACGCCACCGTTCAGCATGTTCCAGAGTGAGTTTACTGTTCTGCGTGCCGGGTTCGCCGCCCAACACATTGGCGTTGTGATCGTGTTTGTGGTCTTGGTGGTCGCGATTTTTTGTGGTTTCTTTTACCACGCCTCGCAATTGGTTTTCGGCGCGCCCAATGGTCTACCGCGCGGTGAGTTTTCGCGCTGGAAAACCTGGCCGGTGATTGGCCTTTCTCTGCTGGTTGTTCTCTTGGGATTCTGGCTGCCCGCGCCGCTCTACGCCCTGGTGGAGGGCGCAGCGCGCATTCTCGAGGTGCATCCTTGATTACCAAAGCCGGCTCGTTTGACGGGCTCCTCGCGAGAGGTGTAAATCTGTTTGAACGCTGGCGCCAGCAGGGAGACGCGGAAATCTACGCGGACCTCTCCGCGAACGATGCGCGGCCCGTCACGGCCTTTCTTCGAGACAACGGGTGCCGGCTCGCCGCCGTGTTTGCCGAAGACCGCACCGCGGCCGAATCGCGCTACAACCTGTATTACGTATTTGAGCATCCCCATGATCACCGCTACCTGCTGGTGCGGGCGCCGGTCCCCTCCGATCACCCCGCGTTTCCTTCTCTTGCGGTTGAGATTCCGGCCGTGAACTGGCAGGAGCGCGAGATTCAGGATTGGTTCGGCTTGGTGGCCGAGAACCATCCCAATCCGCGCCGCGTTGCGCTGCATGACAACTGGCCGGACGTCCATCCTCTGCGCAAAAGTTTTCCGATAGACACCGTGCTTCCCCCCTTTGAAGGTGAACGCCACGTCTACCGGCCGACTCTCGGCGAGGGTGTCTTTCAGATTCCCGTAGGCCCGGTGCACGCAGGCATCATCGAGCCGGGACACTTCAACTTCGCTGTCGCCGGCGAACCTATTCTCTATCTCCAACTGCGGATGTTCTACGTCCACAAAGGAATCGAGAAACGCTTCGAGCAAATGCCGGTTCATCGCGGGGTCTTCCTTGCCGAGAGCATTTCCGGCGACTCGAGTTTCTCGCACGGCGCCGCTTTTTGCCAGGCCATCGAACAAGCTGGCGGCGTTGAGATCCCCGAGCACGCCGCCCGAATACGGACCATTCTTCTCGAATTGGAGCGCATGTACAACCATGTCGCCGACATCGGAGCGATCGCCACTGACGTTGGCTTCGTCATTGCCAATGCTCACGCCTCGCGTCTTCGCGAGATGATTCTTCGCCTGAACGAAGAGTTAACCGGCAGCCGCTTGTTGCGCGGAATGATTTGTCCCGGCGGAGTGCGCTGGAATTGGTACCCAGATCAAATTGAGGAGTGCGTGCGTGTCCTGAAGATCTTCGACCGAGAATTCGAAGACTTGATGGGGATCATCGAAACCTCGGACTCTACGCGCGACCGGCTGGAGCGCACTGGAATCCTGGATCCGGATAAAGCGCGAGACCTCGGCGTCGTGGGCGTCGCCGGCCGCGCATCCGGTATCGACCGCGACGTCCGGCGCGACCATCCCTACGCCGCGTATGGCTCCGTGACTATCGAGGTGCCCGTCTACCAGGAAGGCGATGTCCTGCGCCGCATGCAAGTCCGGGTGGATGAAATTCGGCAATCGCTGAACGTGATCCGGGCGGTAGAATCCGGGCTCAGGCCAGGACCGCATTGCGTTTCCATGCCGCCCATTCCGCCGGACCGATGCGCGCTGGGCGCTGTGGAAGGATGGCGCGGCGAGATTCTCCACTGGATTCGTACGGGGCCAGGGAACCAGCTTGAGCGCTGTAAGATCAAGGACCCGTCTCTCAACAATTGGCCGGCTCTGGTGGAGGCCGTGCAGGGCAACATCGTGCCGGACTTCCCAGTTATCAACAAGAGTTTCAATCTCTCCTATTCCGGGACGGATCGCTGACCATGTTCAAGATTTTGAGAAAAACCGCGCAAACCGGCCTGGTTACCATCGGCTATCCCGAAAAGCCGCCGCTTCTTTCGATGCGGTATCGGGGCGCCCCGCGCTTTGATTTCTCGCGCTGGCGGGATTCGCGTCCCGCCGCCGAGGTCTGCCCAACCGGCGCTATCTCCATCCAGGAACGAGACGACACGCGGCTAGTCACCGTCGATTATGGGCTTTGCATTTACTGCGGCCAGTGCGCGGAGGCCGATACCAGCGGCGCCGTAAAGATAACCCGGGAGTTCGAGCTGGCTGTGCGTGACCGCCGCAATCTGGTTGTCACCGGCGAGTATGCGGTGGATGCGGAAGGCGTCCAAAGCGAGCTGAAAAAACTCCACCACGGCTTCTGGCCAGTGGACGAAACTTCAGAAGAGCTGGAGCGGAAAGTGCGCGAGCGCATCCACCAGGTCCTGGGACGTTCCCTTGCGATCCGCGAGGTGGACGCTGGTTCGTGCAATGGCTGCGAGGTCGAGATCACGGCGTTGAATAACCCGGTTTACGATCTGGAACGCCTGGGCGTCCACTTTGTCGCATCTCCCCGCCATGCCGACATGCTCCTGGTGACAGGTCCAGTTACGCGGAACATGGAACTGGCGCTGGTGAAAACCTATCGCGCCGCGCCGGAGCCCAAGGTGGTGGTGGCCGTGGGAGCGTGCGGTATCAGCGGCGGAATCTTCGGGACGAATTACGCAACGCTTGGCGGCGTGGACCAAACGATTCCGGTGGACGTGTTTGTCCCCGGCTGCCCCCCGCGTCCGCATGCGCTATTATTCGGAATTTTGCTGGCCGTCGGCCGGATCGCGCAGAAAGGCCTTCCCCAATGACCAGCACCCAGGAGCTTCGCCGGTTCAAAGCCGAGATCTTCCAGGCCCTCGCCCACCCCACTCGAATCGCCATCGTTGAAGCTTTGCGGAATGGCGAGATGTCGGCGGGCCAGATCATCGACCAATTGGGATTGGAACAGGCCAACGCCTCGCAGCATTTCGCGGTCCTGCGGAGCAAGCAGGTGGTGGTCAACCGCAAGGAAGGCAACCAAGTCTTCTACTCGCTCCGGGACCCGGTTCTGATCGAAGTGCTGGATGTTCTCAAACGCTATTTCTACTCCCACCTTTCTCAAACGATGTCGATGCTAAAAGAGATGCGGATGGACCAGCGGACGCAAAAGAAATGAACCGGCTGATTTCGTTCTGAAAACCGGGCTCGGAAAGATTGTCTCATGTTTAGAGAGCGTTACCGAACCGCGAGCGTAAGCGACCGGTTGTTGTGATTTTTTCACAGACCCGTAAGCAAGGGGACAGATCAAGCGGTCAGAGACTAGATGCCGGCTACTTTGAAATTAATGGTCTTCAAAAGCGTGTGCGGGAGCGGTGACGAATAAATCATCAACAACCTGTTTCACACTGTTATTCTGAATTCCTTAGACTCCATGACCATTCATAACACGCCCCACCCGCTTCGAGCAGGTCTTTTCAGCATTGGGCTGGAAGCGTACTGGCCGCAGTTTGCCGGCCTGAAAGACAAGCTGACGGGTTCGAACCAACGCCTTGCCGAAAAGCTGGAATTCGGCGGCGGGACGGTCGTGAATCTGGGATTGATCGACACTCCCGAAAAAGCGTTATGGGCCGGCCATCGTTTTCGGGAGACGGATGTCGATCTGATCTTTCTGCATGTATCCACCTACGCCGTGTCATCCACCGTATTGCCGGTTGTACGCCGCGCTAAGGTTCCGGTGATTGTCTTGAACCTTTCGCCAGGGGCGGCTATCGATTACTCTTCGTTCAATCAAATGCGCGATCGCGTGCGCATGACGGGCGAATGGCTGAGCTGGTGCCAGGCCTGCGCGGTTCCCGAGATCGCGAGTGTCTTTCGCCGCTGTAAAATTCCTTTTTTTCAAGTCACCGGTATGCTGGAGGACGACCCCGTTGCCTGGAACGAGATTTCGGACTGGCTGCAGGCAGCGCGCGTAGCCAGCGTCATGGAGCACAACCGGCTGGGGCTGATGGGCCATTACTACAACGGCATGCTGGATATCTACGCCGACTTGACCCGGCAATGCGCCACGTTCGGCGGCCATATGGAGATCCTGGAAGTGGATGAACTCGCTTCGTTGCGAAAAGATGTGCCGAATTCTGAAATTGAGGCTCGCGTGAAGCGCTTCCAGGAAGTATTCGACGTTCAGCCGGATTGTTCCCTGGACGAGCTCGACCGGGCCGCGCGCACCTCAGTGGCGCTGGATAGTCTAGTCGAGAAGCATGCGCTCGGCTCGCTGGCATACTACTACGAAGGATCGGGCATTCCCGAAAATGAGGACGCCATCAGCTCGATGATTCTCGGCAGCAGCCTCCTCACTGCTCGCGGAATTCCAGTGGCAGGTGAATATGAAATCAAGAATGTGCAAGCGATGAAGATCATGGACTCCTTTGGCGCGGGTGGATCGTTTACGGAATTCTACGCCACCGACTATAAAGACGATGTCGTTCTTATGGGTCACGATGGTCCGGGACATATCGCGATTGCGGAGGGGAAGACGAAGGTTCGTCCGCTGAGGGTGTTGCACGGAAAGGTGGGCCGCGGCCTGGCGGTGGAAATGTCGGTAAAGAACGGGCCGGTGACCTTGCTTTCAGTGGTCGAGACGGAAGCAGGAGCCATCAAATTACTGTCGGCTCAAGGCGAGTCGGTGCCGGGGCCGATCCTCGAAATCGGAAACACCAACAGCCGTTACCGGTTCCCGGCCGGCGCGCGGAAATTCGTCGAGCGCTGGAGTGAGGAAGGTCCGGCCCATCATTGTGCCGCCGGTATCGGACACATAGCAGCGAAAATCGAAAAGTTGGGACTGCTTCTAGGTCTGGAGGTAACTCGCGTCTGCTAAAGCAATCGGTCCGGAAGAGCGGCGTGAATTAGCGTCTCTGAGTGGTTCGAGGCAATCGGGGAAATAGCTAACGATAACCGAGTATCCTGAGGTTTCATGAAAACTGCCATTGTTACTGGGGGCGCCAAGGGGATTGGCAAGGCCATCGCTGGACGCTTGGCGCACGACGGATTCACAGTGGTGGTAGCGGATTCCGACGAGCCGGCTGCCATCACCGCAGCCGCGGAGTTGTCTGGACTGGCTATCGGCGTGGACGTGAGTGATAGCGCGGCTGCACAGCGCATGGCGGCAACCGTGCTCGATCGCTACGGATCGATCGACGTGCTGGTGAATAATGCCGGTGTCACAGGGAAAGCGGCTCCCGTGCACGAGTACCCGGACGACGAGTGGCGTCGCGTGATGGCGATCGATCTGGACGGCGTGTTCTATTGCGCGAAGGCCGTGCTTCCTTCCATGCTGGCTAAAGGGTCTGGGCGCATCATAAATATTGCATCAATTTCCGGGAAAGAGGGCAATCCGAACATGCCCGCGTACTCGACGGCCAAGGCAGGCGTGATTGGTTTCACGAAGGCTCTGGGAAAAGAAGTGGCGACGAAAGGCGTATACGTAAATTGCATCACGCCCGCGGTGATCGAGACTGAAATTCTGAAGCAGCTAACTGCCGAGACGGTGAACTATATGGTCTCGAAGATCCCGATGGGGCGCGTTGGGCAGCCGCGAGAAGTGGCGGCGCTTGTGTCTTGGCTGGCGTCGGAGGAATGCAGCTTTACCACTGGAGCGGTTTTCGATCTCAGTGGAGGCCGGGCGACTTACTAGACGACGCGGCCAGGAGGGGAACGTATCTTTTCGATTAACGACAATTACAATGAGCCCCTGGGGCATCTGCTATATCAATCCGCTGATCCAGCCAGCCCCTAATTGATTCATGCCGCCTCCAGCAATTCGCGCACACTCCAGATGTGATCGGAGAATTCCAGCGATCACATTTGGAGCGTGCGGGAACTATTAGAGGCTGCGTAAAACCAAGGCGGCTACGG
>PMUN01000033.1:20027-20181 GCA_003166875.1 Bryobacterales bacterium | reverse complement strand
TGTCGGTATCGGCGATGTACACGTTGCCTTTGGTGTCCACGGACACACGTAGGGGAAAAGCCAACAACGCTGCGCTCGGGGGTCCCTGATCTCCCGACGGATACTCACCGACGACTGTGTTGATTGTGAAGGGATAGATTTGGGCCGCGGCTCC
>PMUN01000033.1:0-19997 GCA_003166875.1 Bryobacterales bacterium | reverse complement strand
GAAACGCCACTGATGGTGAGCACCAATGGCTGATTGCCCGAAGCCAGGCCTGTGGGAACCTGGACGTTCACCTGGAACAAGGCAACAAAGCCAGGAGCAGTTCCGCTGAAGCTAACCGGAGCGTTAACGCCGCCGATAGTCGCCGTGGGCTTAGCAACGGTTAGTTCGGCGCCGGTTCCGGCTTCGCCGTCCTTCAGAGCCGGAGAAATGGCGCCCAGGTCAACACAGTAAATCAACACTGTCTCGCCCGCCACAACGGGATGCGCGCTATCCGCCAATTGGAAATTGGCGTGGAGAACAACCCCGAAATTGGTGCCTCCGACGTTGTAGGCGATCACACCCGGCTGCGCCGCGAGCACAGGAACCTGGACAGGCAGGCTGGAGGAGCCGTTGGTCGAAACCTGCAGCAACACGGTGGAGAGAGGAGCAATCTCCCAGGGTACCTGGAAGTTGATCTGTTGGGTGCCGTTCACGTTATCCACGGCGAAAATAGGCGCGTCATACGTTCCGTTGAATCTCACGCTGGTTGTTAAGAAATCGGTTTTGAGCGGCAGTCCTGACGCCAGATTGATTCCCGTCGCCGTGGTGAGGTTGGACCCAAAAAGAGTGGCCATTCCGCCGGGAACCACGCCGCCGTGGATGAAACTGGCGGCATTCGCCACCGAGTTCGGGCCGGGAACCAGCGGATTCGTTGTAACAAGTTCCCGCACGCGATGATTCAGGCTATCGACGAACAGTACGTTCGCGTTGGGATCAACCAGGATGCCCCAGGGTTTGTTGAGCTCGGCGGCAGTGCCCAGTCCGCCATCGCCGGAGAAGCCAGCCTTATTGTTACCGGCGATGGTGTTGATATAGCCGAATCCGCCAACCACCCGGACTACGTTATTCTCGGAATCGGCGATGAAAATGTTCCCCGAAGCGTCCGCAGCCACGCCTAACGGCACGTCCAACAGGGCAGCCGTGGCCAGTCCACCGTCGCCGCTGTATCCCCGCTTTGTACCCGTTCCGGCCACGGTGTTGATGGTACCCTTGGTCACTTTCCGAATGACGTCGTTGTTGGAATCTGCGATAAGAATATTACCGGCGCTATCAACGGCCACGCCGTAAGGGACGGACAGGGTGGCGGAAGTGGCTGGTCCTCCATCTCCGGTGAAGCCTCCGAGGCTGCACGGACTCCCGCAGGTCCCTCCGCTGCCCGCCACGGTATTGATACTGCCGGCCGAAATCTCGCGGATACGATTATTGTAGGTATCGGCGATATAGAGATTGCCGGCGGAATCCAATGCCAAGCCTTCTGGATTATTCAATAACGCTGCCGAGGCTGGTCCGCCATCGCCGCTGAATCCCGCCGTGTTGCTGCCAGCTACGACGGTGCCGTTTCCTTTGCTATCTAGTTTAACGATTCGGTTGCCGCTGCTGACAAAAACGTTACCGGAGCTATCCACTGCCACGGCTTGAGGCGCGCCGGTCGTGCCGAAGGTGCTGATTGTGCCATCCAGCGCCACCTTGCGAATCTCATTGTTATTTGTGTCGGCGATGTAAAGATTCCCGGCGCTATCCTCTGCAACGCCTTGTGGGAAATATAAGTAAGCAGCCGTGGCTTTCCCCCCATCTCCCTGAGCGTGGTCGGCCCCGGCCACCTCATTTATGAGTCCCTGGCTCACGTACCGGACGCGGTTATTCAACAGATCGGCGAAGTAGACGGCGCCCGAGCTGTTCACTGCTACGCTAATCGGACCACTCATCCCGGCGGACGTCGCGGGGCCCCCGTCTCCAGCAAGGGTGCCTCCCAGTTTTATGTTGCCGGCGATGGTGTTGATGGTGGGAGTGGCTCCCGCCGTGATTTTGCGGATCTCGTCGTTGGAAAAATCTCCAATGTAGAGGTTCCCTGCCGCGTCGACAGCGATACTGTATGGATAGTTGAACAACGCCGCAGCGGCTGGGCCACCATCTCCGCTGGAACCAGCAGCACCCGCGGTTCCGGCGATTGTTGTTATGGTGTGGTTCAGGGCCGACACCTCTCGGATTTCCTGGTTGAAGCTGTCTGCAATGTAGACATTGCCGCTCGAGTCAACTGCCACGCCGAAAGGGTAGAACAGGAGTGCGGAAGTAGCCGCGCCTCCATTGCCAGTGCTCCCATTTTTCCCGATCGTCCCGGCAATTGTATTGATATTGCCATTGCTCACAGTAACTTCGCGGATCACGGAGTTAAGCGAGTCAGCTATGTAGAGGTTGCCGGCCGCATCCACCGCCAAACCGCTGCCCGTGTGTAAAGCTAATTTGGCTTTCGTGGCTGGCCCACCATCGCCGGTGCTTCCGCCCGCTCCTGGTGTGCCGGCAAACGTACTGATGTTGCCGCTACTATCCACCTTGCGAATAACCGCGTTGCCGACGTCGGTAAAATACACGTTGCCCAAGGTGTCGGCTACTACGGAGCCCGGACCGCTGATCTGCGCGCTGATAGCCGCGCTTCCATCCCCACTGAATCCGGCGACCCCCGTCCCGGCGATGGTCGTGATTACACCGGTGGCGAGCACCACCTTGCGAACCCTATTGTCAAGATAGTCGGCGATGTAAAGGTTGCCGTTCGCATCCAAGGCTATGCCGTAGGGAAACGACAAGAGCGCTTTCGTCGCTGGTCCGCCGTCCCCGATCGGGTATTGACCAGCTATCGTGTTTATCGTGTAATTGTAAACCTGTGCCGCGGATCTATCCGCCAGACTCAACAGGAGCGCAATGCTAAGCGTTACAGTCGACAGCGTTTTTCTCATCAGTCCCTCCAAATGGAATACCTTGGGCAAGTCGCCCAACTTACATAGCGCAATCGCCTTGAAACTTACATCATAGTTTTTCGACTCGGCGTAGGACAAGCCTCCGGCTTGTCCAGTCGGCAAGCCGGAGGCTTGCCCTACGGTGAGCGTCGAAGCGGTAATTTTAGTCTTCATCGGCGCCAAACCGCGCCGCATGAATGGCCACGCCGCTCGGTGAATCGAGTTGCGCCGAGATTGCTGCGCGGCCATCGCCACTGAAGCCCTGCGATCCCGTCCCGGCAATGGTCGTAATCTTGCCGCCCGCGACCTTTCGCACGCGGTTGTTGTCGGTATCGGCGATGTACACAATGCCTTTGGTGTCCAAGGACACACGTGTGGGATAGGCCAACAGCGCTGCGCTCGGGGGTCCCTGCGACCACTGTGTTGATTGTGAAGGAAAGATTTGGGCTGCGGCTCTCTGTTCCAGACAGAAGCAAAGAGCCACGATCAGCAACTGCGGCAGACAGGTTTCGTTTCACCTCTGCACTAATTATCACCGTAGCGCAAGCCTCCGGCTTGCGCGTGGGGGCAAGCCGGAGGCTTGCCCTACTTTACCGGTAACTGCACCGTCTGGCTAGAAACGCCACTGATGGTGAGCACCAGCGGCTGATTACCCGACGCCAGGCCCGTGGGAACCTGCACGTTCACCTGGAACAAGGCGACAAAGCCGGGCGCTGTTCCGTGGAAGCTGATTGGAGCATTCTTGCCGCCTAGGGTCGCCGTAGGTGTAGCGACAGTTATTTCGGCCCCGGTTCCAGCCTCGCCGTCCTTCAGGGCCGGAGAAATGGCGCCCAGGTCAACACAGTAAATCAACACAGTCTCGCCCGCCACAACGGGATGCGCGCTATCCGCCAATTGGAAATTGGCGTGGAGAACAACCCCGAAGTTGGTGCCTCCGACGTTGTAGGCGATTACGCCCGGCTGTGCGGCCAATACCGGAACCTGCACAGGCAGGCTGGAGACGCCGTTGGTTTCCACCTGTAGCAGCACGCTGGGGAGAGAAGCAATTTCCCAAGGTACCTGGAAGTTGATCTGTTGGGAGCCGTTCACGTTGTCCACCGCGAAAATGGGTGCGCTGTAGGTGCCGTTGAATTTCACGCTGGTTTTCAAAAACTCGGTTCCGAGCGGCAGCCCCGATGCCAGATTGATTCCGGTCGCGGTTGTCAGGTTGGACCCAAACAGCGTGGCCATTCCGCCGGGAACCACGCCTCCGTGGACGAAACTGGCGGCGTTCACCACCGAATTCGGCCCGGGAACCAGCGGATTCGTTGTAACGAGTTCCCGAACGCGATGATTCAGGCTATCGACGAACAGCACGTTCGCGTTGGGATCAACTATGATGCCGAAGGGTTTGCTGAGCTCGGCAGAGGTAGCGGGCCCACCGTCACCGGAGAAGCCAGCCTTATTGTTACCGGCGATGGTGTTGATGGACCCGAGTCCATCTACCACACGGACTACGTTGTTATTGGCGTCGGCGATGAAAAAGTTCCCGGCATTGTCCGGGGCCACGCCTAGCGGAGAGTCCAACAGGGCAGCCGTGGCCTGTCCACCATCGCCCGAGTATCCAGCTTTTCCACCCGTACCAGCCACGGTGTTGATATTCCCCTTGATATCCACTTTCCGGATGACATGGTTGTGTGTATCTGCGATAAGAATATTGCCGGCGTTATCCACGGCGACGCCGACGGGGAACGACATGGTGGCCGAAGTGGCTGGCCCTCCGTCTCCGCTGAATCCTCCGAAGCTACAGGGGTTCAGGCAAGTCCCCCCGCTGCCCGCCACGGTCTTGATGTTGCCGGCGGTAATCTCGCGGATGCGGTGGTTATAGGCATCGGCGATGTAGAGATTGCCGGCGGAATCCAACGCCAAGCCCTGAGGCCCGTTCAACAATGCCGCAGTGGCTGGTCCGCCATCGCCGCTGAATCCCGCTGTGGGGCTACCAGCCACAGCGGTAATGTTTCCTTTGCTGTCTACCTTAAAGACTTGGTTGCCCTGAGAGAAGAAAACGTTACCAGAGCTGTCCACTATCACGGCTTGAGGCGCGCCGACCTTGGCGAGGGTGCTGATTGTGCCGTCGAGCGCCACTTTGCGGATCTCGTGATTAAACGTGTCGGCGATGTAGATATTGCTCGCGCTATCCTCCGCAACGCTTTGGGGGAAATAAAGGTAAGCAGCCGTGGCTTTCCCCCCATCCCCTTGAGCGTGGTCGGCTCCGGCTAGCTCATTTATGGTTCCCTGGCTGATGTACCGGACGCGGTTGTTCAACAGATCGGCGATATAGATGGTACCTGCGCTGTTCACAGCGATGCTAACCGGCTCGAACAACAGAGCTGATGTCGCGGCGCCTCCATCTCCGGCCAAGCCCGACCCCAGTTTTGCGCTTCCGGCAATAGTGCTGATGGTGGGGGAAGCTCCCGCAGTGACTTTGCGGATTTCCTCGTTGAACGTGTCTGCAATGTAGAGATTACCCTGCGCATCGACCGCGACGCCGAACGGATAATTGAGCGATGCCGCCGTGGGCGGACCGCCATCTCCGGTGGAGCCGGCACTGTGGTTTCCGGCGACCGTTTTTATCATGTGGGTCAGGGCCGATACCTGTCGGATCTCCTGATTGTAACCGTCCGCAATGTAAAGGTTGCCGCTGGAGTCTAATGCCAAACCGAATGGGTAATACAACGTCGCACTCGTGGCCGGGCCTCCGTCGCCAGTGCCCCCTGTTTTCCCGATGGTCCCGGCGATGGTAGCGATATTGCCATTGCTCGCCGTTACCTCGCGGATCACCGAATTGAGCGAGTCAGCTATGTAGACGTTGCCAGCCGCATCCACCGCCAAACCGGCGCCCACCTGTAGACTTAATTTGGCTGCCGTGGCTGGCCCACCATCGCCGGTGGATCCAGGTTTGTTGGGTGTGCCGGCAAACGTACTGATGTTGCCATTGATATCCACTTTGCGAATTACTTCGTTGCCGTAGTCGTTGATATACACGTTTCCGGCCGTGTCGGTTGCCACGGAGGCGGGAGCGAACAATTGCGCGTTGACTGCGGCGCCTCCATCTCCGCTGAAACCGCCGATTCCCGTCCCGGCGATGGTCGTGATTACGCCGGTGGCGAGTACGACCTTACGAACCCTGTTGTCAAGGTAGTCGGCGATGTAGAGATTGCCGTTCGCGTCCAAGGCCACGCCATACGGCCACCCCAAGAGCGCTTTTGTCCCTGGCCCTCCATCCCCTATCGGGTATTGCCCAGCCACCGTATTTATCGTGTAATTGTAAACCTGTGCCGCGGATTTATCCGCCAAGCTCAAGCAGAGCGCAATGCTCAGCACTACAGTCGACAGCGTTCTTTTCACCAGCCACCTCCAGATGGAATACCTTAGCGGAACTCGCCTAACCTAGACAGCGTAATCCCCTTGAAACCTCCATCACAGTTTTTCAACTCGGCGTAGGACAAGCCTCCGGCTTGTCCAGTCGGCAAGCCGGAGGCTTGCCCTACGGTGAGCGTGGACGCGGTAATTATCGTTTTCAACCTGCGCCGAACAGGGTTACAATATCGACCATGCATAGTTGCAAGGTTTTCTTCTTTCTTGTTCCGATTTGCGTGTACGCGCAGACGCCCCAGTACATGATCCAGGATCTCGGCTCGTTGCCAAGCCTGCCGTCCTGCACCGGCACGGCCATCAGCCAGGCCGGAAACGTCACCGGATACTGCGGCCCGGCCGGCGGTTCAATTCTCTTGGCAGCAGACACGCATGCTTTCCTGTACTCGAAGGGCGTCCTAAACGACCTGGGCGCCACGTCTAAGCCGACCGTTCCCACCGGAGTGAACGATTCAGGAACGGTGGTGGGCGCTTACGTCGTGATCAACCTGGCACAGGGCGTCTCGGTGAGCCCATTCCTCTATCAGAACGGTTCCATTCAAACGTTTAGCGGGATTCCGAGCAACGCCGGAGCTTTTGGACTCACCAACACAGGCCAATCCGGAGCCACGCAGGTTAACCAGGGCGGCGTGAATTTCTTCGTGGCCAGCGAAGCCTTCCTGGTGACGCCCGGCGGCACTGCAATTTCGCTCCCTCCGTCGAAGGGAATGCAAGGCGCGGCATTTGGGATTAGTCCCTCAGGCGATTGGGTTGCGGGAGCCAGCGTGACTATCGTCGCCAATACTCTTGTCGACCTTGTAGGCACGCTTTGGCATAATGGAGCAGCTCAAGGGTTGCCTGCGGCTACGAATTTCAATTACCTATCGGCCACCGGCGTGAACGACTCAGGTATGGCTTCTGGGATGGCATTTACGTACAGTTTCACCTCAATCGTCGATGCGAACGCTACCAGCCATGCCGTGCTGTTCAGCAATGGCGCCATTACCGATTTGGGCGTCCTTGGGAGTGATAAGAATAGCGCTGCGCTGGGAATCAACAATTCAGGAACGGTAGTAGGCTACAGCACCCCTCAGACTCCGGACATAACGCTGTTCTTCGCACCTCTGCTCGAAACTGCTTCGGCCAGCTCTCACGCTTTCGTTTACACCAACAGCACTTTGTACGACCTGAACCGCCAACTGGTGAACGGATCCGGATGGCAACTGGCTTCCGCGACCGGGATCAATAATGCCGGCCAGATTGTTGGGACGGGAATCATCCAACAGCAGCAGCATGCGTTTCTGCTGACGCCCGTCACTCCCCCGACAATCAACGCCGTGGTCGGCGCCGGGCTTAGCGTACCTCCCGTGAACAGCCTCTCGGCCAACGGACTCTTTACGATGTTCGGTACTGGTTTCGCCGGTCCCATGGTCAGCCAGAACGTCACCGCGGGTGATTTGACGAACAACGCGTTGCCTACTAATCTGGCTAACACCTGCGTTCAAGCAGGGACCGCGCGCTGGGGCCTGATCTATGTCTCCGCCACGCAGATCAACGCGGTAGCCGATCCATTGTCCACGTCGGGAACATTGCCGGTGTCGGTAATCACAAACTGCGGTTTGCCGAATGAGACTCCCACGGCGCCCGTAAACGTCACGGTGGCGGCGGTGACTCCGCAGTTCCTCTTCGACGTTCAGAATCCGACTGGGCAGAACGAAATCGTCGCAGCGGAACAGAACGGAGCACAGGTGGGCCCAACTGGCTTGATCCCGGGCGGCGAGACATTTACTCCAGCTCATGCCGGCGACATCCTGACGGCTTACGGCGTTGGTTGGGGCGCGACTACGCCGGCCGCCGTGGTCGGAAGCCTGGCGCCCGCCGGGACCGCTAAGCTTACAGCGCCGTACACGCTGACGGTTGGCGGCAAAACTGCCGTCGTATCGTACGCGGGCTTGGCGCCTACTTTCGCTGGTCTTTACCAGATCGATTTCACGGTGCCATCCGGACTTGCGCCAGGTAATCAACCGATCGTGCTGACGGTGGGCGGAGTCGCTACCCCTGCGGGGGCGTTCCTCGCGGTTCAATAGGACGGTCCCCTTACTTACGGGTCTGTGAAAAAATCGGTTGGCAGGCGAAAGCGCCTGCCCCACTCAAACCGTAAAACCTTGCACGTTAATGTGGGGCAGACGCTTCCGTCTGCCGCTGGAGTTTGGACATTCAAGCGCACGGCAAGTCGGAGACTTGCCCTACGTAGGACAAGCCTCTGGCTTGTCAAGGGTAGACGTTTCCGTCTGCCAACTCGGCGATTCATTCCGACTTTTGATGTTCCGCTAAGTACCTTTCGCAAGAGAGTACTAAGCATCAGAACCTAAGACCAGATACAGGCTAACGTTACGGTCCCAGCCAGCCGATGAGAAACAGGTAGGATCAGGTCCGCCTGTTAACCAGCTAACCTGCCTAACGTTAAACGGGGAACCGCGTGAAGATTTTAATCGCAGACGATAGCCTGGTCTCGCGGCATCTGTTGGAAGCCACCCTTCGGAAGTGGGGCTATGACGTAGCGGTGGCTTGCGATGGAGAGGAGGCCTTGGCGCTGCTGCAAAAGGACGACGCTCCGGCGCTAGCGATCCTGGACTGGATGATGCCTGGCATGACGGGCCTGGAAGTGTGCCGGCGGGTCCGGGTGCGGGCTCGGGAACCCTACACCTACATCCTGCTGCTAACATCGAAGAGTCAAAAAGAAGATCTCATAGAGGGGATGGAAGCCGGCGCCGACGACTACATCACCAAACCTTTCGATCAGCACGAGCTCCAAGTCCGGCTTCGCGCCGGCACCCGGCTGGTGGATCTCCAAGCCGAGCTGTTGTCGGCCCGGGAAGCGCTGCGGGAACAGGCCACCAAGGATTCTCTCACGCACTTGTGGAATCGGAGCTCGATCTTCGACATCCTTTGCCGGGAGTTAGCTCGCGGGCAGCGGGAACGCACTCCGGTTGGCGTAGTGATGGTGGATCTCGACCATTTCAAGAGCATCAACGACAACTACGGCCACTTTGCCGGCGATGCCGTCCTCTGCGAAGCCTCGCGCCGCATGCAAAACGCGATCCGCCAATATGATTCCATTGGCCGCTACGGCGGGGAAGAATTCCTGATCCTGCTGACGGGCTGCGATGAGGAAGCGAGCTGGGCTCAGGCGGAACGTCTGCGCAAGCAACTCAACCAAGTCCAGATGTCGCTGCAGGAGAGCTCCGTCGGCGTCAGCGCCAGCTTCGGGGTAACCACCGCGCTTCCGGGCCAACCCTGGACACCGGAGGAGTTAATCCATAAGGCAGACGAAGCGCTGTACCTGGCCAAGAGGCGGGGACGCAATCGCGTCGAGTTTCTGCCTCACGGTTCCGAACCAGCGCCGGTCAATGCCACGGTCGACATAGAAACCGCCGTCCGATAATATTCCGTGGGGCAAGCCTCCGGCTGGCCAAATGCGCAAGCCGGAGGCTTACGCTACTTCTTCGCTACCTGGAAGTGGCTCAAAGTTCCGGCGTAGCTCGCCAACCCTTTGTACAGCGATTCGGCCAGGCGTTGGCGATACTCGGCTTTTTTCATGATGTTCTCGTCGCGGGCGTTGCTGATGAATCCGATCTCTGCCAGCACCGACGGCATCGAAGCGCCGATCAGCACTACAAACGGCGCCTTTCGCACGCCGCGATCCCGGGCGTGGGAATCGTTCTTGGCGGAAAACGAATAAAGCGCCGATTGAATCCGGTTTGCAAATTCGCGCGATTCGTCTACCTTGTCCTTCAGCGCTATCTTCTCCAGCAGATCTTGTAACTCGAAGATGCTCTTTTGTGAACCGGCGTTCTCGCGCGCAGCCAAATCCAGCGCGGCTTTCGATGTGGTGAAGTTCAGGTAGTAAGTCTCGATACCGGCCGCGGATGGTATCGGCGAGGAATTCGCGTGAATTGAGAGAAACAGGTCAGCCTTGGCTTGATTGGCGATTTCGGTGCGCTGCTCGAGCGGAACGAAGGTGTCATCCGTCCGCGTATAAATCACCTCGCTATTCATCCGCTCTTCAATCAACGCACCCAGGCGCTTCGCGACATCCAGCACCAGGTCCTTTTCGCGCAGTCCCTCCGGGCCAACAGTACCTGTATCGTGCCCGCCGTGTCCCGGGTCAAGAACAATCCGGCCGACCTTCAGACCCAGCACGCGAATCATTGAGCGTCCACCCGACGAATTTCGTTTGGCTGGAAGCGCCGTCGTCTCGGGAGCCGGAACTGGAACAATTGCCGGAGCAGGCGCAACCGTGGAATTTGCCACTGGCGTCACGACCTTCGCCAGCAGGGTGGCCGGCGCTGGACGGACTGCGGGGGGCGAGAGTTTGGGAATGACGTTGGCCGCCTCGGAAGCAAAGCCGGCGCGGGGCGCCATCGGCGGCGGTGGATCCACGAAAACCGGTGATGCGCGGCGCGTGGATTGCTCGAAAGGGCGAGGAGCGGGCGGAGGCGTGAACGTGCGGTATGCGGGCGCTCTCGAATCGACAACTTCGGCTTCGATCGGAGGCTTTGAGGTGACGGGGGCAGTCGCGCCTGTGGCCCTCACCTCGATGATCAGCCTATTGGGATTGTCCAGGTGAGACGTGCTGGCGTCCGCGCTGCGCTCCAGATCCAGCACCACGCGTGTCACGCCGTGTTGGGTCTCCGCCACGCGGATTTGCCGCACCAGGGTATCCGAGACCGGGATCACAGTCATGCCTTTGGATCCGAGAGTTGGCTTGGCGCCCACCAGATCGAAAAAAAGCCGATCGGGATTCTCCAGACGGTCGGAGCGAATCGAGAAGTCCCCGTCGGACTCTATAGCAATGCGTGTGACATCGCCGAGCGACCAGAAGCGAATCGCCGTAATGCGCGCTTCAATACGGTCTCCAGCCGGAAGTACCGCAGCGGCCAGGAACAACAGGAGTACAGCGTTGCGCGGCTTGCTCAGACACCCGTACGCTCTGCATCTCAGGGCTTGCTCATCGGCAGGCTGGCGGGGGAGATGGAGCATATCTGGATAAATGAACCTATCGAGTTGCCAGGTGCAGCCGGCCCTCCGAGTCTAGATATTGAACTAAGTGGCGGAAGTCATCCTCGGCGGGTTTGGGCTCGTCGGCCGCCTTCACTGGTGTACTGGACACCTCGGCCGCGCGCTTGGCCTTGCTATATTTGGCGCCCACTTTATCCACGTAGCTCTTGGTCTCGGCATAAGGCGGTACATCGCGGTATTTCGTCACGGCTCCTTCGCCCGCGTTGTAGGCCGCAATCGCCAGCCGGTCGTCTTTGAACGTGTCTTGCAAAAATCTCAGATACCGGACGCCGCCCTCAATGTTCTGCTTGGCATCGAACGAATTCGTTACGCCGAACCGGCGGGCGGTAGCCGGCATCAATTGCATGAGACCTTGCGCGCCTTTCGGCGACGTGGCATACGGGTTGTAGTTGCTTTCCACCTGAATTACCGAATCCACCAGCAACGGGCTCACGTCGTGATTCTTGGCGGCCTCTTCCACCAAAGTCCGGACTCGAGTATCCGAAAAGTCGCTATCGGCCGGCTTGGCCTTCACTACAACGCTTCGGACTAAGCGGCCAGTGTGGGCATCGGACCGCACCACCGACACTGCGCGCGGAGCGCCGGGCTGGGGAGGCAGGGCTTCGCCTATTAGAGACGCGCCGGCCACAGCCGCCAAAACCGCCGTTCCGAGAACAAGTTCCGAACAAAATCGCATCCTATTGTTTTATCCGATTATAACCGGAATTCTCCAATCCGCAAGCGCCGGTCTCCCGGGGCTGGTCCCCCGGGGCCGGTCCCGAGGTCCAATGCTATTATTCTCTCATGCCATGGTCTGGATTCGTGCTGGCCGGCGGCGGGAGTTCCAGGATGGGCCGCGACAAAGCCTTGCTGCCCTTCCGTGGAACCACGCTGGTGGAGCACTTGGCGCGGGCGGTCCAGGATGCCGCCGGTTCCGTGGCCCTGATCGGTGAGCCGGGCCGATACCGGAGCCTCGGCCATCCGGTTTATCCAGACAAATTCCCCGGCTGTGGACCCCTGGGAGGCGTTTACACGGCCCTGAGCGTATCCACCACGGACTGGAACCTGATCGTGGCTTGCGACATGCCGGGTATCTCCGCCGACGTCCTTCGCACGTTGCTGGGAGGCGCTGCGGAATCGGGCAAGCGTTGTATCGTCGCCACCGGGACAAGTGGTGAAGTGGAACCGCTTTGCGCCGTTTACCATCGCGGCTGCCTGCCGGTGCTGGCTCGGGCGATCGAGGAGAAGCGGTTTAAAATGAAGGATTTAGTGGCGGAGTTGGACGCCATGGCCACGCTCGTGGATGCATCCGCGCTGGCCAATGTAAACACGCCCGCCGAGTGGGCGGAGTTCGAACCTAAGCCAAAATGACCGAAAAGCTCCATTACATCGAGTTCCGCCACGTCTATAAGACGTTCGATCACCCCGTTTTAGTCGATTCCAACTTCTACGTCGACGTGGGCGAAACGCTGGCCATCATCGGCCGCAGCGGTGTCGGAAAATCCGTGAGCCTGGGACACATCATGGGATTTCTCAAACCCGATCAGGGCCGCGTCTTCGTGGCGTATCAGGACATCACCGACTTTGACGAAGCCCAACTGCGCGAGATCCGGAAAAAGGTGACGATGGTGTTCCAATCCGGCGCACTGTTCGACTCGCTGACGGTGGCCGAGAATATTCTTTTTTCTCTCGAGCTGCGTAGCGACTACGACGAGAAAAACAAGGAAGACGTCGTGGACGGGCTGTTATCGCTAGTGGATCTCCTGCAGTTTCGCGATGTCTATCCGGCGGACCTGTCCACCGGCCACAAGCGCGCCGTGGCCATCGCCCGCGCGCTGGCCGCGCAACCGGAATGTATCCTCTACGATGAGCCCACCACAATGGTGGACCCCATCATGTCGGACACGCTCATCAAGCTGATGCTCAAGCTGAAATACGATCTGAAGCTGACCGGCCTGGTAGTGACGCACGATCTGGACCTGATGCGCAAAGTAGCCGATCGAGTGATGTTCCTCTACGAAGGCAGAGCCATCTATTTCGGCGCGGTCAAAGATCTGGAGAAATCCGATCATCCGCACATTCGGGAATTTTTGGCCATGGACCGCGTGGAGTTGGTGCCGGGCCAGTGATGTAGCGCACCCATCGCTCGTGTGAACGCCAGGAGTTATTTCCGAACAAGTGTGTTCGCAGGAGTGCGAACACGGCACGCAAAGTGCGTGCGCTACAGCAACCCGCGCAATATTCGCGATCCATCGAGAATTGCTCTGCGCTCGGCTGGTTTCGCGCGCTGCAGCGCTTCCACCAGTGGATTCGTAAGCAACGTGGGCAGCGTGTTGCGCACATAGTCCCGCACAACCTTGGACGGCACAATCAGAGTGAAGCGATGGTCCTTCTTATCGGCCTGGCGCTCTACCAGCCCCTGCCTCTCCAGACGGTCTACAATTCCAGAAACAGTGCTGTGCGCAAGGCCCACCTGACGGCTGGCTTCCTTCAGGCTTAGCGCACCCAGTCGCACCACGGCATCCATCACGCCGCGCTGCGGACCCGTCAATCCGCTCCGCGAGAACTCCCCTCCCACCGGCTGCCGCAACGTCCGCCGAATGGAGCGAAGATTTTGATCGATCTCCTGCGCCATATTGGTCAGCGCTTTATTCGTTCTCACCGCGGGTCCCCATCATATATTCCGTCGTATAAGACGCGTCGTACACGACATAAATGTAACCGACCTTGCTCCGTTTTGTCAAGAACTGTAAACGTCGGAATGAAGTAACGTAAAGAAAGAGTGGTTCGTCTGGTATTTTTGCTTCCGATCTCTTTTTAAGGACTCCAGCATGTTTCTGTCTAAGCGCCTCCAGCCCATACTGATGCTCGCCTGCATGGCGGCATCGGCATGGGCGCAGGACACCACCGCGCAGGATCCATCGGCAACGCCGCCCGCCTCTCCAGCACCGGCGAGCCCGGCGCCGATACAACCTGGTCAAACGCAGGAGCCGCCCGACAAGCGCGTATTCGGGGTACTCCCCAATTACCGCACCGCCAACGAAACGGCGGTATATGCTCCCATCACCACGAAACAGAAATTCGTCATCGGCCTCAAGGACTCGTTCGACTACCCGCTGGTTCTGCTGGCGGGCGCGTTTGCCGGGATGGGACAATTGACAAACCAGCATCCCCAGTTCGGTCAGGGTCTGGCCGGATTCGGGCGGCGGCTGGGAACGGGCTACGCCGATCAGGCTATCGGAAACATGATGACCGAAGCCATCTTTCCGTCGCTTCTTCGCGAGGATCCGCGTTACTTCCGGCGCGGGTACGGCTCCGTAGGGTCCCGTACCTGGTACGCGCTTACGCGCGTCATGGTGACACGCACCGACTCGGGAGGACGCCGATTCAACTTCTCAGAGTGGGTGGGGAATGCGACGGGTGTGGCAATTTCGAATGCGTACTATCCCGACGAACATTCCGTGCTTGACAACGCCGGTAAGCTAGTGGAACAGGTTGGCACCGACGCCATCTCGCAAGTATTGAAGGAATTTTGGCCCGACATCAAGCACAAGCTCTTCCATCGCCACGAAAACACGGCGACCGGTATCCACTAGGATTCAAGCGAACTTCAGAGCTTTGCTCATCTCTAACATGTCGATGGGCAATGTCTCGTGGGGGAATTCCCTCGCAACTCTCCAGCCCAACCGATCGTAAAAGCGCACGGCCCGGACATTGGATTTCACAACTCGAAGCCGGAAGGTCGCGTGGCCTCGTCCTGCTATTTCAGCCTCACCGTCAAAAAGCAGTTGCCGGCCGACGCCGCGGTTCCGGTGTTCTCTAAGCACCCATAGATCACTGACCCATTCCTCATGTGTCAGCACCATTCCGACTATCTTGGATGCAGAAACGGCCAGCCAGGCCCGTGACCAGTCTTCTTCATCGATGGGGAGAGGAGGCGAGGCCCAAGTACCATCGTAGACCTCGTCGACCACCGTTTGCACCAACGCTCTCACGGAATCGCATTCGTTTGGCGCCGGCCGTCTTATTTCCATCTGATCGAGACTTCAAGACCACTCCAAAATTACCTTGCCGGTGTTGCCGGAGCGCATGGCTTCAAACCCTCTCTCGAAATCTTTGTAAGAAAACCGGTGCGTGATCACCGGCCGGATGTCCAGGCCGGATTCGAGCATAACCGTCATCTTGTACCAGGTCTCGTACATNNACATTTCGCGGCCGTAGATGCCCTTGATGGTGAGCATATTGAACACTACCGTGGTCCAATCGATGGAAATTTCCTTGGACGGGATTCCGAGCATGGCGATCTTGGCGCCGTGGCTCATGTTGGCGATCATCTCGCGGAAAGCGCCGGCATTTCCCGACATCTCGAGGCCCACGTCGAAGCCCTCTTGCATGCCGAGTTCTTTTTGCACTTGATCGAGCGGTGTCTCGGCAGTGTCGACGGCTAGCGTAACGCCCATCTTGCGCGCCAACTCCAGCCGGTAGGGATTTTTGTCGGTGATCACAACGTGGCGCGCGGCCGCGTGCCGGACCACCGCGGCGCTCATGATTCCGATCGGCCCTGCGCCGGTGATCAATACGTCTTCGCCGAGCACCGGAAAAGACAGCGCGGTGTGAACCGCATTCCCGAAGGGGTCGAAAATCGCAGCCACATCCAGATCGACGTTTTCCTTGTGACGCCAGATGTTGGTCATCGGCACGGCGATGTAATCCGCAAACGCACCCGGCCGGTTCACGCCCACGCCCATGGTATGCGCGCAGAGGTGACGCCGCCCGGCCAGGCAATTGCGGCAGCGGCCACATACTACGTGCCCCTCGCCGCTGACAATATCGCCCGGCCTGAAATCGCTCACATTGGAGCCAGTCTCCACGATCTCGCCCACAAACTCATGGCCGATGGCCATCGGCACGGGAATGGTGCGCTGGGCCCACTCATCCCAGTTGTAGATGTGCAGATCGGTTCCGCAGATGCCGGCGCGCAGCACGCGGATCAGCACATCGTTGATGCCGATAGTGGGCTTGGGAACCTCTTCGAGCCACAGTCCCGGCTCGCGCTTGCTTTTGACCAGTGCTTTCATGGCAAGAACCAGTCTGGCACGTACTGCGACCGTGACGCACGCGTGCGCATTCCGAACACCCATTCCGAACGCACGAACGCCCATTCCGAGCCGCGACCGGGAGGGAGCGATTCCACGGGTGCCGCTAATGCTAGGTTCGTGGTAGCGCTCCCTTCCGGTCGCGGCTCAGTTTGCAGCTTGACGTGTGGTTGGCGTTGCTATATATTGGACTACGACATATGGCTACGCAACCGTTGGACCGCGAATTGAAAAAGGGCAGCGCCGAATTGTTGATTCTTTCGCTGGTGGAGGGCCGCGCCCGTCACGGCTATGAGATCAGCAAGCTGATCGAAGCGCGTTCGGAAGGCACATTGAGTTTTCGCGTGGCCTCGCTCTACCCGTTACTTTACCGGCTGGAGGCGCGTGGCTGGATTCAAGGCCGCTGGGTGGAAAAAGCCGGGCAGCGGAGGCGGCGCTTCTACAAGCTGACGCGCGAGGGACGCACGGTTCTGGCGGCGCAGCGCCGTGGCTGGCAGCAGTTCGCGGAAGCCATCCGCCGTATCACGGGGATCGAGTATGCCTGAATGGAAGCAAGTAATCCGCGAACGGCTGCGAGGATTGAATCTTGACGGCGCGCGCGAGTCCGAAATCGTGGATGAACTCGCGCAGCATCTAGAGGATCGCTATGATGCGCTGCGCTCCGCCGGCGTCACGGAACCGGAGGCCCGCCGTCAAGCGCTCGAAGAGTTGAGTGAGAGCCAATTGTTGACCGAGGAGTTGCGCAAACTCCGGCGCCGCGTTCCTCCCGAACCCATCGGCGTGCCTACCCGTGGAGCATACTTCTCCGGATTCGTCAGCGATGTGAAGCTGGCGTTGCGCAACATCCGTACCAAGCCGGCTTTCAGCCTGATGGTGATCGGAATGCTCGCGCTGGGCGTGGCAGGCAACACCGCGATTTTCAGCATCTTCAACGGATTGTTTCTACGGTCGTTTCCTTTCCCCGACGCGGAACGCTTAATCAACCTGGATGAGACCGCTCCGAATTGGAATCTGCAGTACACGGGTGTCTCCAATCCGGATATATTCGTCTGGCGCGAGAACAACTCGACCTTCGACGGAATGGCTTTTTTTGACAACAAAAACTTCAACCTGTCCGATCACGGAACGGCGCAACGCGTGGATGGAGCCGCGGTCACCTATGATCTATTGAAGGTTCTTGGCTGGAAGCCGTTGCTGGGACGAAACTTTCTTCCGGAAGAGGACCGTCCCAAGGGTCCTCATGTGGTTTTGCTCGGATACAAGCTCTGGCAGCGGATGTTCCGCGGCGATCGAAATGTGCTGGGGCATGTCTTGAAGCTCGACAACGAGCCTTACACCGTGATAGGCGTTCTTCCTCCGGAGGCCGTATTTCCCGACCGGGTCGAAATCTGGGTGCCGCTAGCGGTCGATCGAGATCCGGCGAAAAGTACGGGCTGGTACCTCAACGGAGTGGGCCGCCTAAAACACGGCGTGAGCATGGAGCAGGCCACAGCCGACCTGCTGCGGGTGCACAAGGCCATGATTCCGGCCGGCTGGAAGGACAACGAGATTACGTCGCCAATACTCACGCCGCTGCGGGACCGGTACCTGGGCGATTTCCGAATAGTGAGCCACATCCTGCTCGGCGCCGTCGCGGTGGTGTTGCTGATTGCTTGCGTCAACATCGCCGCGCTGATGCTGGTGCGCGGAGGTGCGCGGGCGCGTGAGATCGCCATCCGGACCGCCATCGGAGCCTCGCGCGGCCGCGTGGTCCGTCAACTGTTGACGGAGAATCTGGTGTTGGCGGCGGCCGGCGGCGTTCTGGGAGTTTTGCTCGGCAAAATGTGCTTGGTAGGGATGATGTCGCTAATGCCGGCGGACAATCTGCCGCGCTGGATCAGTTTCTCCATGGACGCGCGCTTTGCAGCCTTCTCGGTAGCGATTACCGGGGCGGCGGCCTTGTTGTTCGGACTCGCGCCCGCCGTGCAGTCCTCGAAAGTTGACGCGCGCGGCGCACTGCAGGATAGCGGAGTGCGGGCTTCGCTTTCGCGCGCGCGACGTGGAACACTGCACGCGCTGGTGGTCTCCGAAATCGCGCTGGCTCTGGTATTGTCAGTGACCGCCGGGCTGCTGCTGGAAGCCTTTCAGAAAGTGCTGCGTGTGGATCCCGGATTCCGCGCGGAAAACGTGATTACGTTCGGCATCACTCTTCCCGATGTGAAGTATAAAGAGGACGCGCAGCGCGTCGCTTTCTTTGAAAACTTACTGGACCGTTTACGCGCGGTGCCCGGCGTCAAATCCGTGGGTGCGGCTACGGCGACGCCGCTCGGAGGGCACTGGGGCAACTTTTGGGAGGCTGAGGGCAATCCGCCCCTGGGTCCGAACGACAAGAATCCGGTAACGCTTCAAGTGGTGGCCACTCCGGGGTATTTCGAGGCGATCGGCATGACGTTTCTTGCTGGACGTCCCTTCAGGCAGGAGGAGGCACGAGCCCAGCATATTCGGACGGCGGTGGTGAATGAGAGCTTTGCCAAACATTACTGGAATGGCGGGACTCCAATCGGGAAACGAATACGACACACCTTAGGGGAAAGAAAGCCCACAGACTGGATCGAGGTGGTGGGAATTACGCGCGACGAGAAGCACTATGGACTCGAGCAGGAGATGAAGCCCGGCGTGTTTCTGCCACTGCGAGAGATTCCCGTGAACTGGATGAATATCGTGTTGCGTGGCTCCATTGAGCCGCAAATGCTGATTCCACCGGCGCGCGAGATACTCCGAGAAATGGATGCGGACATCCCGATGTACGAGGTTCGCACCATGACCGAGCGATTGGACCGCTCGCTGTGGGCCCGCCGCGCATACTCCTGGCTGTTCGCGGCGTTCGCGGGCGTCGCACTGCTGCTCGCAGCGGCAGGCATCTACGGCGTGGTTTCTTACGCGGTCAGCCAGAGGACGCAGGAAATCGGAATCCGCATGGCGCTGGGCGCTCAGCCGGGTCAAGTACTGCGCGAAGTGTTGGGAGGCGGGATGGTATTGGTGTCCGTGGGCGTGGTTGTCGGGCTGGTGGGCGCATTCTGGGCCGTACGCCTGTTGCAGAGCTTGCTCTTCGGAGTCAATTCGAGAGACCCAATGATCTATTCAGCCGTAGTGCTCGGCGTGGTGTTGGTAGGCCTGATGGCGAATTTCGTTCCGGCCCGCCGCGCCGCCTCGATAGATCCTATGCGGGCGCTGCATTTCGAGTAACAAGCTGATTAGGCCACGGATGGACACGGATACACACGGATAAGAATTTGGTGCTGGGTGCTAAGAACTGAAGAACCGACGAACCGAAGAACTGAGGAACCTTACTTCCGCCGTTTCTTCGGACCGAAGTCCGGACCAGTCATGGCGGTCATCTGAATCACCGGGATGAGCGATTGCTGGGGCGCTTCGAAGGACCGCCGCGCCTGGAGGGTAAGCTCATGGTTCAACGTCGAGACAAAGTCCTCGATCTGACGCTGCATGGCGGCCATCTTCTCGCGCATGTTCAGGATGATTTCCACTCCCGCCAGGTTCACACCCAACTCGCGAGTCAACTGCAGAATCACTTCCAAACGCTCCAGATCCTCGTCCGTATACAGACGGGTATTTCCTTCGCTACGGGATGGCGCGAGCAATCCCTCGCGCTCGTACAGCCGCAGCGTCTGAGGATGGA
>PMUN01000287.1 GCA_003166875.1 Bryobacterales bacterium | reverse complement strand
CCGGTGCCCACTGCAGCGCCTGAACCGGCTCCAATCGCCGCGCCCTTTCCACCACCAGCAAGCGCGCCGATAATGGCGCCCAGAGCCGCAGTCCCGCCAATTACTTTCGCGGACCGCGCGCCTCGCGAACCGCTGGACTGTGAAACATCGCCCGAGGTGAGGTCAATCATGCGCCCGTTCACCAGCACTTGCTGCAGGACTAGCGTGAGAACTGTTTTGCCTGCAATTTTCCCGGATTGTTGGTCTTCCACCAGCTTGGTGAGGGCGTCGGCGCCACGCGGAACCACCACTTGGCCATCCACCATCACGGGCTCATCCACGCTGGCGTGGAAGGTTTCACCCAATCGGCTTTGCTCCGAGTTAACGGAATCGATCATGCGGACGGTAATGGAGGTGCCGATAGGGATCACCGCTCCGCTTGCCGCCGCGGCTGGCTGGGCAGTCGCTGGCTGATCTGGGGGCGCAGCCTGCGCTACATTGTCCCGGCGGTCGTTGTCGGAAGACATGTTCTGGCCGCCTCCAAAAGAAAGGTCTGAAACATCCTCTACCGAGTAGGTTTCCACACGATCGCCCACCGCCATTTTGACGTGGCGGGCGTCGCCTCCCAGATATTCGCCGCGAACAACCTGGCCACTGCGAAGCGTGAGCGTGTCAGCTGCGCCGAAGGCCGCTATTGCCAGTAAAACAGTTGAAACGCGAAGGAACATTCAGTGCCTCCTTGCTTAGTTTACAGTAATCCGCAATATTGGACGCATGCGGAATCAATCTGGCTTCCGGATTTTGGCTAGTGGGGCAGGATGGAATCCCAATGCCACTTAGTTTTTGATGCCACAAACATTTCAAAGGGCTTATGTTGTTTGAGGAGCCGCCCGGTGTTTCGCCGCCGCCCCGCCAACGGGCAAACCAGGCGTCGGCACGAGTGCCGACGCGGCACGCAGGAGTGCGTGCGCCACAATGGATTCAACACTTTGTCCGGGCGTCACAAAAACTAAGTGGCATTGGGATGGAATCCTGCGCGCCGATTGCCAATCGGCGCAAACTCGGGCGGGTTAACAACCCGCCGCAGGTTGGCAACCTGCCCCACAGCCGGAACTACCTGATTCTGGCTGCCGGATTCTTGGCGCGAATGCCATCGAGTAAAGACGCGGCGAAGGTTCTGCCGCGCTGCAGCGCGTCTTCATAGGCCAGGCGGCGCTCTTCACGCGTGTAGGCGTGGCCGATGCGATACAGGCGCTCGAGCGACAGCCCAACCACGCGCGTGCCGGCGTAAGCGATGGCGGCTTTAGGGATCAAGCCACCGCCCAATGGGATTTTTCCGGCCAGTTCGCGCGCCAGCGCCCGCCATCCGAATGCGCCCATCATGATGGACACCACCTCGGCCTTCTGCTCGCGATAGCCGATATCGCGGTCGTTGGCGGCAGCCAATAGGAACGCCATGCGGAACTGGTTCGCCGTCAGAAGCGCTGTGTCGGACGCGAATTCTCCGATCGCCCAAGGCAGCGAGAGGAAGGGAACGATATCCGGCAGCGCGGTGGCTAGCGCGAACAGCGCGTTTTCTTTTGCGACTTTTTTTATAATTCTCTGCGAAACTTCCTCGCGAAACGGCTGGATGTGCACCGCCAGTGGAATGGCCAGATCGCGGCGATGGTGCAGCACCTGGTGAATAGTTTGGATGGGACGATCGGGGCGAAACGCAAAAACCTGATTCGAAGGTGCGAGTATATCGTGCGGCGAATCCTCGTAGTAGATTTCTAAATCGTGGCGCTCGGCCGGCAAGAATCCCTCGGTAGCGCGATAAATACGGTGCTGGAGCTGCGCCCGCCTGGACTCGGACAGCTCAGGCGGCGCGAAAAACTCCTCCATCTGGCGGTAGGCGCGCTCGCTATCGGCATACAGGAACAACCGGATCGGGCGCTCAGCATGGCGGCGCGCTTCCTCCGGGTCTAGATTGCTGATCGCTTTCTTAATGTTGTTGAAAAATTGGATAGGCATGACAGCTCACGAGCGGAACACCACTTTCAGCTCCCTCTGCCATTCTAAACTGACGCCGACCCGCTCCACTTCGACGGCGGGGGAAAAGTAACGGAGGACGCGCTCGTTGGACGGGTGAAAATCGAGCGCCGGCGAGACCAGCAGCAGACGCGGCGGCTCAGCGCGCAATTCAATTCCCGGGAAATATCCGCGCGCGCTGAACTCGCGGCGATCCAGATGCCATTTCACCCGCATCCAATAATCCAGCGCTTGCAAAGGCAGGTGGATATCTTCGGAAGCCTTGAGCTCGAGCACCGCGAGGCGTCCGGCGTGGTCCGCCGCCAGCAGATCGAGAACGCCCCGATCGGTGGCGGCGAAAGCGGGCACTTGTCCATAAATCGGAGCTGAGAGCAAGCGCGCATCGATGGCTTCAATGTCGTTACGAACCTGCGATTCCAGCCACGCCTCGGGATTTCGCAGGTACAGCGGATTTTGGCGATCGACGGCCTGGGGCGAACGGAACCTGGATAGTTCCTCTGCCAGACGCCGGATCTCAACCGCATGCGTAGGACCGGCCGAACGCCGCCGGTCGCGCCCGAATCGCAATTCATCCCCGGACGTCCTGGCGAATTCCATGCCGCGCACTCGCAGGCTCAGCTCGCCATCGGAGCGCTCGATGGCTTCGACATCGCCGATTTCGCGGATCGGCGTGAGAAGTCGATCCAGCTCGGAGGGGAGCCGGCGGCGATAAGGTTCCAGGCGGGTATCGAGATTACCGTAGTCGCGCAAGTCCACCCGCTCTTCGATTTTCTCTTCGGTATACACGAACGCGGCGAATTGCGCTAGCTCAGGATTTAGGAACAGCAGCCGCAGGCAAGTGGCCTTCTCGCGATCAGCGGGAAGATACAGGATCAAGCCGTGAATCACCGCGGCGGGCTCTCTGAGACGCAGGTAATCCAGCCAGATGAGGCCGAAGGTGAGGACTCCGTCGCAGTGGAACGCATCCGGCGAAGCGCCGATAGCAGCCCAGGCGGAAGCGCCCTGACGCAGGAAAGCACGGGGATAAGCGGGTGAAAGGCTATGTTCCAGATCGGCGCCGGTGGTCAGCTCGGCGATCTTATAGGTTGGGAATTGACGCCGCAGAAAACGTCGGAACTGTTCGCGGAATTCGAGACGCCCGCTCTGCAGAGTGATATTCTCGCCCGCGCTGCGCCGCAAATCCACCAGCGACAGAGTGCCGGTCCTCTGGCCGAAACGCTGGATGCGCAACACCAGCTTTCCGCGGGTCTGGCTTTCAATGCCGGTAACGCGGCGTACCAGGTTACGGCGATCGTTCCAGGCCTGCAGGCTCAGCCAGCCGTTGCGTGTTTCGAGCACAAAGTTATCGGCCGTAATCGGGAGAGATTCTTCGCCAGGCTCGCACAGGACAGTCTCGGCGCTGTTCTGAAGAAATTGCTCGATGGTCTGGCGGATATCGGTCAGTGGGATGCTCCTGTCCCCTTGCTCACGCGCGGGGCTACATCGGCAGGCCGGCATTCGTGCCCCGAATGATAGCCCCACGCGTCAGCAAGGGGACAATTCTTCTACGGCTTCTTACCTACGGGTCGCGGCTCGGCGGGGGCGGTGAGAAACAAGCCTTGAACAAGGCCTGCGCTAATCTATTATCGTATTCCGGTATCATCATCCGGTGCTTAAAGAAAAGCTAGAGCAAGTCGAAACCAGGATCGCGAACGCGGCTGCCCGCGCGGGACGCCAGCGCAGCGACATCACTTTATTGGCTGTAACGAAGAAATTCCCGGCCGCGCTGATCCGCGAAGCATACCAACTGGGCCTGCGGGAATTCGGCGAGAACTATGTGCAGGAATTTGAGGGCAAGCGCGCGGAGCTGACGGATTGCGAGGGCTCGCGCTTTCATCTGATCGGGCACCTGCAGTCGAACAAATCGAAAATCGCCGCGGAGATTTTTGATGTGTTCCAGACGGTGGATACGCAGAAGCTGGCGCGCCGGTTGGATGCGGAGCAGAAGCCGCTGGACGTGATGATTGAGGTGAAGCTGTCAGCCGAAGAAGCCAAGGCGGGCGCGGCGCCCGGGGAAGTACCAGCGCTGGTGGAGGTAATCCGGGGGTGCCCGCACTTGCGGCTGCTGGGCCTGATGACCATGCCACCCTGGTCGGACGACGCCGAGCCGTCGCGCCCGTATTTCGCGAAACTGCGCGCGCTTGCGGACGCGAACGGTTTGAAGCAATTGTCGATGGGCATGTCGCATGACTTGGAAGTGGCGATTGAGGAGGGCGCGACCATAGTGCGCATTGGCACGGCATTGTTTGGGCCGCGGAAAAAAGCTTGAAGGTTGGATTCTTCTCGCCGCTTCCGCCCGCGCGCACGGGTGTGGCCGATTACTCCGCGTCGTTGTTGCGTGCTCTTCGATCATCCGGCGCTGTGGAACTGGGCGAGGGCGACATCAACCTGTACCACCTGGGCAACAATCCGCTCCATCGCGAGATCTACCAGCGCGCGCTCGAAAAGCCCGGTGTCGCGGTGCTGCACGATGCAGTTCTACAGCATTTTTTCCTGGGAAGTTTCTCTGAGCAGCAGTACGTCGCGGAGTTCGTTTACAACTATGGCGCGTGGAACGAAGATCAGGCGCATGAATTGTGGCGCGGGCGGGCGCGCTCGGCCAGCGATCCGCAATATTTCAGGTATCCGATGCTGAAACGCGTGGCTGAACGGTCGCTGGCGCTGATTGTTCACAATCCGGCGGCGGCGGAAATCGTGAAAGCGCACGTGCCGGGAGCGGCGATCCACGAGATCCCGCACTTGCTGGAGTTGCCCGAGGTCCCGGCCCGCCGGGCAACCGAGAACTGGCGCCGAAAAATTGGGATCAGCGAAAGAACCTTTCTGTTCGGCGTCTTTGGACATTTGCGGGAATCGAAGCGTCTGGCGGCTGTGCTGCGGGCCTTCCATCGGGCATGCTCCCAGGCGGATATTGCGCTCCTGGTGGCGGGCGATTTCGTGTCGCGAGACCTGGAGAAAGCTCTCGAACCGCTGCTCGGCGGGGAAGGGATTGTCCGAATCGGCTACACTCCGGAGCGCGACTTCTGGCTACATGCGGCCGCTGTCGACGCTTGCATCAACCTGCGTTATCCCACGGCAGGGGAAACGTCCGGCATCAGCATAAGGCTGATGGGAATCGGCAAACCTGTTTTGATGAGCGCATCCGCGGAGACGTCGGGATTTCCAGATGCCACCTGCCTGCGCGTGGACGCGGGACCAGCCGAAGAAGACCTATTAATGGAATTCATGGTCTGGCTGGCCAGATTCCCCCAGGACGCGCGAGCCATTGGAGAACGCGCAGCAGCCCATATTCGCGAGTTTCACACTCCCGAACGGGTGGCCGATATGTATTGGGAAGTCATGCGAGCCTGTTATCATTAATCTAATCGGTTTAATTTTGGAGAGCGCCCTCGTAACGGCGCTATTTCTGCCGGTGAAAATCACCGCATCATTCTTGTTTGGAGCGGCGTTGCTCACGGTTTCTCCCGTCATGCCCGTGGCTGTCACAGCCCCGGCTATCACGATGGAGAAGCTGTTACACGTGCGCGTTCCGATGCGCGACGGAATTCATCTGGACGCCAACGTCTTTCATCCGGCCGGTGGCGCGCGATACCCAGCCATCCTGATTCGAACGCCGTATGGAAAAGGTGCCGATTTTCAGCCAGGTTATTCTTCCTTTATCCAGCACGGGTACGCGGTTGTGATGCAGGATGTGCGCGGCCGCTATAGCTCCGAAGGCGTGTTCGACGCTTTGAACCAGGAAGGTCCGGACGGATACGACACGCTCAACTGGATTGCGGCGCAGCCATGGTCGGACGGCAAAGTGGGGATGATCGGCGGATCGTATTTGGGAATCGCACAGTGGCGAGTGGCGCTTTTGAATAACCCGCACTTGAAGGCGATCTTTCCGGTGGTCTCCGGCAGCGACGATTATCTGGACCGGTTCTATTCTCCTGGCGGCGCCATGAAGCTGGGGCATCGTCTGCTCTGGTTGTCGCAGAACCTGACCCCTGCCGGGCTCCCCAAGCCGAAATTTGGCAGTTACATCGGTCACCTGCCGCTGCGGACTTCCGATACCGCCGCGACGACCCGGTCGCTGCCGCTGTACCAGACCGTCCTGGAACATCCCACTTATGATTCGTTCTGGAAGGAACGCAGCGTTCGCGAAAATATCGATCGCGTCCACGTGCCCGTCTTTGCGGTGGGCGGCTGGTATGACAACTATGTGGAGAGCGACCTGGATGCGTTTGCGGCGCTGCATAAGCCAGGCAAACACGATACGAAACACCGCATCATGATTGGTCCCTGGCCGCATAACATGTCGAGTGCATTTGCCGGCGTTGGTTTCGGCGACGATGCCGGAGCGCCCATTCGCGCGTACCAGATCGCGTGGTTCGATCATTGGCTGAAAGGAGCGCCGGAGGAAGCGGCGCACTACACGCCGTGGATGTGGCACAGCGCTCGAGCGGAAGTGGATGAGGCTCCGGTGCATATTTTCGTGATGGGAGCGAATCGCTGGCGTGACGAGCAGGAATGGCCGCTGGCCCGCACCCACTACACGCCTTTTTACCTGACCAGTAAAGGTCACGCCAACACAATGAAGGGCGATGGCGCACTGGCTTGGACCTTGGGGAAGAAAGCCAAGCCCGACCAGTACACTTACGATCCGCGCGACCCGGTTCCGACCATGGGCGGAGCAGTGTGCTGCGATCCGAAGATTTTTCCCTGGGGCCCCATGGACCAGCGGCCGGTGGAGAAGCGCAAAGACGTTCTGGTCTACACCAGCGATCCCTTGAAGCAGGCGCTGGAGGCAACCGGACCCGTTCGCGTGGTGCTGTACGCGTCAACATCCGCGCGCGATACGGATTTCACGGCGAAACTGATAGATGTGTTTCCAAGCGGCGAGGCGCGCAATCTCACCGATGGCGTGCTCCGAGTCCGCTATCGCAATGGACTAGAGAAAGCCGAGTTGGGTAAGCCGGGCGAGATTTATCCGCTCACCATCGACGCCGGAGTGACCAGTAATGTGTTCCTGGCAGGACACCGCATCCGGATAGAGATTTCAAGCAGCAACTTCCCGCGGTTCGATCGCAATCCGAACACCGGCCGTTCTCTCGCTGACGAAACGGTGTTGAAGAAGGCGCAGCAGACCATCTACCACAGCCGGGTTTATCCGTCGCATGTGCTGTTGCCGGTGGTGCCGGAATCTGTTTCCACCACTGCTTCGCGGGATGGCGCCAAGAAAAGCCCGCCCAGCCAGAGCAAGGGACTCACGTTTCAAGCGCGCTAGAATTGACTTCTGCGTGCAGGTCGCGGTATGGTGCGAAGAGAAGCTCAACCAGCCGGCCAAGGCCCTCACGGAATCAGGCGCGGTAGCCAAGTGGTAAGGCAGAGGTCTGCAAAACCTTTATTCACCGGTTCGACTCCGGTCCGCGCCTCCAACAAAAAACGTCACATCCGATAGAACGGACTCTGGTTAGCGGTGGGGGTTCGATCACTCTCGTTCTTGCTCCGACACTCAATTTCACCGGTTTTCCTGCTCGTCGCTGCCTTAAAACTGCCTTGAGACAGCTTCATTGTACCCTGCCTTCGCTAACCGACGTGAGGCCTTTTCCTGCCAGGTACTGATCGTAGCGAACCATCGCTGCATCTTTGTGCTCCTGCTGTGGGTGAACATAACGCATCACCATGCGGAGCCCCGCGTGACCCAGAATAGCGGCGAGTGCAGGTAGGCTACATCCGGTCTCCACCATCCTGGTGGCGAAGGTGTGCCGCAGATCATAGAGTACGAATTCGAGAATGTGACCCCGCTGATATTTCTTGCAGCCTTGGTCCTTTTCGCCTTTATGCTCAGATATCATCCGGCCGCAAGCCAAGCACGGGTTGATGACGTCCAACACCTTCTCGTGACTGCTGTTCAGCTTGGTCAAATGCGTCCCGGCCTTCTTACCCTTGAAGATCCAGGTTCCTCCGTCCAGCCGAGCTGCCAGAATAGCTTTACTCTCGGTTGTGAGTTTCAGCGTGCGCTTCGCTGCCTTGGTCTTTCCGCGGCGGATGTGCACGAGACCCTTTGCTAAGTCGACATCCGCTTGTGGGAGGGACATCAGTTCTTCCGTTCGGACAGGGCTATCAGATGGCGAAAGCTTTGGGGACGCTCACGCTGTTATCGAACGGTATTCCAATGTTGTTCATGGGTCACGAGTACGGCGAAACGATCCCATTCTACTTCGATATCACCAACAGCTATCTGAACCCGCAACAATACGACTTGGCGGCCGCCAGTGCGACCGACAACACACGCATTCTGGCTTGGTTCCGTCAGATCATGGGCCTGCGCAACGACCCCACTAAGGGGCTTCAAGGAGACAGCAACTACCAGTCAGTCCAAATCGGAAATCGGACCGTAGCATTCACCTGCGGCACGGGTGGCAGCCTCTTCACTGTGGTCACTTTCGGAACACCGAATCAACAACAGAACAGCGCATGGCTCGGCTTGCCGCCGGGCTGCTCGTACAAAGAGATCTTCAATTCATCCTGGCCTGCGTTCCAGGTCGAGTTGGAATCAGAACATACCAACGGCGGCTACATGGCTAACATTCAAAGCGGGCAGTTACTGCAGTTACCGTATATAGGAGCGCTAGTGCTGGAAAGAAAGTAAATCCAAACCGATTCAATCTGCGGAGCGCCCCATGAGGTTCGAGGACTTGAGCTACGCTCCCGGTGGCGACTGGCAATTTACTCGAACGCCGTTTCGGACCCGTGGCGACGAAAACTCTACATTCCGGCGTTAGGCGGGAGCTACCATAGGATCATCGTGGAACTTACGGGATGACAAGGCTGTCAGAAAGTCTGGTGTATCACTTGGCACGCTCCTTCAGGAAGGCGAGCAAGGCACCCTCATCCCCTCCTCTGATCTCCGGGAAGCTATCGCGGATGAATTGAACCATCTCTTGTTTGTATCTGGCATTGCCTTCAACAGACTCAACCACGAACGCGAATCCGGCCTTGCGTCCAGCCAGCACTAATTCACGAGCGCAGCTTGTCCGCACAAAGACGTAGCCCGATCTCTGAAGTCCATCCTCCAGAAACGGGAGCGCCGCGTCTCCATACGAATTCCGCATGGCATGCGGCAGGCTCGATAATTCCCTCTTGAGCGGATCTCCGGTTACAGGGGCAGTCAGCAACGATCCTAAGCGTGGCAAATCCCGGACGTCCTTCCGCCAAGTGATCACAATGAGCGACTGCTCTCGGCCAACACCGCGCTCGACGAAACTCCACAGTATGTCACGAGCCCGGTCATTGCGGACCACACCTAGCGTCACCGCCAAATTCGATACCATTTCGGGGTCGCCAGTTTTCACTACCTGCTCGGTCGCTGCTAGGATGGCCGATTCGGCGCGCGTCTCCACTCCGCCTGGTTTCCGGTCCGTGTCGGTCCTGAGCAGCCAGCCTAAGCCAAGTAGTGCACCGCGCAGGAGCACTGGGTTATCTGACTGGAGGTACGGAAGCATCGGATCGATTAGCTCAGGTGCCGGTCGCGTGCTGTACCGGCCCATCACTACATCGCTAGGGCCACTCGTTCGAATCGCTTCCGCAAGGCGACGCTCCACTTCTGCTTCGGACCACCAGTCGAGAGCCGCCGAGGCATAGCGCCGGACTGTCTCGTCAGGGTGATAAAGGTACTCCACCACCACTGACAGTGTTGCCGCGTTCGGGAAACCGAGGATGCTGGGCAAGTAGTCGCTGAGGATCTCAGCGTTCGGGAAACCGAGAATGCTGGGCAGGTAGTCGCTGAGGATCTCAGACGGATCTTGAGGCGCCACTCGCGGCAAAGGCGGTCGCGCAGTCAGAATTTCGATCTTGGTCCAATCGGATTGTGTTCGGATTTCCCGGCCAAAGATATTATTGAGCCGCTCGTACCTCACTTCGTAGACGCCCGCTTCATCGAACCGGTACTGAAGGTGCAGTGGCAATCTACCAGAGTGGGGACGCGGAGATCCCGGGTAAGCGAGATCATTACCACAACCATTCCCGGGGCCTACTATTCCTCCTCGCCGCATCACCAAACTTGCCCGCGTTAAGGGCGTACCGTTCCGGCGTACTTCGAACTGATTGCATCCAAAATCCAATGGCGGCTGTCCACCGGGATAAGCGACGGCACCCAATCCATAGGGCAATTCGACGCGAATCCATACTGGCCCGCCTACCCTGGCGACGCCTTCCAGGGAGAGTTTCGGCCGATCCGTCCCAACTTCGAGCGGAACACCTGTACTGGAACGCCCCTGAAAAACTACCCTGAGTTCTACCGTGCCTTGTAGTGGGAGGTTCTGCGGCACTTTGAAATTGATTTGCTTCTCCTGCACGTACAACAACCCGGCTGGTTCAGTCCCAACGAAGACTTGGACCGCGCAGAGCTCTCTGGGATACACCGTTGTGTCAACCAGCATCGCCTGGGCTGCGCGCCGGGGATCGGGCGTTTCCTTGCTGTCCAGGTCTGCCTGCCCCTCGCAACTCTGCTCCGGACCAAGGTCTTGGCCATAAATCGAGACGAGCATTCCCGGAGATAGCGGCGCCTCACTCGCACTGTGCGAAGGGACCACTTGTTTGGCCGAGAAACTTGGCGGATGAGGCTGCCCCTGAATACTCTGTATGAGCACGAAGGCAGCGAATGCCCGGATGGGTGCTATTTTCACGTTCCAAGCCGCTTCTGGCTTTAGTCTACCGCCGTTCCCCGTTACTGCTGTTTGGAGGTTAACTCACGACCTGTCGCGTAGTGTAGATCTATCCGTCGGCTCCGGCCCCGAAGGTGGAATCTGGTCCACGACACGATGAGCTCACGCCGGCTGTGCACGTCTCCCCCAACCCCGTTTCGGGACAACTTCCGAGTGGTCCACCATTGTCCGAAAAAAGATCCAACCGGTCGGGAGTGATTCTACCGGAAAGTCAGTTTACCCAGAACGACAAATTCATATCCCGCACGGTCGTGGGACCGGCGGCGAGAGAGAATATGACCTCGGAGGCGGCGCCCTTGGGCGGGGCAAGCAACTGAACTTCCGTAACGCCCGAAATCGAGCCGGGCAAAGAGCCTGCGGAGACAAAGGTAGGGGCGGGATAACAATACTCGCCCTCGCAAAAAGGCGTGACCACCAGCGGCATGTCCGAAGTTCGATCTTAGCAGGCCGGAAGCGGGCCGGAAGTCTTAGATCTGTATCAAAAGCGCTCCGGCGCACCAGCATTGTCCACTTCCACCAAGTGCGTACCGCCGGATCGCTTCTGATACAGATCTAAGACTTCACGGGACCGATCTCCAGAAGATCCTTTCGGAGGCATTGTCCGAGTGGCCGACGATCCGTCCGGAGCAGCCGGACCGATTCAATATTCGCGCGTTCCTACCGCGTTTGCTGGTGGGAAGGGCTGTTATCGCCAGTTATCATGCGCCAGGTCGGCGAAACCTCTTCCGCGACATGGCGACTACACGGCCAAGTGCAACAGAATCTATGCCTTCATGAGGATTGCGCCGTGCATTTGAACGAGCAGCCGATGTCCGAACATTACCCCGGATTAGCAGGCCCCGTTTCGAAATAACTGAGGTTTAAGGCTAACACAATCCGGTCTTTACGCCGATTTCTTAGAAATATGGTCCCAGTAATCGTTGGTGGCTAAGAGAACGGTTCATGCCGACTGCCCTCTCAAATGGAGCTCTGGTAGGTGCTTACGACTACCGCCTGGTCGTTTTATCCGTTTTGATAGCGATGCTCGCGTCCTACGCCGCGCTGGATCTCGGTGGTAGGATAACGGCCACGCGAGGACGTATTCGGGCCTTCTGGTTGACGGGCGGGTCTGTAACTATGGGACTCGGCATCTGGGCGATGCATTACATTGGGATGCTCGCCTGGACCCTCCCGGTTCCCGTGTTGTACGATTGGCCCACTGTCCTGGTATCTTTGCTAGCGGCCATACTGGCGTCTTTTGTTGCCCTGTTTGTCGTGAGCCGGGATGCCATGGGGCCAGTCCGCGCTGGAATCGCGGGCCTGGCCATGGGTATTGGCATCGCAAGCATGCACTATATCGGCATGGAAGCGATGCGCCTGCCCGCCATGTGTGAATATTCTACTGGACTCGTGGCGTTGTCGGTCATCTTCGCGATTGTGATTTCTGTGGTTGCATTATGGCTGACTTTCCATTGGAGTCATGCAACCGGAGCGACCGACTGGCGCAAGCCAGCCAGCGCCGTATTGATGGGTGCAGCCATTCCGATCATGCATTACACAGGAATGGCTGCAGTCACTTTCGTACCGATGGCCACAGCCGGAAGCCTGACTCACTCGGTGGCGATCTCGTGGCTCGGTACCGTAGTGATTAGCAGCTTCACAGTGATGATCCTCGGGCTCACGATCCTGTCATCACGGATCGATCGCCGATTTGCCGCTCAAGCCTCGGAACTGCAGCGCCTGATGGAAACCTTAAAGGTGCAGAATGAGCATCTGGAGGAAATCGTCGCTTCACGCACACGCGAACTCGCTAGGGCGAACACGCGGCTTACGATTCTCGACAAGGCAAAAGACGACTTCCTGCAGATCATTTCCCATGAGTTGCGCACGCCGCTCAACGGGCTCCTTGGTGTGAGTGAGATCGTCCTAGACGAACCGGACGCCTCGGAAGACAGAAACGAACTCCGGAATATGTTCGAGCAATCCCGACAAAGAATGATGTCGCTCCTGGATGACGCGTTGCTGCTCACGCAGATCGACGTGGATGGGGACAAGTACAGATCCGCTCCGCTTTCCTTGAACGTGGCTCTCGATCGGGCGCTGGAACTAACCATGGCGTTTGCAGACTCACGCCATGTGAGCCTGCAACCCGCGCCAGCGGACTTAGGCCAGGTGTGGGGCCAGGAGGACTTGTTGGTCAGAGGTTTCCACGCAATCCTTGAGACCGCCGTAAAATTTTCCGAGAAGGGCGGAACTATTCGGTTAGCGCGTGAGGTTATTCCCAATTCGCTCAGGGTCATCATCGAGAGCCAGGGCAGGACCATCCCCAACTCTGTCATCCCGAAATTCTTCGATATTTTCTCGATCGGCGAAGCAATCTCACCTGGTGGGGACCTAGGGTTAAGAGCGCCTGTCGCATCTCGCATCCTTTCGTTGTTCGACAGTACAGTGACCGTTGCGAATCGCGAACATTCCGGTATCCGATTAACCGTAGAGTTCGCATTCGAGGTCGTGAAGCCAGACTTTTGCGTGTGGAGTCCTCCAGAGGCAGCTCGCTCGGCTCATGGCGTGACCGGAATGGTCCACTTGGCCGTGTAACGCGCGTTACTGAGATTTGGCAGGTGCCCGGAATAGATCCTCGCTGACACCGAAGCGTTCAGCACTCGATTCGCTGTTGATAAATCCCCTTCGCACTAGCAAAGGAGCCTGCGATCTCCCGGTTCGAGATGGGGCTGACCTCGCTTCGGGTGGATCACGCGCCACTCGGACGCTCGGGATTCCGACTTCGGTCCGTGTTGCCGACCATACAGACGAAGGTCCCGGTGGCTGTCAGCAAGCGGAGAGGCGGCGCGATGCGGCTAGGTCCTTTTCAGTGCTCGTTTAGGGAAGAAGAAATCGTCCCGCTTCAGGTTGCATTTCTTTGCAATATATTTACAGAAGTCGAGACGGCCGGCCTTCTGATCGCGGCTGTCGGAGCCGAATGTGAATTTCAGCCCCTGTTCTTTCGCCATGCCGATGAATTTCTCATGCGGCGTATGGGCGAGGTCGTTAATTTCGACTGCGAGACCTCTCCTTTTCAGGGCCGCGATGATCTTCTGCATTCTTTCCTCGGTCCACAGCTTATAGTAGTCGCGCGCAATGCAGACCGGCAGGAATAGCGGCCATCCGAAGATGTTCAGCGGTTCATTGTTGTCGATGACCTCCAGGTTGTGAGCCAGGTAGATCTCCATGAACTTCTGCGGGTCATCAATGTATGTGTCGAAATTCCAGATGCGCAGCGTCTCTCCGTACCGATTGCCATTGGGAATGGTCTGGGAGTCCATCAGAACGTAATCCAGCAGCTTGATCGTTTCGGGCGAAAAGCTGCCGGACCAGCCGGGGCTCATCGGCTGCAGACCGTAGTAGACCGGGTACGGCTTGAGCGAATCGATGAACCGTCTCAGCCCCGCGTCGTCACTTACGGCGCCTCCAGGATTCACCATGATGCCGAATTGGACACCCGTCTTTTTGGAGATCTCCATCACCTGGTCGATTGTGAAAGTTGGGGTGAGGTGACAGTGGAGATCCATCAACGGGAACCCATCATCGGCCGGCGCCCCGAAGCTTCGGGAAAACGGCAATGCGGTCAACAGTCCGCCTGCGATACCAGCGCTTTTGAGAAATCTTCTGCGTTCCATGGGAATGCGGTCGTATTTGCTGCTGTCGACAATCGTATAACATTCCGTTCGGATCGTTGCCACTCGGAAGCAACTGCAGGTTGACGGGAAGTCGCCGTATCGTACGTCTGCCCGACGGCGTCACCGCAGTTCAGGGCGGAATACGCGCCATCCGGAAGTTGGCGGGACTCAAAGCTCGTATTATGCTCTCGACCGGAGTGGAGGGGTAAAGAGTTAGTTGCGAGGATACCTCGGAGTGGTTACTGTTTACTCTGGGCGCGGCTTTTGCTCTGTGGTCCGCCGTACAGGCTTGGGGTGCGTACCTCGCAATGGAACCCTATGTCCGCCGGCGCATGCCGGAACTCCTCACCTCATGGACCCGTTTGATCGCTGGCAACTGGCGAGATCCGTTGGTCGGTCGTGATGATCGGCGACAATTAGAAC
>PMUN01000336.1 GCA_003166875.1 Bryobacterales bacterium | reverse complement strand
GGGAGTGCGCAGCTCGTGCGAAACGTTGGCGACGAAGTCCTTGCGGACGCGTTCCAGGCGCTCGATCTCGGTGACATCGTGGAGGATGGCGAGCGCGCCGCGGGTGGAGGGTCCGGCCAAGGGTCCGGCCAGCACTTCAAAGGAATGTTGATCGGCGGCCGACAGAGTAAGGCGGCGCTCCACGCGTTCGCCGGTGGAAAGAACATCAGTCATGATCTCGATCAGTGCTGGATCGCGCACCAGTTCGAGAAGCTGCATGCCTGGACTCACGGGAATGCGCGCGCCCATAGTTCGCGCGAATGAATTATTGCAAAAGGTCACTCGCAGATCTTTGTCCACGGCGAGCACGCCTTCCACCATGCTGGCCAGGATGGCTTCCCGGCGCGCCCCCTCCAGCTTCAGGCTCTCCAACAGCGCGCGGATGCGAGGCACGGTGCGCCGCAGCGATTGGGCCAGCGCTCCCAGGTCATCGTCGCCGGAGGGCAGCTCCTGCTCTGAAATTTGAGGATCCAACAACCGTTCGGAGTAGGTTCGCAGGCTGGAGATTTGGCGTGAGAACGACTCCACAAAGATAAATGCGAGTCCGGCCGCCAGCGCGAGGCTGAGCAGAGATACGGCCAGCAGCCGGAGCCGCAGCGCGCCCGCACGGGCGAGGATAGGTTCGAGCGATCGGGAAAGCTTGAGCGTGGCGGCCGGCGCGGCGTCGACCGGAACCGCGACGGAAAGTAGCGCTGCGGATTCTGTATTCGGCTCGGAATCGGCCAGCGTTGCGCCATTGCGATCCAGCACCGTAACACGTGCGCCGGATTGCGCGGCCGCAGTCTTCACCCAAGCATCGAAGTGCGGGCTCGCGGCCGGCAATTCGGCTGCAAGGATTCGCGCTTGAGTTGTGAGAGCGGCGCGCAGGTCTTCAATTTCGTTGTTCGATGTGACGTGGGTAACGTAGAGATCCACGCCGAACAGGGAAATTGCGAACAGAACGAAGGCGCTCCAAAGGAATCTTCTGACGATCCGCGTCCGCATGCACTCAGCTAGCCTCGAATGAAAGGAACTATAGCACGAGCCAGGCCGGCCGGTAGAGAACTCGATTACTTTTCGCTGGACGCTTTTCGGCGCGCGCAGCCTGGTCCCTGATAGGCTAGGCGCTTCACGTTACTGATGCTGATCGTTTTAGCAGCCTCATCGACGATGGCTTGAATTTCAATGTGGTATCCCAAATCCTCGACGACCGATGAATAGTCCTTGACCTGCCCCGGCTTGCTACGCGCATATCCTCCAGCCGCTCCCGCGCCTTAAACCAAACATCGGTGCCGGCCAAGACTTGGCGAAACAAATCCTGTCCAATTTCCCGTATCCGTTGCTCGATCCGCCTCGCGATTTTCGGCTGGGGGTCCAGCGGATAAACCAGATAATCTTCCAGATACCAGCGAATATCTTCGGCATCCTGCGCTGATAAGGAAAATGAAAACGGACGCGTTACCTTCTGCGGTGGTAGCCCATTGTCCTCGAACGACACGTCTACGTTCGCACCGGACTGAACAATCCGAAGGGTCGCCACAACGATGAAACGATTTTAGCAATCCTTGAGCCACTAGTAGAAATATACTAGCGACCAATCGCCGTTAAAGCGCTAAGCTAGTTCAAAAGGGTCAATGCAATCAAAGCTGTCCAAGTGGGTCGCTATAGCCTTCCTTGTACTCCTGCTGAACACTGCTTATATCGCAGCCTTCGCCGAAGCCAGCGTCTTTTACATGGGCAACGTGCTGCTGCACCTGGCGTTGGGCCTCGCGCTGTCCATCGCGGTCGTCTTCCTGATCGCCAGGAACGCTGACCTCCGCCGCAATATCTCCACCGCTCTCGGCTTCTTCCTGATTGCATTCCTCGCTGCCGTCTATCTAGTCGCCGCCGGCAACATCCGCGAGCACCGCTGGGTCCTTTGGGTCCATATCTTGACCGCTCTGCAGGGCGTCGTTGCGCTGATTCCTTTCGCATGGAAACAGCAGCGCTTTCGCCCGGCTTTCCAAATCGCCCTCGCCGTGCTGGTGCTGTTTCCGCTCTCCACCTACGTCTATCGAAGAATCTCGCCGAATCCGAACGACCGCATTCACAACCCTCACACCGCGCCCCTTTCCATGGATGGCGAAGGCGGCGGCCCCAAGTCGCCGTTTTTCCCATCGTCCGCCAAGACCAACGTCGGTGGCATCATTCCCTCCAACTTTTTCATGGATTCCGCGGCCTGCGGTGAGTGCCACAAAGATATTTACGACCAATGGAAAAGTTCGGTGCACCATTTCGCTTCTTTTAACAATCAGTTCTATCGAAAAGCGATCGAATACATGCAGTCGACTATCGGCACTCGACCTAGCAAGTGGTGCGCCGGCTGTCACGATCACGCCGTTTTTTTCAACGGACGCTTCGATCGGCCCATCAGCGAGCAGATCGATACCGCGGAAGCGCATGCAGGCCTGGCTTGCACATCCTGCCACGCCATTGTTCACGTCGATAGCTCCATGGGCAACGGCGGATTCACCATCGAATATCCACCGCTGCATGAAATCGCAACCAGCAAGAATCCCTACATCCGCGCGTTCGATCATTTCCTGACGTATCTCGATCCGGAACCGCATCGCCGCACGTTCATGAAACCTTTCATGCGTCAGGATGCGCCCGAATTCTGCGCGGCTTGCCACAAGGTCCATCTGGATGTTCCGGTGAACAACTATCGCTGGTTCCGCGGGTTCGACGACTACGACAATTGGCAGGCCAGCGCTGTTTCAGGGCAAGGCGCGCGATCGTTCTATTACCCTCCGAAAAGTTCCACATGCGTGGATTGCCATATGCCGCTGGTGGCCTCGCACGACCCCGGCAATCATGACGGCCAGATCCATTCTCACCGCTTCCCCGCCGCCAACACCGCGGTCGCTTATGTAAATAAGGATGCCGATCAGCTCAAGGCTGAGGAAGATTTTCTGAAGTCGGGCTTCATCACCGTCGACATTTTTTCCGCATCACCTGTGGACGCGCACAAAGGAGAAACCGCCATGGTGCGGCGCTCCGGTGAAGGACCGCAATTGATGTCCGGTTTCGCGGTGGGCGAAGAGGCCGAGCAACAGCACGACGTGGTGATTCGCGAAGTCGGTCAATTGTCAGCGCCTCTCGATAAAGCCGGCGCGGTTTTCGTGCCCGGTTCAACGGCACGCGTGGATGTGGTGGTGCGCACGCGAAAGATTGGTCATTTCTTTCCAGCCGGCACTGTAGATTCCTTTGATGTGTGGCTGGAACTACAAGGCCGTGACGCGGACGGCCGCGTAATCTTCTGGAGCGGCCAGGTGGAGGACAACGGCCACGGTCCGGTTGAGCCCGGCGCGCATTTTTATAAGGCGTACCAGCTTGACGCCGCCGGCAATCAAATCAACAAACGCAATGCCTGGCAAGCACGCAGCGTTCTCTACGTCCGCCTGATCCCGCCTGGCGCGGCCGACGTGGCCCACTACCTGGTGCGCATTCCGAAAGATGCCAAAGGCCCGATTACGCTGAACGCGAAGCTGAACTATCGCAAGTTCTCGCACTACTACACGCAGTTCGCATTCGCAGGCCAACCCGCGCCCGGTCAGGATCCATCGCTGCTCGGTCCCGATCACAATAGCTTGAAATATCTCTTCGCCGCGAGCAACATTCCAGCCAACGTGTCGAGCGAAATCAAAGGCGAGATTCCCAACCTGCCCATCGTGACGCTGGCGCAAGCGGAGACCAGACTTCAGCTTGGGCCAACGCCGACGGTTTGGAAACCGATCGTCTCCAAAGGAGACCGCGAACGCTGGAACGACTGGGGCATCGGCCTTCTGCTGCAAGGCGATCTCAAGGGCGCCGAATACGCGTTCCGCAAGGTCACCGAGGCCGAGCCTGAATATCCCGATGGCTGGCTGAACGTAGCGCGCGCCCTGATTCAGGAAGGCGAAACAGACGCCGCGAAACCGTTCATCCAGAAATCGCTGGCGCTGAATTCCAAGCTTGGCCGCACATGGTACTTCAAGGCCTTGGCCGAAAAAGCTGATGGCGATTACGATGCTGCGCTCAAGTCGCTCAGGACCGCGGCTCAGATGTATCCGCGTGATCGTGTGGTGCTGAATCAAATCGCCCGCATCCTGTTTTTGAAACGCCAGTACGCGGAAGCAGTCAAGGTGCTGGAACAAGTCTGCGATGTAGATCCCGAAGACCTGCAGATGCACTATACAATGATGCTCTGCTATCGCGGCTTGGGCGATCAGGAGAAAGCCGCCCGCGAGCAGAAGCTGTTCCAGCGCTTCAAAGCCGAGGAGTCCGCGCAGTCTATTACTGCTACACGCCGGCTGCAGAGTCCGGAGGACAACAACGAACGCCAACAAATTCACGACCACGAGAGCGTGTCGCTGACAGCGCCATCCACTCGCTCCCTCCCGGTCGCGGCTCGGAAAAACCCGTTACCGAACCGCGACCGGAAGGGAGCGTCCGCCGCGGGCGGAACCCAATGAAATACCTCTTCATCACCATCTGCCTCGCCATCGCCGTTGTGCTACTAGCCGCCACCCAGCCACCCGCAACCAACGTCCACTTCACCGACGTAACCGCCTCGGCCGGAATCAAATTCCACCACAACGCCGGAAAAGCCGGTCAGAAATACCTACCCGAAACCATGGGCTCGGGCGTGGCCTTCTTCGACGCCGACGGCGACGGTTGGCCCGACATTCTGCTCATCAACAGCAAAGACTGGACCCCACACGGCCGCAAATCCCTCCCGGCGCTTTATCACAACAATCACGACGGCACATTCACCGACATCACCGCCGGGAGCGGGTTAGATGTTGAGATGTACGGAATGGGCGTGGCCATTGCCGATTACGATAACGACGGCCGCGAGGACGTTTACATCACGGCCATCGATGGCGACCATTTATTCCACAACGAAGGCCATGGGAAATTTCGCGACGTCACCGTAGCCTCCGGCATCCACAACGCGAACTTCGGGACCAGCGCCGCCTGGTTCGATTACGATCGCGATGGCAAAGTGGACCTGTTCGTCGCGAATTATGTGCAGTGGACAGAGAAGGGCGATCTGCGCTGCTCGCTGGACGGCGCAGTGAGATCGTACTGCACGCCGGAATCCTACAAGGGCACCAAGTCGCGCCTGTTTCACAACCTCGGCGGCGGCAAGTTTGAAGACGTAACCGACAAGGCGGGCCTGGGCGACCCCTCCAGCAAGTCGCTAGGTGTGACCATTCTCGATTACAACGGCGACGGTTGGCCCGACATTTTCGTCTCCAATGATACGCAGCCCAATAAGCTGTACCGGAACAATCGAAACGGCACGTTCACGGAAGAAGGCATGGTTGCGGGTGTAGCGTTCGGTGAAGATGGAGTGTCGCGCGGAGCGATGGGCGCGGATTCGGCCGACTACGATCGCTCGGGTAGACCGCACTTGCTGGTGGGCAACTTCTCAAACCAGATGCTCGGCCTCTATCACAACGAGGGCACCGGCTTGTTCGTCGACGAAGCGCCCAGCTCCAGCGTCGGCCGCGCCAGTCTGCTTACCCTCGCGTTCGGCGTATTCTTCTTCGATTACGATCTGGATGGTTATCCCGATATCTTCGCCGCCAACGGCCACATTGACGAGGAGATCAATCGCGTTCAACCCAAAGTGCGATATCAGCAACCGCCGCTGCTATTCCGCAACCTGGGGCAAAGGCGATTCGAAAACGTGACCGCGTCCATGGGCCCTGACTTCAATCGTCCGATCGTCGCGCGCGGAGCTGCGTACGCCGATTACGATCACGACGGCGATTTAGATGTTATCATCAGCACCAACAACGGCCCCGCATACCTGTTCCGCAATGATGGCGGCAATAAGAACCACTGGCTGACCGTGCGTCTGATCGGAACCAAATCCAATCGCAGCGCAATCGGCGCGGTGGTGCGCATCGAAAGCGCGTCGGGAAAACAGTGGAATATGGTTCGCAGCGGGTCCAGTTATTGCTCGCAAAGCGATCTGGCCCTGACCTTTGGCGTAGGTCAGGATACGAAGGTTACTCAGCTACAAATAGAATGGCCAAGTGGTGCAAAACAGCAACTTACAAACATTTCTGTTAACCAATTCTTAAAGATAGAAGAGCCTCGGTAGCGCGAACATTTTCGAACCTTTTGGCGTTTTGCTTCGTCTAAGTATGCATGAGCCGAGCACAGGTCCAATCCATAACCCGAGTGGAGGCTTGGCGCGCATATCAGAGAGCATTTCACCAGTTTTCCGAGCGTGTGCGGCACCTCCAGATGCTAACCACCGATCCGCATCCCAACCGCACTGCAATTGAAGAGGCGCTGGTTGACGTGGAGAAGGCCCGTGTGATCTACGATGGATGTCGCGATGCGTTTGCTCTCGAGCTTCTGCCGCCCTCACGGAGCGCAGGTTTTCCGTCTGCAGATCCTCCCCAAGCCATCAATGAACGCGTCAAAGGCATTGCTGAACTTTTGTGGGAAAGCGCCGGACGGCCGGAGGGTACCGCAGATGAAGACTGGCATCTAGCGGAAGATATCGTGAAACGCGCCGCCACAGCCGCGTAACCCGTGGCGCACGCACTCGTGCGTGCCGCGTCGGCACTCATGCCGACGCCCGGCTTCAACTTCACGCTCCACAACATTTTTTATACTTCTTGCCGCTCCCACAAGGACACGGATCATTGCGCCCCACTTTGACACGTTCTACTGGCTCTTCATCCGACGGCTCATCATCATCCGATTCCACCGAGAACACCGGCTTCTTTCCATGCAGTACCAGGCGCTGGTCGAGCGCGATCTCGACCAGTTCCTCCTCGTCCGGTTTGAATCCTCCCACCACGTCGTCGATCTTATTCAGCAGCGACCGAATCCGGCCTGGCGATGTCTCGCCCGGCACCGACAACGCATAGGCGAACAATGCGTCGCTGCGAAATTCGTCGTCATCGAAGAAGGGTACTAAGCGCGGCGCCTCCGCTTGCAAGTTGAGATACCCGATCGCCCAGATGGCCTGACGCTTGATGTCAGCATCCGGATCGTCCAAGTGCTGCGGCGGGTGTGCTGCGAAGCGCTTGTCGAATGATCGTCCCATGGCCTTGAGCGCCTTGGCGCGGCCACGTGGATCGGCATACAAGTTCTCGATGGCCTGAAAAACGGAGGCGTTGTCGGTCTGCTGCGCAAGCGCAACCGCGGCGCCACCCTTTTCCTCAACCGATGTCCCCGTGTCGGACAGCACGCCCAGCATCGCGCGGCGAATTTCCGGTTCATTGCTGATCTCTCCGAGCGTTTCCCAACATTCGCCTCGAACCTCTAGATCGGGATCGTTCTTGGCCATTTCCAGCAGCCGCGCGCCGATCTTTTCCGTGAACGCTGGCCCGCGGTAGAATGCCGCAACCTCAGCTCTCAACTCGGCTGAGCCGCTCGCGAGCATCTCGATTCTCGCTTCGTCGTCCAAAAGTTCGAGCGGAGGCGAATCGCTCTCCGGGTAACGCGACCACAGGTCGAACGGTTCTTCTTGCTCTTCAACACTCTGGCCACCCGATGAAAGATCTTCGATAAACCTCTTGATTCTGACGGCGTCGATATTCTCCGGCGCAAGACGCGCAAGCGCTGCTTCGAGCGCGGGGATACCCGCTGGGTCGCCGTACATATCCAGAAGCAGAGCCGCCTCCGGATCGCCTTCGTCGAGACGCTCAGTCAGCGCTTCGAGAATACGTGGATCGCGCACCCGCAATTGCGAAAGCAGGAAGGGCACATCGCCTTCGTCCTCACCTGCCTTATCGAGTTCTTCCAACAGTCCCAGCACAGGGTCTACCGCCGCTCGGCCGAACTGCACCAGAGCTTCCACCACATCGTCCGGGATGTTGAGCGGATCGCGCCGTGCCAGATCAACCAGAAATGGAATCGCTTCGGGCGCGTGAAGGTGACGGAAGATGTCAACTAAGTCCTCATCGAGCCTCACTGGGTCTTGTTCGTGATCTTCGGCGGCGAACCGGACCAGAGCGGGAATACTGATCTCCGGGCGATCCACGATCGCGTGCAGGAAGCGATGGTCGATGCCGATATATCCGGCCGACGCGGCTTCGAGCAGCTTATCAGGAGGAACGTCCGCCAGGCGCGATGGGTCGAGAATGAGATCTTCCATAGGCAGTGCTGAACATCACCGGTCGCTTACGCTCGCGGCTCGGAAGGATGCCTGATGTTTAGAGAGTGTTACCGAACCGCGACCGTAAGGGAGTCGGTGCCTTTAGGCTATTCTGCGTCCTTCACTACGTGCACCGTAATCTCAGCCGGAACCTCCCGATGCAGCCGCAGCGTCACCTTGAATTCGCCCAGCGTCTTAATGGGCTCATCCAGAGCTATCTTGCGGCGATCGATTGTGTAACCCTGCTGCTCCAGCGCATCCGCGATGTCCTTCGACGTCACCGATCCAAACAGTTGATCGTTCTCTCCGGCTTTCTGCTTAATGGTGACGCTGACGCCCGCCATCATCTTGGCCAGCTCGCCGGCATCGGAAACCAGTTTGGCTTCCTTGCGCAGATGACCCTGATGCTCCTGCTCCACAATTTTCTTATTGGATTCCGTGGCTGCCACGGCCAACCGTTTGGGCAGCAGAAAATTGCGGGCGTAGCCGGGCGTAACCTTCACCAACTGGCCGCGCGTGCCGAGTTTTTCGACGTCTTCTCTGAGAATGACTTCCATGATGTTGGTTCCTTTTAAATCGGCGCGGCGAACGGAATCAGCACGATATTGCGCGCCTGCTTGATCGCCTCGGCTAAACGGCGCTGGTGAGGAGTGCAGACGCCGGAGATGCGGCGCGGCACAATTTTGCCGCGCTCGGAGATAAACGACATGAGCATCCTCACGTCCTTATAATTGATATCGTCGATCTTCTCGACGCAGAAACGGCACACCTTCTTGCGCCGGAAGTATTGCTTCTTGGTAGCCATCGCCTTGTCGCCGCCGGTGGGGCGCTGCGAAGCGCTCATGGGACGTCCGCCTCTTGATTCGGCCATGATTGTCTCCTATTCTTTCTCCACCGGAGTGGGAGCTCCAGGCATGGGGGCGCCGGGCCGCGGCGCGGGCTCTGCTGCGCCCGCCATCGCGTGTTCCATGGATGGCGCGCTGGGGGCGGCCACGGTCGCCGCGGGCTTTCGGGCCGCACGCTTATCGCGCGATTTCTTGCGCTTCGCGATTTTCTTCAGCTTCTCATCAATGCGCACGGTGATAAATTTCATCACTTGATCCTGCACGCGAAGCTGGCGTTCCAGTTCCTTCACGGTCTCCGGCTTTGCCGTAAACTGCAGCAGCACGTAAAAACCTTCGGTGCGCTTCTGCACGCGATAGGCGAGTTTGCGGACGCCCCACTTGTCCACTTTATCCACGTTGCCGCCTTGTCCGGCGATTAACGTGGTCAGCCGCTCAATCAATTGATCGGTCTCTTCCTCCGGCAAATCGGGCCGGACGATAAACAACTCTTCGTAGATCCTCATTCTTCCTCGTTTAAGCCTGGGGCGCGACGATTAAATTTCGCCATGGACTTTTCGACGCCTTCAGCAATTATGGACTCCACCGCCTGTGATGCATAATCCAGCAGTTCGTCCAATTCCTCTCTCTGCGCCCGGTTTAACTTCCCAAGCACAATGCGGGCGCCGTCCTTTTCGCGACGGCCCCCGTGAATCCCCAGGCGAACCCGGGGAAACTCATTTGTTCCGGTGGTGCGGATCACCGAACCCACTCCGCGATGCCCGGCGGCCGAACCGCCCGGCCGGATCCGCAACGATTGCCAGGGTAGATCCAGCTCGTCGTAGATCAGGATCAGATCCCCAGGCGCAATCTCATGTTTCACCAACAGCCCGTTCACCGACTCGCCGCTGACATTCATGAACGTTTGCGGCTTGGCAAGCAGCACTCGCTTACCCGCCACCGTTCCGTGCCCCACCAGCGCGCGGGCATCCTTGCGCCCAACCTTGATGCCGTTCCGCACCGCCAACCGGTCCACCACCAAAAATCCAAGGTTGTGGGGTGTTGCTTCGTAATCTTCCCCCGGATTGCCGAGCCCCACTACAAGCTTTTCGAAAGCTTCTGCCATCGTTTAGGCGGCAGGCGCCAGGCGGCAGGCTGCAGGCGGCAGCGCGCCGATCGGGTTTCTGCCGCCTGCCGCCTGTCGCCTGCCTTCGATCATTTCTTCTTCCCCTTCTCCTTCTCCACCTTCTCCGGCTTCTCCGCCTTTTCCGGCTCGGCGCCCTCTTCTTCCTTCTTGCCCTTCTTGATCACTTCGGGCTCGGTTGGCGTGGCCACCTCGGCGCCGGCTTCAGCCACCGGAGCAACAACCTCTTCAGCCTTCATGGTTACCACGTGCGCGATCACCTGTTCGGGCGCACTGATCAGCTTCATTGAGCCACTCAAGGGAATATCGCTCGCGCGCAGATTCTGGCCGATCATCAATTCCGTGACGTCCACCGTAAATGACTCCGGAATCTCGTCCGGAAGACATTCGATCTCCACTTCGCGCGTGATGGCTTCGAGCAATCCGCCTTGGATCTTAACGCCCTGGGCCTCGCCCGTCATATGTACACGGACCTTGATGTCGATGCGCTTGGTGAGATCGATGCGTTTCAAATCCACATGCAGCAAGGTTTCCTTCACCGGATCACGCTGCCAATCGACGATCATCACCGGGATTTCGTCGCCGCCCTGCATAGCGAGATTGAAGATGGTGTTGTGTCCGGTGGTGCTGTGCAGGATCTTGTTAACCTCTTTCGGACTAACGGCCACCGCGACAGCGGGTGCGTTGGCGCCGTACAACACCGCGGGGGCGAACCCCTTGACGCGCAGACGGCGGGCTTCATTCTTGCCACGCGATTCGCGCGGCTCGGCGGTGACTGTGATTTCTTTCCTCATTTTCCTTACTCCAGCAGGCGCTAGCCTGCGTCATTCTTTAAATAAATAGGGTGCTTACGGAACCGTCCTCATGGATTGACTGAATCGCGCGCGCCAGCAATGGAGCGACGTTCAGCGTCTTGATGCGGGAGCACCGCTTGGCGTCCTCCCGGAGCGGAATGGAATTAGTGACCACCACTTCCTGAAGCTTCGATCCCTCTATACGTTCCACAGCCGGTCCGGAAAGCACGGCGTGGGTAGCGCAAGCTGTGACGCTCAACGCACCCTGCTTCAATATTGCTTCGGCGCCCTTGGCCAGCGTACCGGCGGTATCAATCAAATCGTCCACAATCAAACAGTGCCGCCCCTCCACCTCGCCGATGATGTTCATCACTTCCGCGACGTTCACATCGGTCCGGCGCTTATCGATAATCGCCAACGGGGCATTCATATGTTTGGCGAAAGCACGCGCGCGCTCCACGCCTCCAGCATCCGGCGAAACTACGGTCATGTCCCTGCGCCCGATAGAGTCGAAATACTCCAACATCACCGGCGCGGCAAACAGGTGATCTACCGGAACATCGAAGAATCCCTGAATCTGAGCCGCGTGCAGGTCCAAAGTAAGCACACGATCCGCACCAGCCCTCTGAATCAGGTTTGCAATCAACCGGGCGGAGATAGGCATCCGCGGCTTGTCTTTCCGATCCTGCCGCGCATACCCATAATAGGGTAACACTGCCGTGATGCGCTCTGCAGAGGCGCGCTTGAGGGCGTCGATCATCAACAGCAGCTCGATGATGTGGCGATCCACCGGAGTGCAGGTAGGCTGCACCACGAACACGTCGGCGCCGCGCACGTTCTCAAGAATCTGGAGCCGGATTTCACCGTCGGAAAAAGGCTCCACCGAGGCCGCGCCGAGCGTGCAACCAAGCGATCCGCAGATCTTCGCGGCCAATGCCGGATTGGCGTTGCCAGTGAAGATCTTCAGTTGGTCGAATCTCATTGTGCGTACCGGTCTTGCGACTGCCACGGCCATAGTTTGTTATCCACTGATTTGATACCAAATGCCAGCCCCAACTGCCGGCGCCACATCGCGCGATATTGGCTGCGACGGACCAACGAAACAGGATGCACCTGATCGGCGGCGAACTCTCTCCGGAACCACCCCGCCGCCCGGTCTCGAAGCTCGCGGCTCGGGAAGATCCCAAAAATCGTGGAACCGCTCCCGCTCATCAGCGCTGGCCGGGCCCCCAAATTCAGCAGCTTTCCCTTAATTAATTTTAGATGACTGTGCTGGCGGAAGACAACACTTTCAAAATCGTTTTCGTACCCTTCGGAGACGTTCCATGTCACGGCTTGGAAATCATTCCTAGGACCTGCACTCGTCAATTCCCGGTTGAGTGCCCGGTATGCATCGGCCGTGGAAACATGAATACCGGGTGTTATCATGAGCGCGGGAAGGCTCGCTAGATCTGGGAGGGGGTAGACTTCGGTGCCGCGTCCCAGACCAACCGCGGTACCTCCCAGCAGGAAAAACGGCACGTCGCTGCCCAGAGAAGCCGCCAGTTCCATCAGCTTCTCTATCCCCAGCGGCTTTTTGAGCAGTACCGGCAGCGCGAGCAATACCGCAGCCGCGTTGCTGGAACCGCCGCCCAAGCCGCCGCCGAGCGGTATGCGTTTTTTCAAAACGAACCCAAGCCGAGCCGTCTTCCCCGTGGTCGAAAGCACGCTATCTGCCGTTTTTTCAATAATATTGCCAGGAATATTAATGTTTGAGTTGATCTCGATCCGAGTGCGCCCCGGACGGTACTCGATCTCAATAGTGTCGGCCAGCGAAACGGTTTGGAAGATAGTGCGAAGCTCGTGAAACCCGTCCGGACGCTTGTTCAGCACCCGCAGATCCAGATTGATCTTCGCCAGGGAGCGAACCCGGACGTGGGATGCCATCATTAATAATGTACGAGCGAGTGGACTTCGTGGCGGCCGAGCTTCTCGCGTCCCTTCAGGAAATCGAGTTCCAGGATGAACCCCAGGCCAGCCACTTTGCCCTGTAGCGTTTCCACCAATTCGGCGACTGCTGCGGCGGTTCCCCCGGTTGCCAGCACGTCGTCAATGATCAGGACGTTCTGGCCGGGATTGATGGCGTCCTTGTGGATTTCAAGTACGTCGGTGCCATATTCGAGCTGATACTCGATCCGCGCCCGCTCGGCCGGCAATTTCTTCTGCTTCCGCACCGGGATGAAGCCATAGCCCAAGGCGTAGGCAACGGCGGGAGCGATGATGAATCCACGGGCTTCGATGCCGAGCACCACGTCGATAGGAGTGGAACGATAAAGCTCAGTCAATGAATCAATAACGTTCTTAAAGCCAGTAGCGTCCTTGAGCAGCGTGGTGATGTCGTAAAAGTTAATGCCAGGCTTGGGAAAATCGGGCACTTCGCGGATTAGCGCTTTGAGCGAGTCCATGCGGGGAATCAGTATTGTAACACTGGTTCGGCGGTCGGCCGGCAATGTGAGCGAACAGACACCGAAGCCGGCGCATCACGGTTGTGTTTAGACCAAGTCCGATGAGCCGGGATGAATCCGAACGGCACTCCGGGACAAAGTGGGGCGGTCCCCCCGGGCCGCGGCCGACGCCCCCGTCGG
>PMUN01000453.1 GCA_003166875.1 Bryobacterales bacterium | reverse complement strand
GGGCGAGAGGCCCTCCGCGGTCAGTATATCGGCGATGACCGCGCAGTCCTCCTTCGCCGAGGCATCCATGGAACGGTAGACTGTGACAAGATCCGAAGGAACACTCATGCTACATCAAGGATAACAGCAGCCGCGGGGTAGAATAAGGAAGGAGGATTTATGGCGCATGAAAGCAGTGGTGAAAAGGTAATTTGGTTCATGGCGGGGATCGCGATCGGAGCAACGGTGGCTCTGCTTTACGCACCGGCTTCGGGTGAACATACTCGGCGCAAAATCGTGAAGAAGACTCTGGAGGGCCGCGACGCAGTGGCCGACTCCGGCAAGGAAATGCTGGAGCGCGGTAAAGAGATGTACGAGCGTGGACGCAAACTGGCCGACGACGCCGCGGACATGTTCGAGCGTGGCCGAAAGATTGTCGAAAGCACGGCGTCTAATCTGAAGGGATAATCATCCGAATGAGCAGCACGATGACCAAGCCGGCGCACTCGGTGCCGGCATTCTCAAACGAGCAGGTAACGGACTTTTCGCACGCGGCTAACCGGGAGGCGATCGAAAAAGCCTTGGCTGCGGTACGCGCGAAATTAGGGCGTGACTACGACCTGCTGGTTGCCGGCCGCCGCGAAAAGACCTCTGACAAGCTCAAGTCTTTGAATCCATCGCGGCCCTCCGAAGTGGTCGGCATTCACTCCAAGGCTACAGCCGCATTGGCGAAGGAAGCGGTGGAAGCGGCCTACGCGTATTATCCGGAATGGAGCGCGACTCCCCCCGCGACTCGGGCTGAGATGCTGCTTCGGGCCAGCGCTTTGATCCGCAAACGCAAGATGGAATTCGACGCGTGGCTGGTTTACGAGGCAGGCAAGACCTGGCCCGAAGCCGATGCGGACGTGTCGGAGGCGATCGATTTTTGCGAATACTACGCGCGGCAAATGATTCGGCTCAGCCGTCCCGATCCGCTGGTGCAGATGCCGGGCGAAAAAGACGAGATGCATTACCTGCCGTTAGGCGTGGGTATCATCGTTCCACCATGGAACTTTCCGCTGGCCATCATGGCGGGCATGACAGCAGCCGCTCTGGTCTCCGGCAATACGGTGGTGATCAAGCCATCCAGCGATACTCCAACCATCGCCGCGAAATTCGCCGAGGTATTGCTCGAAGCGGGCTTCCCGCCGAAATCGTTTTCGCTGCTGGTAGGCAGCGGCGCCGTGATCGGCGACATTCTGGTGGAGCATCCCAAGACGCGGTTTATCGCGTTCACTGGATCGCGGGATGTTGGACTTCGAATAAACGAGCTGGCCGCCAAACCGCAAAAAGGGCAAGTCTGGATCAAGCGCGTGCTGGCTGAGATGGGCGGCAAGGACGCCATCGTGGTGGATCGCGAAGCGGATCTCGAGAGCGCCGTTAAGGGCGTGCTGTGGTCAGCGTTCGGTTATCAAGGTCAGAAATGTTCGGCCTGTTCACGGGCTATCGTGGACCAGGCGGTCTACGATCAGTTCCTTCAGAAGCTTGAGGCCGAGGTTTCCAAATTGACGGTGGGCCCCTCCGACCAGCCGTCCAATTACATGGGTCCTGTGATCAACGAGAGCGCCAAGCGCTCGATTCTGGACTATATTGAGGTCGGGAAAAAGGAAGGCCGGCTGGTGGCGGGCGGCGCGACTGCGCCCGGAGACGGCTACTTTATCCAGCCCACCGTGATTGCCGATATCGATTCCAAGGCGCGCATCTTCCAGGAGGAGATTTTCGGTCCGGTGCTGGCGGTGACCAAGGCGCGCGATTTCGATCATGCGCTGGAATTGGCGAACGACTCGGAATACGGGTTGACCGGCGCGGTGTTCACCAAGAATCCGGAGAAGATCAAGAAAGCTCGGGATCAGTTTTTTGTGGGCAATTTGTACATCAACCGCAAGTGCACGGGCGCCATGGTGGGCGCGCACCCGTTTGGTGGATTCAACATGTCCGGAACGGATTCGAAGGCAGGCGGTCCGGATTACTTGTTGCAGTTTCTGCAGGCGAAGTCGATTGCGGAGAAGATTTCGTGATAAGATTCGGATACCCCGACGAGAAGGGGACTAAGACGTTATAACTCCAGGGTCGAATCCGAACGACGCGGCGATGGGGCGTTTCTTACGAAACGCCCCATTTCCATTTGCAACAACCGGCGAAGGCACCGACTCCCTCACGGTCGCGGTTCGGCTAAAAACGATCGTTACTGAACCGCGAGCGTAAGCGACCGGTGGTTTTTCACTCGCAAGAGAATCGCTTGCGGGGCGGCGTAAACGCTCTGCAGATCCGACCGCGTTTCAATGTCGGCGGCTACGTAGATGAATTGGTCAATGGGTTCGACATTCGGAAGAGCTTCGATGGTGAAGGTGCGGTGTGTTTCGGTCTCATTGATGAGCACGCCGTTCAGTCCAATGTCCACCAGCTTGACGCGCGGCGGCAGGTTCATCACGGCCACGGGAACTCGGCCTCCGAAGCCGTTTTGACGCTCGATCTCAACCGAGATCTCGGCGGTCTTACCAGCTTCGATTTCCACTTCCTTGGTCTGGGCGGTCATCATTACGTCCGGCTTCGGCATCAGGGAAATCAGCTTCAGCGTGTCTTCCGGATCCGCAACGTGTGTGAGATTCTGCGCGCGTCCCACCGCTCTTAACGGAACAGCGGTCGCGAGCGTAGCGTCCGCGGCAGCACTGAGCAGCAGGGTAGTGCGGACCTGGCCGGGCGCAATCACACCGCGAGTGGCTGTCAATCCGGCGGGAAGATTGTCCAGAGTGACATCAATGGGCCCGTTGAAATCATCCATGCGAAATGCCGTAACTTCCACAGGAATCGCCCCGCCGAGCGGCACGTTGGGATTTGGCGGGTCGACGCTTAAGCGAAAATCGGGACGCGGCTCGCGAAGCATGAGGCGATAGGCGAAATTTTCGCCGCCGATCCCTCGAACATCTTTGATGTGGATCACATAATCGCCGTCGGATGGAGCCGTGAAATGCACCAGCGAGTCCTTGCCGTAACCCGGGCCGCCGTCGTCGTTTTGATAATACAGCCGCACCAGCGGGAGACCGTTGGGCGTGAACTTTGTTCCGGGCGGATGGATCTGGACCTTGTAGAGCGGCTTGTCGACGGAATGCGCTTCGGTGGAGGTGTCGAAATAGGCGATGCGCTGGCCGTTGAAACTGTCGAAGCCGATGTCGGCGTCCGGGCTGTCCGGAATAGTCCGGATGCGGATGATCTCGCCGCCGATCATCACCCAGTCACCGACGCTGAACCCGGTGCGCGAATTGATGCGAATGCTAGTGCTGGAGGAACTCTGCTCCGACAAAGTGGTGGATGTTTCCACAACGGGACGAACCGTCGCGCGTTCGATGGGGTGGCCGTTTCGATCCAGCACTTCGAGGAACGAGTCAAGATCGGAACCGAGCCGGCGCGCGTTCACTTCGACGATCAGTTTTTGGTCTTTGCGAGCATGGAAACGGTACGTGTTTCCGTCGGGCGAGGAAACGCGGCCATTGATTGTTGCTGGAATTGGAACCGCTTGGCCAAGCGAAGGATCGATCTCCGGTTCGCGTCCAAGCGCTAGCCTCAACTGGTTGAACGAATGGTCTGGCCTGAGCAGGATTGAATCCTCTGACAACGGCTGCGGCTCGCCTTTCACGCTGATTTTCGCTGGAACGTTATAGCCTTTGAGAGCTACCTCGCCGTGCTTCCCAAGCTCCACTCCCAACGGATACGCGGACAAAATCAACGGATAGCTGCCAACGATAAAACGGTAGAAATTGCCGCCGCTCCCGCTTTCCCGATAATCGGCGATCCGGATGTAGTAAACTCCCGCCTTCTCGAAGCGATGCGCGAAGCGGATTGCGTCCATGCCGCCTTTTTCGCCGAACTCCTTCACCACGGATTGATCTTCGGCAAGAATGGTGACGATCGGCTCAAGCGACGATCCGATCAGCGCCGCGCCGTCCAGAAATACAAGTTGCTGTGCGGCCTCGACGTGGATTTTGAAATAATCAATGTCGCCAGGCTTCGAGATGCTGCCGGTGAGAATCGCGGGCAAGTAGGTTTCGACCGCGGTCTCGGGAGTATCGTTGGGCTCTTTGTCGGCGCTCTCGCCGTAATAGGGCTCGATGAGGAAGCGGCCTTCGGGACTGGTCCCAAGCGGAGTCAGCAGACGAAAACCCACTGGCCCAATTTCAGCATCGGGTGAAACTTCCACTTCCACTGTTACCTGATTGCGCGGGGGCAGTGGGCCGAGATCGATGGTGGACGGCGTGCCATTCGAACCCAGACGATTCTCGGGCAGATCGGGGAGTTCCTTCACGCGCAGGATCTTGCCGGTGACACCCGGCTCGCTGAAATAGATCGCGCTGGCCTTCGCCAGGTTCAAGCCTTCCACAGTCAATTCCACTGTGGTGCCGCGCGAGATACCGACCGGAGAAACACTATTCAACGTGGGAGGCGTAGTGCGGTTGCCGGTGGGGCGATCGCTACTGCTTGCGGCGGAAAGAGTGAGGGCCAGGAGCGAAGCGAGTGTCAGTTTCATTGTGTGATGGTGAGGGTGCCGTCGAAGCGGCCGATGGCAAACGATTTTCCATTGGGAGCGAACTGGAGGCCATAGACCCAGTCCGGTTCCGGAAACGAGTGAAGCTCGGTCAAGTCGCCGGCGCGAAAAACCTTAACGGTCCTGTCGGCGGAAGAGGAAATTAATTCTGAGCCGTCGGGCGACCAAGCCAGCCGCAGAATCGCGTCTTCATGTGCGATTTGGGAGTGGAGCAGCGTTCCGTCCTTTTCGCCGAGCGACCAGATGCGGATGCTTTTGTCGAGGCCGGCGGCGGCGACGAATTTGCCGGTTGGATCAACTGCGATGGTGTTGATGCCGTCCTGCGGTTCGGACAATGTGTATAGCCGCTCACCGGTTGCGACATTCCAAATTTTGATGGTGCGGTCCGCTGCGCCCGAGACCAGCCGCTGGCCGTCCGGCGTAAAGGCGACTGCATAGACCGCGTCGATGTGGTCCTTGTAAGTGCGGATTTCCTTTTCGCTCGCGATATCGAAGAGCTTTACCAACTTGTCATAGCTGGCGGTGGCGATACTCTGACCATCCGGCGAAAATGCGACGCCGTAGATGCAATCCGAGTGGCCATGGAGGGTGTGGAGCAGCTTGCGTTGCTCGACGTCCCAGATGAACACTTCGCCGGAGCGCGCGGGAAGGCCGCCTGCGGCCGCGAGAAGTCTACCATCGCGCGAGAATGCGATGGAGCGAACCGTGCCGGCGTGGCCCTTGAGCGCAGCCAGTTGCTGTTTCGTTGCCGGGTCCACCAGGCGGACTTCTTGATAGCCCGCGAGTGCGAGCAGTTTGCCGTCGGGGCTGTAGGCGAGGTCGAAGATCTGTGGCTTGATCGGGACTTTCGGCTCGATTTTGGGCAATGATGCATCGCTGGATTTTTCGATTGAGACGCCGCCCACGGCGCCCGCGTCGATCCAGGCGCGAATAGTCTCGATTTGTTCCGGGCTGAGTTTGCTCCCGTCCATCGGCATGGCGGGCATTTCCTTGCCCGTGATCAACAGGTACAGGCGGCTTTCCGCGCTCTTGCCCGGGACCACGATCTTGCCGTGCGTTCCGCCTTCCTGAAAGCCATCCCAGGTCTGCAGGTTTAGGCTGCCCATCTTGACGGCGGCCGCGTGGCAGCCGTAGCAGCGCGCGGCGAAGATGGAGCTAACGTCTTTGTAGGTGGGGGCGGCCGTAAGACTCCACGCAGATAAAAAAACCACCAGCATGTGGCGCGGGCACTCGTGCCTGCCGCGTTCACACTCGTGTGAACGCTTTTCGCCAAGCGTCGGCAACAGTGCCGACGCGGCACGCAAGAGTGC
>PMUN01000200.1:279-24859 GCA_003166875.1 Bryobacterales bacterium | reverse complement strand
ACCCAGTCTGGACACGTCTCGACTCGCGAAGGGAGCCCAAGCTGACTTCCGGATGGGCAAAATCCGCCCGGCGACCGCATGCACTTCGCAGAGTGGGACTTGTACTCGACCGGGAGGTTACTTTGAGTTGGATTGACAAACTCGACCGAGCTGGATACAGTCGAGGGAGTGCGCTAACAGGGCGTCTCCTACCCGCGGCAAGGGAAGCATCCCACCTGTTATGTTTTCAGTCGCCGTTACCTTCTTTCAGCCTGGTATCAGCGGGACACCGGCAAATATGAAAGGAGGTCTTGTGACCCCATCGAAGTTCTTACGCTCTCACTCATCCTTTGAGTCCATCCGGAAGCAGGCAAAGAAACTAGTCCGCCGTTTCGCCGCCGGCGACCCGGATGCTCTTGCCCGTGTCCACACCCAACTGCCGGCTCCGATCCTTCCGCTATCGCTGCGAGACGCCCAGCTTGTGCTCGCCCGAGAATACGGCTTCGCAGGCTGGCAGGATCTTCGCGCGGCGGTGATCCGCCTGGAAGGCAAGGGCTTGGAATGGGCCGCCGCCGAGGCGGAGCGCGCCATTCACGGCAACAACGTCGAACGATTGGCGCAACTGATTCGGGGATATCCTGCGCTTCTATCCTGGCGCGGCGATTCCGAAGAATCCTTGCTCGGGTTTGCCACTGACTCGTTTGGCGATAGCGGCGATCCTTACCGGGAGCAGATGTTCACGCGCCTCGAATGCGCCGAGTTTCTCCTAGACGCTGGCGCCATCGCGGCCCCGGCGATATGGGAGGACGCAATTCGCGCTCGCGCCAAGGGAGTGTTGCAGCTCCTTTCGCGCAAGGGGGTTCTGCCGCGTAGTCTCGATACTCTGGCGGCACTGGGTGACTACGACGGTGTGCGGGATTGCCTTGACGCATCAAGGGCCCGCCCCGGCGGTAACGCCGCTGCGGTAACGCAAGCATTCCTCATTGCCTGCATGTTCGACCATCGGGCGGTTGCTGCTCTCATTCTCGACCGTTGTATCGAGCTCGACCCCGCGCTCGGCGAGCGAGTGGAGAAATGGCGTGGACGAAGCGGCTTTGTTAACTATCTGGCTGAACATGCGCCGCAGTGCGGACACTCCTGGCAGACCGCCGTCAGCCCTTGGCAGACGGTTGTTATGAACGAACTACGCCTGGCGATCGACCAAGACAACCTCCAAGAGTTCACCCGGTGGCTCCAGCAGGAGCCGGATCTGCTCGGCGAATCGCAAGTCGCCCGGCAGGTGAGAGTATTGGAGCATGCAGTATTGAAAGATCGCGGGCCCTTCATCACGCGGCTGTTGGAGTTGGCTCCCACGCTAGCGATGAGGCGCCCTCCTTCGTCCGCGCTGGTGTTCGCTCTGGAATATGGGAAGGCGCATCTCATTCCTCTGTTGACGCCGATTTGGCCGTTACCGAATGATCTCTGTCACGCGGCTGGCGTAGGGGACTTCTCGCGAGTGAGGGCTCGGTTTGATGAGTTTGGCCGTCCAAGGTTGGGAAGCCTCGGTCAGCATTACCCCACCAACGACCCCTCTGTTTTGCGGAATCTGCACTGGACTCCTGCCAATGCTCAACAAATTCTGGACGTAGCGCTGGCATGGGCGTGCATGAACCGACAGTTTGAGATTGCGTCTTTCCTGCTGGAGCGCGGAGCCAATATCAACACCGACTGGAGCACGCATGAGCCAGCCAGCATTCTGCATGAGTGCGCAATCCGTGGGAACTATGAAACGGCACAATTCCTGATCGAGCACGGTATCGATATGACCGTTCGCGATCATCGCTGGAATGCGACCGCGGAAGGGTGGGCGTACTACGCCGCCAAGGACAAGAACATGGCGGAGTTCCTAGCGCGTGCCGAGAGCGCTCGGAAAGCAGCACAGTCCCTTTGAAAGGGGCAGGGTCGCGGCGTTCGAGTTCCGACTGGACAGTTGGCACACATAGTGGGCCAGCGCCGATTCGTTAGTAGTGGGTCAGTTTGAAATTGTCTAGCGAAACGCGCCGATGGCAGCTAAGAAACCAATGAGTAATCCTACGATGGACAGGACCAGCCACCAGATCGCGATGCGCTTGATCGTTCGGACCGACGCGTCGATTGATTGTAAGTAGTTCGGCTCAGGTTTTACTTCAACGTCAAGCGGATAGAGAAGGACGCCACATACACAGTATTTCGTCCCGCGCTCCATCTCGGCTCCGCACACTTCGCATTTGACCATGTCGGCCATGACTAGCAAGCAATCGTATCACGGCCATCGGGAGCGGCTTATCACTCCATCGCGCCCAGGTGTCTCGGCGATTCGGAGCAGAATTGAGCTTCGACAACCGCTCAAGCATACGCGCTATCCTTGTGGGTTCAAGGAGCGCAACAAGGTGACTATTGGAGTAGGAATCCTCACGCCGGATTCTGTGGTCCTCGCAGCGGACACGCAAATGAGTTGGACGGACTTTTTTATGAAAACCGGCGAAGGAAAAGTCTCATGGTCAGCAAAGACCGAGCCGCGAGGAACCGCTCCCTCTCTAACGGCGGGCATGGCAATCACCGGTGCTGGGCATGCGAAATATGTTCAACACATTCAGCGCCATTTTGCGAATTTGATCACTACGGATAAACACCCTTCCCTCGCGGATTTTAGAGCGCATGCTGAAACATACTTGGAGAGTTTTTACAAAAAACATGTAGCGCCGATTTCCGCGAAGGAGAGTGAACGGCCAAATGTGTGGCTTTTGTTTGCTTACCAGAATGCGGATAACGAAGTCGCACTTTTCTCTACCTCTAACAACGTGGTAACACCCGAGCATACTTACGGGGTTGTTGGAGTTGGTGCGCCCTACGCGGAAATGCTCTTGAGCAGATTGTTCAGAATGTTTTGGCCCATCCAAACCGAAGAAGCGATTCTTTCGGCTGTGTATGTAATCAAAAACGTCAAGGACAATGTGCCAGACTGCGGAAAAGAGACCGATCTGATATTTCTATCCAAGACCGGTGCTGTCGTATTGGGACCTCAGACAATGAAGATGCTCGACGCCCTAATGGAGGAGGCGGCTTTCCTTGAGCCATACACGATCAGCGGAATCATGAGCGGAAGATTCAAAACCGAGACCGACACACTTCCGAGCGCTATCGCGGAACTACGACGAAAGATTATCGACTGCCTTCACACGGATATGGCCTATAGCTTGTGGTTGCGAAACATCCATGTCAAGGTCAATTCATAAGCCGAACTATGTCTTCAATTTCCCAAAGTTGCTTGCTAACACCTGCCGCCATTGCTGGGCTGACACGCAAAGTCTGATGAATCCTGACGTAGTTGTAATGCATGACATGCAGAGCAACCATCGCAACATGGTTCTCAATCTTCTTGGAAAAAGCATTCGTCAACCGAGTGAACCGGCGCATCGACATCCGCATGGTGAGGTTCTGACGTTCTACGTAGCTCGTGCTGATGTGTTTCGGATCGGGATAGCCGTCGATCACTTTGCGTTCACATCCGATGCATTCCGCTGGACTGTAGCGCTTCTGGCCCTCGGTCGTATCGTTGTAGATTTTCTGAAGCATCGCATAATCGACTTCGCCGCGAAAAGCTTTTTCGACTGCTGCGAGGTAAACGCTCAGGCCGTCACTCGTTAGCTGAATGCGATTCGCTAAGCGTCCGGCAAGATCATTAACAAACATGCGAGCGGTAACGCTGTCACGTGGCCCGATGATCCACGAGGCAATTAGCTTACTATCAGCGTCAATTGCGATCCAGGTCCAGACATCCCCGGCAAACGGATTCTTGGCTGCGATCTCGGGAGTTACGTTCTTGGCCTTGGCATAACAGAAAGACCAAATTTCATCGATTTGGACCCGCTTGCAATTCAGGTTTACCAAGTGTTCATTGAGATAGTTGGAACAGGCAGCGCCAAGCTCTACCAACAATTTCGCAATCGTATTTTTGGCAACACCAGTCATGCGAACCGTCGCACGGATCGAATTGCCCTCTACTAATGCAGCAACCACTTGAGCTTGTTTTTCTGGAGTCAGTCTGTTCATAACTAACCCAATTATACACCGCTCAAGCATAAAGGGTCAAGTAAAAAATGATCGATAGTAAAGGAAAGTTGTCTCAGGCCAAAAGGATCGCCGCGCTCACTGAGGAACTCACAAAGCTGGTCACGAAGAACGCCACGAACCGCTTGGAGGCGCAAGCCGCGCTGAGAAGTGCTTTGGAGGTCGTTTCGACCTTTCCAAAATCAGAGCACGAAGATGTATGCGAGAGCGCCTAGAACTGGGTATCTGGAGAGAGTACTTGCCTAAGTTTTTTGACAATCTCAATGGGGAAGTAGTGAGTATGGCCGCTCTTGAAGCGAATCAAGGCTTGGCCTTTCTTTTGATCGTTTTCTGGGTTGATTATCTCGATAGCGTCCAGGGCAATCAGATACCCGTCGATTTCTGCAAACTGCTTCATTTGGCTTTCCTCCACCGCGCCTTCGCTGCCTTGGCTGCAATTTGGGAGCGCTTCCTGGGTGCCAGCTTAGCAGCCCTGGCAGCGCCACCCTTGAGGCCACCGAGGCGACCAAGGGCAACAGCATGCGGATTTTTGGTTGGGTCAATCGGCGTTGCTATCTCGTGGCTCGGATCGTACTTTGGCACCTGGCCGGTAGCCTCTTGAATGATTCGATACGCGAGCTGGTTAGGATCGCGAGGACGTGCTTTGCTTGAGCGGTCTGACATAACGCCTTCAGTATGGCAAACCGGGGGCCAAAGTCAACAGCGTGGAAATTCAAACTGACCCACTACCGATTCGTTTGGAGGATGCTGGTCGGATAAAAGAGTTCGAGTCCACGCCGGGGGCACTGCCAAGTGCGGCCAATCCAGGAGAATCGTCTGAAGTGCCCGTAATGAAATCAATCAGATAGCGTGAGGTCGAGAAGTTTCAGACTGGCTCCCCGCACTGGACGCATTTCGAACTTTTGCGGTCCAACTGACGCTGTGATTGAACCCCGTGAAAGCGTAATTCTTTCAGAAAGATCGGCAGCGAGCGCATGCGCGTGTCGATACTGGGCCCCTACTCTGGACACGTCTCGAAATGTGGCTGCACAAGTGCGCGACGCTTTGGGCACTCGTGAGGCCCCTCGCTAGGGCATAATGGAGGTCGGATCAATGGATCAGGTACTTCAGCTCGGTGGCTTACAGGTCGGCAGCCCGATGCTCGCGGAACTGTGCCGGCGCTATAGTGTCAAGGAGCTTTCCTTGTTTGGGTCGGCAGCCCGTGGCGAGATGGGTCCGGAGAGCGACGTCGACATCATGGTGGAGTTCGAGCCGGGGGTCCGCATTGGCCTGATCCGCTTCGAATCTCTCGCTGAGGAGTTGGAGTCGCTCGCGGAGCGCAGGGTCGACCTGGTTACTAAGCGCGGACTGAAGCCCTGGGTACGCTCAGAAGTTTTCAAAGATGCCCGCGTCATCTATGCGGCATGAGCCGTCGTTCCTGAAGGACATTCTCTTGGCCTGCCGCAAGATCCAAGCGATCGTCGCGGCAACCTCCGAAGATACATTCCTCAGAGACGAGGTGTTACCGGCTGCCGTCCTGCATCATTTGACCGTGATTGGCGAGGCTATCAGCCGTTTGTCTGTTGAGTTGAGAGAACGCCACCCCGAGGTGCCGTGGAGACAAATCATAGCGGTTCGGCACAGGATTGTGCATGCCTATTTTGATCTCGACTGGCAGATCCTTTGGGATGCGGCAATCAGCGATATTCCCGAACTGCAACGGCAGGTCCTTGAAATCGTCGCAATCGAGTTTCCGGAATCCAATTCCGGCTGAAGCTTCGAACCCAGGCGAGTCTGCTGCCGTGGGCCCAATGTGGACTCGAACCTGAAAACACAGAGCATAGCAGTTTGGCTGCGCGGAAGTCCTTTGTTCCGGGCGAAGGACGGCTTGGCTCCCCAGGTAGGACTCGAACCTACAACCCTTCGACTAGTAGCCGAATACTTTACCATTGAGCTATCAAATCCTGAGTGCTTGCTAAACTGGTAGTCTCTTCATGGAATTGGACAAAACATACGACCCGCAGCTCTTCGAGCCCCATTGGGCCGAATGGTGGGTGGAAAATAACGTCTTCCGCGCCGATGCCAACGCGCCGGGCCAGATCTTCTCTATCGTAGTTCCTCCTCCCAACGTCACGGGCTCCATGCATATCGGGCACATGCTGGAACACTCGCTGATTGACACCGCGGTGCGCTGGCATCGCATGCGCGGCGATAACACGCTGTTCCTGCCTGGCGTGGATCACGCCGGAATCGCCACGCAAATGCTGGTGGAACGGAGTTTGGTTGCTGAGGGCACATCGCGCCGCGAGTTGGGCCGCGAAGAATTCGTGCGGCGCGTTTGGGAATGGAAGGAAAAATACGGCAGCCGCATCACTGGGCAGATGAAACGCATCGGCGACAGTTGCGACTGGACCCGCGAGCGTTTCACCCTTAGCCCCGAACTTTCTCGGGCTGTCACCGAAGCATTCGTCCGGCTATACGAAAGTGGATTGATCTATCGCGGCACTTACATGGTGAACTGGTGCCCGCGCTGCAATACCGCGCTGTCCGATCTCGAAGTGAAGCATGAGGACATCAACGGCAGCCTGTGGCACATCCGCTATCCGCTGAAGGACGGATCGCGCCACTTAGTGGTGGCCACCACGCGTCCGGAAACCATGCTGGGCGATACCGCGGTTGCCGTGAATCCAAAAGACGAGCGCTATCGCGATCTGGCGGGCAAGTCCGTCATCCTTCCGCTCATGAATCGCGAGATTCCGATCATCTTCGATGAATTAGCCGTTCCGGAGTTCGGCACTGGTGTGGTAAAGGTTACTCCCGCGCACGATCCGAACGATCTCGAAGCTGGCAAGCGGCACAACCTGCCGCATGTGCGAGTGATCGGTGAAGATGCGCGCATGACGGCCGAAGCTGGTCCCTACGCGGGTCTGGACCGTTTCGAGGCTCGCAAACGTGTGGTGGCCGATCTCGAGAAACTCGGGGCTCTGGAAAAGATCGAGCCGTACCCGCTGCCCATCGGAAAATGCGACCGCTGCGGATCTGTTGTGGAACCGCTGGTTTCGACGCAATGGTTTGTCAAAGCAAAGCCCATGGCCGCCAAGGCGATGGCTGCGGTGCGCGATGGCCGCATCCGCTTCGTCCCCGACAACTGGGAAAAAACGTTCTTCAACTGGATGGAGAACATTCGCGACTGGTGCATCTCGCGCCAGCTCTGGTGGGGCCATCGTATTCCAGCCTGGCACTGCGCGGATTGCCGTGAAATTACGGTGGCCCGGGAAACGCCGCAGAAATGTGCGCATTGCGGATCGGCGCGCGTGGAGCAGGATCCGGACGTACTCGACACCTGGTTTAGCTCCAGCCTGTGGCCATTTTCGACCATGGGATGGCCGGACGATACCGTGGATCTGCGGACTTACTACCCCACCTCGCTCATGATCACCGGCTTCGACATTCTGTTCTTCTGGGCGTCGCGCATGATGATGATGGGCCTGGAGCTGACCGGCGATGTTCCGTTTCGCGAGGTCCATATTCATGGGCTTGTCCGCGATCCTTTGCGGCAGAAGATGTCGAAGACCAAGGGCAACGTTGTCGATCCGATGGATGCCAACGAGAAATTCGGTACGGATGCCGTGCGCCTGTCTCTTATGATGGCCGCTGCGCCTGGCACCGATATCGTCTACACGGAAGAACGGCTGACCGCGACGCGTCAGTTCGCCAACAAGATCTGGAACGCGGCGCGCGGCGTGCTGATGAACATGCAGACTGCGGGAATTGAGCCATCGCTCGCGGAGCCTGGAGACGCGGTGGAGCTGGAAGACCGCTGGATCTTCAGCCGTCTGCATCGCACCGCCGAATCGGTAAACCGCGCGCTGGCGCAACATCGTTATAACGAAGTGGCAACCGAGCTATGGCAATTCTCCTGGCATGATTTTTGCGACTGGTATCTGGAAATCAAGAAGCTGCGGTTCACGCCCAATTCCGGATTGACGAATGACTGGCGCAATCTGCTGAGTGTTTTCGGGGCCTTTCTGCGGATGCTGCATCCCATCATGCCGTTCATCACCGAAGAGCTGTGGCATCGCTTCGGCCAGACGCAATCGATCGCTCTCGCTCCGTATCCCCAAGCTGGTGCGACCGACGAATCCGCGGAACGCGAGATGGCACTGATGCAGGAGATGATTACCGCGGCGCGGAAGCTGCGAGCGGATCATGGGTTAGACCGCAAGCTAGTGTTGCCCGGCGTTCTCTACTGCCGCAACGGCGCCAAAAATTTGGAATTGGGAGTGATTGAGAAATTCGCGAACGTAAAACTGGATGTGCGCGTGGAGCCGGCGCCGAAATTATCGGGCGCGGTGCGTTCTACGCCAGATTTTGATCTGATGCTCGAACTTCCGGAGGTGGATGCTGAAGGCCAACGCGTCCGGCTGCGGAAAGAGATCGACGAGCTCGACAAACTAATCCTTGCCAAGGATAAACAGCTTGAAAATGGGAAATTTCTGAATGGCGCTCCGGCCCATGTAGTGGATTCGTTACGAGCGAAGCGTGCCGAATATGTGGCACAGCGCGACAAAAGCCTAGCCGCGCTCAATGATCTCAAATGATCGACATTGGGCGTGTTCGATCCCAGCTCCCGGACCACGAAATCTACTGGCACCCTACCATCGGATCCACCATGACCGAGGCCAGCCGCCTGGCCGCGGCCGGCTGCGAATCCGGAACCATTGTGGGCGCCGACGAACAAACGGCCGGTCAGGGGCGTTACGGACGCGTGTGGCATTCCGAACCCGGCGCTGGCCTGTATGTCTCCATCGTTCTGCGAAATCCATTTCCCGCTGATGCGCTGCCGGTGGTTACGCTTGCGCTTGGCTTGGCCACCAGCGAAGCGATCCTCAAGGCAACCGACGTATCATGCGATCTTCGCTGGCCCAATGACGTGCTGATTCAATCCAGGAAATGCGCCGGGATACTCACGCAGCTGGAGGGCTCGGCTATCATTGCAGGAATCGGTATCAATGTGAATCATGCGGCTTTTCCAGACGAACTGACCGCGATCGCAACTTCGCTCCGCATGGCGACGGGGCGTGAGCATTCGCGCGAACGTTTGCTGGTGGAGCTAGTTTCCAGCGTGACGAATTTCTGCTCGCTGCTCGAGCAGCAGGGCAGGGAACCCATCCTCGAGATGTTCTCACGCGCATCCAGCTTCGTTTACGGACGCCGCGTTTATGTCGACCAAGGCGACGCGATGCTCCAGGGCACCACGGCCGGCCTCGACCCCTCCGGTTTTCTGGTGCTGCGCGGGGACGATGGAAAACAGAACGTGATTATCGCCGGAGGCGTTCGCCCATGCTCTTAGCCTTAGACGCTGGAAACAGCAACATTACCATCGGCGCCTTTGAAGGCCAGACTTTAATCGGCCGCTGGCGGCTTCGCACCATTCATGAGCAGACCGCCGATGAATGGGGCGTGCTGATGCGCAATCTGTTCGCCTTGGCCTCGCTCGACTTGTCGCGCGTGGATGGCATCATCATCGCCAGCGTAGTTCCAACGCTCGATGCGCCGCTCGCCGCCATGTCCGAGCGATACTTCCACTCAACGCCTCTTTTTATTACTCCGGAAACGGACATCGGGCTGAAGGTGCTTTACGACAATCCCAGAGAAGTGGGCGCGGACCGCGTGGTGAACGGCGTGGCGGCGTTTCATCGCTATGGTGGACCCGCGGTGGTGGTGGATCTTGGAACCACCATCAACTTCGATGTTGTGTCGGCCAACGCCGAGTATCTGGGAGGCATGATCTGCCCTGGCATCGGCATGTCGATCAGCGGGTTGTTCGCCAAGACAGCGCGTCTTCCGATGGTGGACTTCCGCGAGCCCGCCCAGCTCATTGGCAAGAATACGGTGGGCAGTATTCAATCCGGACTCTACTACGGCTTTGTGGGCATGATCGACGGAATCGTGGAACGGGTGATCGCGGAATTGGGCAGTTCCACCACGGCAGTCGCCACCGGCGGGCAGGCGCGTTTCGTCGCGGCCGCGTCGCGGCTGGTGAAGGAGTTCAACGAGGACCTGACACTAGAGGGCCTGGAAATTATATGGCGCCGCAACCAAAAGAAGTAGCAGAAGAAGCAGCCTGGCCCAGCAATTACTTCAACTACTTCACCGAAATCGAGGAACGTTTTCAAAAGGCGCGCGGCACGGGACTGTTCCTGATGTCACCGCTCGATTGGGCGCTGGTGGAGACCTGGAAAAACGCCGGCGTCCCGCTGACTGCGGTCTTGCGCGGAATCGATCTCGCGTTCGAGAAGTGGCGCGGTAAGAAGAATCGCGTGCAGATGGTGAATTCGGTGGCCTACTGTGCGCAAGCGGTGCTGGCGGAGGCACAAATCATGGCCGGAGTTGCTCCCCCGGCCGGCTCCCGCAAAGAACAGGCCGCGCCTTTCAGCCTGGAGGATCTGGAACGATACCTTCGGTCGAACGTCACCGAAATCCGGAAGCAAGCGGGATATGAAGAGATCGCAGCAGCGGTGGATCGGCTGGCCGGGGAAGCTCCATCGTTGTATGGCGATCTGGAGGATCTGGAACGCCGGCTCACCGCTCTTGAAGACAAGATGGTCGCGATCGCGCGGGCCCGCCAAACTGATGAAGACCTCCTGCGGGCTCGCCGCGAACTCGACCTGCAGCTTCGCCCCTACCGCGGCAAAATGACCGCCGAACAATTGACCATGCTCGAAAAACAATACCTGGATCGCCAGTTATTAGAGGCCGCGGGCCTGCCGCGGTTGAGTTTGTTTTATCTGCGATAACCGAAGAACCGAAGAACCGAAGAACTTCCTTCCGTGTATGCTGGAAGTTGCAACTCCAGAGCATTCTTTTTTTCGAAACGCCAACAGAGCTCTTAGCCAGGGTGTTCTCCCAGCTGAGGCCGCGGACACCGGTGCCTGCAATTCGCCTGGAATTCTGCAAGTTCGCCAACGCCAATAGCTTCGTCCGTTGGGATGAGGACGGCTTGGCGTTTCGCATTACCGACGTTCTCGAAGGAGCTCCCGCGCAAATCCTGGAGGCGCTGGCCTACATTCTTTTGTCAAAGTTATTGCGCCGTCCAACTCCCAAACTCTACGCGGAAAGGTACCGGCGCTATCTGAACCGGAAGGAAATGCGGCGTAGCCTCCAGTTGGTGAAACAAGCGCGGGGGCGTAAGTACGTCTCCAGTCCCCAGGGAGCTTGTTACGATCTGGAAACTATCTTTGAGGAGCTGAATCTCCGCTATTTTCATGGACTTGTCGCGCGCCCGTTGCTCGGCTGGAGCCGCAAGCCGTCTCGCACCATGCTGGGCCATTACGATCCATCTCACAACGCGATCGTTCTGAGCCGCCACTTGGATAGGCAAAGCGTCGCGCGGCTGGCTGTTGAATACGTTTTATTCCACGAGATGCTGCACTTGCGTTTCCCGGTGGAACATCGGGGGGCGCGCCGCTGCGTGCACACGCGGGAATTTAAGCAGGCGGAAAAGGAATTTGTTGGCCTTAAGGAAGCCAAAGAACTTCTGAAACGCGTGTGCGCCAGCTAATAAGACGCCGTTTCGAGCGAAGCTAGTTCCCGAACCTGTTGTAGCATTGTTCCGAGCGAATTCAACAATTCCGGCCCATCCACGCGTAAACCGAGCGGGGCAAGAGCCAGTTTGCATCGGACGGTGCAAACAGTCAGATAAAAGCTGGTCCGTTGCCGCCCCAATGCCCGTGCAAATTCAGGCCGGTCGACGTTCGAGCTGACTAGCATAAGCCGGCCGATTTTGAGCAACTGATTAAAGTCGCCAATCATCAGCCATAGATAGTCGATGAACGCTTTCCGTCGCTCGGCTTGCAGATGTTTTTCGAGAGCCGGACGGTAACCCGGCTGTTTTCTGAGGAACTCGAAGTCGCTTTGATCCAGCAAACGCCGCATGGGAGCATAGGCTTCCACAGAAAATGTGTCCAGCCATTCCGAATCCAGCGCCTCCCCGTTAAAACGCGTAGCGAGCCGGTGAAACAAAAATGCTAACGCAGCAGCAAAGAATACCACCGCAATTGACAGCACAGGAATCGTCATCTCAGCCCCCCCCTTTTCGATGATCAACATTAGCATATCGAAATTTGTGAGGCAAAGCAATCCCGATGGGAAGGCATTTAGCATTTTTATCGGATCATTGTGAGCATGCCATCACTCTTTTCCAGCCTCAACCAGGCTAGCGTTAATGGCCTTTAGTTTCGATAGCAGTCGCACTTCATCTTCTCTCTTCCATTTATGGCCGACCACTACCGTGCGCATTTCGCCTCTCCGGTTCAAGGCGAGGACCCAAAATAATAGGCAAGCTGAGGAAACCCCGAGCATGACAGTACCAGTTTGCCGGGTCACGTAGTGGCCCAAAGTGCGAATAAACAGAGCCGTCGCCTTGGTGAGGAAATAGATGCCATAGCCGATGGAGTACATGACCACGTTGCGGTTCAAGGGAATTGGATAGTATGCCAGGAAGGCGCTGACCAGCAGGATGAAGATTACCAAACTGAAGACGATTGCGCGCTCAATTACAAGAAAGGTCGAAACGTAGTTTCTCGGGGTCTCCTCCAGGCGTAGCAGAAGTAGCGAACCCACAGTTGCGACGGCAACGGTAACGGTGATGTATCGTCGAGAAATAGTTGCGATACCAGGCAGGTCGCGGAGTACGACGCGATATAGTTCAACAACGATCAGGGTGTAGTAACAAGCAATGACGCCCTCACTCGCCATCCAGAAATAACGATACGCATGGCCGGTAAAGGGGATCACGGACGCAATTAGTGTTCGAAGCAACTCCGCCAGAAGGTAGCCGAAGAAGTAGGGGTAAATACGATAGAGGTCTGCGGACCAGAGGCGGACAATCAGGGCTATCAGGAGCGCCGCTTGGGCGACGACGAGCAGAAGTTGGTCGAGCGGGAGCTGGAGCATGAGCTACTGAGAATCGATACCCAAGAGTGTAGCATCCAGCCCCGCCAGGTCTCACGGGTTAACGTGCCGATACGAAATCGTCGCAATGCGGGTCGCAGGGCGGGTACGGCAAATCCGCTGAGAGTATCGTCCCCAACGCCAGCATCAAGCCAGCCAGCAATAAGAGCCTTTTCAACATCGTGAAATCTCCTTGTCGTTTTGTGAATTTGAGTTCTGGAAACTCTCAGTCAGGCTAAGGGCTTAGCCGACCGGACAAGGCAGGTCTTCAGACTGTTTCTGAAACCAGAACATCTCTGGCTGGGCGTAACAAGGAGCTAAGATTTAAGCTGGTTTATCAAAAAGATCTGGTGTATTATCTTAGTGTTGAGATGAAGGGTACGGAAGCTAACGAAGGTTTGGACCGGCGCGCTGTTGCCGATGTCTGGCGCCATACGCTGTCGCAAATCCCGTCTGTGTTCGGGAGGTTGGTTTACCTGTCAGGCCTGCGAAATCCCAATAGCGGCCGATACGACCACCATGGATTAGCGCTGGTTTTCGGGGCGGATGATTCTAACCGGGCTCTCAAGAAGAGCCATAAGCAGGTCTTCGCCGAGTGGCTGTCTTTCAACCTCGAGCAGCAGATGGCGGACCTTAACCTATATCTGTCCGATTTGCCCGAGGAAAAGAAGACAGTAATCCAGGCGTGGACCCTTCTGAAGCCATATAAGAACCTGTTGCCCTCCAACGCCAAACCAGTGGAAAGGCGGCTCTATCTGAGCGAGCTTCAGACTATGCTGGAGCTTATCAAAGGCGCGTGCGGCGTCGACGACCTTGGTCCAGATTCATAGCCACGCCCGTAACTTGGCCAACGATATCGATATCTGTTGGATAGCTATAAACTTGCGGCGGGCATATGGAGGCCGGATGCGCTTGCAAGATAAGGCGGTCGTCGGTCAGATGGCACCATCCACATGCATAACCCTGGCGATGTTCCAGAAAATAGATTGGCCTGTCGAATTCATTCGCCCAGCCGGAGTTAAGCACCTTACGCTTGGTTTCGTCGATCATCACCAGAGAGCCGGGCTGCAGCAGCGGGTACATGAACCAATCCTCGGTGCCAATAAATCCATAGCGGTGATCCTTCAGATCGATCGCATCCAACAACATAAGGGGAAGCTTGCCCCAACGTTGGATCATTCGGCTGAGGTAGGTGGTTTTGCGGAGATCAATTCCGGGATCGAGAGATAGTGGGAGTAAAGCCTCGCCATGGATACCCTTAGAGAAATTGACCAGGTGGCTGGTGGGCACCTCCGCGAAGGCGGCGTCCGCCGGCATGTTAGCCAACGAAACTCCATACCATTCCAGAAGCTCTTGAAAATTGAGACGATAGATGGTGGCCAGCGAGTAAAGCTTATAGATGTTCGGCAACAGACCGTGGTTTTCGATCTCGGAAAGCCGGTTGATCAGGACTGAGAACTCGTCATTATGATATTTGTCGGCGATCTTCAAGCTGGCTTGTTCGACGTCGCGAAAACGCATACTAAGCCTTTCGCGCGTCCGCCTGAGCCTCTGTCCAGCTTCCTCCATGGTATGATGCTTTTCCAGCACGCCCCGTGCGGCCGGGTATCGACAAGAAACCATTTGGGAAAATGGTTCCACCAGGCTCGAATTATAGCCGTCGCGGGGTCAAAGAATCAAGCGACGAAAAGGAGTTTTGTTCGGCTTTCCGAACAAAGCTTGCCGTAAGGAGGTCTTTTGAGGGTGATAATCGGTGTCTCGGGTGCGAGCGGCTCCATCTACGGGTATCGGCTGCTCGAAAGGCTGCGGAAGGGGGTGAAGGTGGAGACCCATCTCATCCTGACCAGGTCCGCCGAACGGACGGCATTTCTCGAGAGTGGCCGCACAGCGGACGAGTTCAAAGCTCTGGCAGATTACGTTTATCCGCTAGAGGACATTGGCAGCCGGCTGGCCAGTGGATCGTTCCTGACCCAGGGGATGGTGATTGCCCCGTGCTCTATTCACAGCATGTCGGCCATCGCGACTGGTCTCAGCTCGAATCTGCTGATCCGTGCCGCTGACGTATGCCTCAAGGAACGCCGCAAATTGATTCTTATGGTCCGGGAGACGCCCCTACATCTGGGACATTTGCGCACCATGGTAGCGCTCACGGAAATGGGAGCTATAATACTGCCACCCGTCCCCGGCTTCTATAACCAGCCGAAAACCATCCTTGATATCGTGGACCATAGCGTGGATCGCGTGCTGGACCTGCTGAACCTGCCCGCCCCCGACGTCCGCCGCTGGGATGGCGGTATGAGCGCCGCTAAGAAAGGTCAACGCAAAACCGGCAAGCCATGAAAAAAGAGCGAATTGGATTTCAGGGTGCATTGGGAGCATTCAGCCAGGAGGCCGTGGTTCAACTTCTGGGAGATAAAGTGGAAGTCGTTCCCTTTCCGCGCTTCGAGGACGTTTTTCGAGCCTTGACTCGCCGTAAGATCGACGCCGCGGTGATACCAATAGAGAATACTCTGGCTGGATCCGTGCATGAGAACTACGATCACCTGCTGCATTTTGACGTGCGTATCGCGGCTGAGACCAACGTACGAATCATCCACAATCTGATTGCCCCTCCCGGGATTCGTTTTAAGGACATCCGGAAAGTCTATTCGCATCCGGTGGCATTGAATCAGTGCCTGCGGTTCTTCGCGCGCCATCCCAAGATTGAGAGCACGCCTTTCTACGACACTGCGGGAAGCGTGAAGATGGTGATGGAAGAGAAACCGGCGGACGCAGCTGCGATCGCATCCTCGGTGGCCGCTTCCATCTATGGCGCGCATATCCTGCAGCGATCCATTGAAGACGATCGGCGCAATTTTACCCGCTTCTTCTTGTTGTACGCCTCCAAGCGCACGCCGCTTCCGCGCCGAGAGGCCAAGGCCTGGAAAACTTCGCTGGTGTTCACCACGCGCAATGTCCCCGGCGCTCTGTTTCGGGCTTTAAGCGCATTCGCGCTACGCGATTTGAACATGACCAAGATCGAATCGCGCCCCCTGCACGGTAAGCCCTGGGAGTATCTGTTCTATCTCGATTTTCTGGACAAGGAAGAAGAGCCCAGGGTTCAAAATGCGTTGCGACACCTGGCCGAGCTGGCGGATTTTATGCGAGTGCTGGGCTCCTATCCAAAAGGAAGCTGAGCTGTCTCAAACAGCCCTGGTAGTTTCCCTAGAGAGAGGCCCGGCCCGCGCGCGCATTTGCGATACTGAGCATAGCGTTCCGCTGAGCGATCGGCGCGCAATATGAGCACTGATGGCAGTTCCGCTGGAACCAAACTTTCACACAAAGAGCTCGATCCACATAAGCTGCTGTCGGAGATCCAGGAGTTGCGCGCCCGTCTTCGCACCGAAGAAGCACGCCACGCTACCGAATTAACTCAGTTCGCCCACGCTGCTTCCCATGACATGCGGGAACCTTTGCGTATGGTGGCCAGTTACACGCAGTTATTGAGCCGCCGATGCGACGGCAAGCTGGATGACGATGGCCGCGAGTTCATGCGATACATCCTGGACGGCGTGCAAACGATGGAGCGCCTTTTGGAAGATCTGCTCACCTACTCGCTTCAACTTCGGCCGTTGGACAAGCCGCCTTCCACCGTGGACACGGAGGCAGTAGCGCGCGGCGTGCTGTTGAAACTCGAAAAGCAGATTCGGGAAAGCGGCGCTGAAATCACTTACGATGATCTTCCGGCCGTGCAGTGTGACTTCACTCATTTGAGCCAGGTGTTTCATCAGTTGATCACGAATTCCATCCGGTTTCGGGGTGCCTTGCCGCCCCGTATTCACATCTCCGCCACGCGGAATGACGACGAGGCCACGTTCTCGTTCAGCGACAACGGGCTAGGTATTGAACCCCGCTTCCACGAGGAGATTTTCCGCGCGTTTAAGCGCCTACACGGGCGCGAGTATCCAGGTACCGGCGTGGGGTTAGCCATCGCGAAGCGAATCATCGAGCAATATGGCGGCAGAATCTGGGTGGAATCGGAAGCCGGTCAGGGAGCCGTCTTCCGCTTCACGCTCCCAACCTGACTCGGCGTGGGACAAGCCTCCGGCTTGTCTCTTACTCATATCTCAACGCCAAAATGGGATCGATCCTGCTAGCCCGCCGCGCCGGAATAAATCCCGCCAGCGCCGCCACGACAATCAGCACAATCATGCTGGCGCCCGCAATAGAAGGATCGTTCGCTTTGATCCCATAGAGCTGCGTCGCGACGAAACGGCCCAGCCCAATGGCAGCCGGAATCCCCACCGCCAATCCCAAAACCAGCAGCAGCAAAACGTCTCGCATCACCAGCCAGATCACCGAACTAGCCTGCGCCCCCAGCGCCATCCGGACACCCAATTCCTTGGTACGCCGTGCCACGACAAATGCCATCACGCCATAAAGGCCCAGTGCCGCCAGCAGCGTCGCTAGCAAGCCGAAGCCGGCCGACAGCAGCGCGATCAGACGCTCAGTCAGCAGCGTCTCGTCAAGTTGGCCGCCCAGAGTTTTCAGCTCGTAAATCGGCATGGATGCGTCCAACTTTTTCACTTCGTTACGCAGCGAAGCGTACGCGGAGCGCGACCCTAATCCAGCGCGAACATAGAAAGCCACGCCGCCGTTACCCCAATTTGGAACGAACGCTTGACGGCGCACCCCTTCGCGTGGACCTTCATACAAAGCGTCGGCGACCACACCAACGATCTCGGTCTCGTACTTCGTTCCTGGACCACCACCGCCCCTTCCCAGATGCCGTCCGACCGCGCTTTTGTTACCGAAGAAATGCCGCGCAAACTGTTCGTTGACGATCGCAACCTTCGAGTCGTCCTTCATATCCCGCCGGTCGAAGTCGCGGCCCTCCTTGATGGGAGTACCCATGGTCTGGAAATAGCCCGGGGAAATCGAGTTCATGAACGCCTGCATGTCCTCGCCATCTTTGGACTGATAGCCTTCCACCATGGTCTGGCTGTCCCACTCCCAGCCGTGCAGAAGCGGGACGGAGGCCAGGCCCGCGGATCTCACGCCCGGCAACGAACGGATTTGAGTGAGCAGCTCATCGTAAAAATGCACTGTACGCGGGGTGTCGTACCCGCTCAGCGCCGGCGACACCTGGAACGTGATCAGATTATCCAGATCACGGAATCCCGTGTCCACGGACTTGAGATTCTGCAGGCTCCTGACGAAAAGCCCCGCGCCGAACAGAAGCAGAAAGCTCAGAGCCACTTGCGCAGCGACCAATCCCTTGCGCAAAACTAACGACCCGCCCGATCCGGCGATCGATCCTACAGCGTCCTTCAGCGTGGTCCACAAATCCGGACGGCTGGCTCGCATCGCCGGCACCAACCCGAAGATCAGGCCAGTGAGAAAAGTCAGCCCCAGCGTGAACGCCAGAATTCGCAAATCGGGCTGCGCGTGAATCAGCAACGGATTGCCTTCAGTGGGAACCAGCGCCAGCAATCCCCGAGTCATCGCTACAGCCAAAAGAACTCCCGCCACTCCGCCGGCGATTGACAACACCATGCTTTCCACCAGCAATTGCCGAACCAGTTGGCCGCGCGACGCGCCAAGCGACAGGCGTACGGCGATCTCCTTCTGCCGTGCGAACGCCCGCGCGATCAGCAGATTCGCCACATTGGCGCAAGCGATCAGAAGCACCAGGCCTACCATGCACATCAGCACGATCAACGCTGTCGAGAAATTGTTTCGCAAATCCGAATATCCGGTCGCGGCTTTCTCAATATGGACGGTGCCTCGCATAAACTGATCGCGCGAATAAGCGGACCAGTCCTTCGCCGCAGGCAACGTCGTTTCGTACTCGCGGACTTGGTGGAACAATCCCTGCAACGGCGCTCGAGCGGACTCTACGGTATAACCCGGCTTCAATCTCGCAAAGACCTGCACCCAACGCATTCGCCTGTCGCCGGGATCCATCCAGGACCACTCCGGCATCATCGCCGGCTCCATGAGAATCGGAACCCGGATCTGTGGCGACTCGGCCGGATCAATTCCGTCGAACCCCGGCGCCGACACGCCCACAATCGTCATCGGGTAATTGTTCACCAGAATCTTTTTGCCCACCACACGCGGATCTCGCGCGAAGCGGGTACCCCAATAGTCATAACCCAGCACTGCTACGGGATGGCCCAGAAACACGCGGTCGTCATCGTGCGAGTTGAAAACGCGCCCAACCGCGGCCTGGACGCCGAGCATGGTAAAGAAATTCCCGGATACCATTTCGAGATTGACGCGCTCGGTCTGATTATCGACGCTCACTGAAGCGGACACTAGCCTGCGGCATAGCACTTCCGAAAACGGCGCGGCCCTCTGCTCGAAGTCCTGATAGATAGGATAGGAATGCATGCGGCTGCCCATGTTGCTTCCGTTGTGGGCGCCGCGCTGGTAGAGCATCACCAGTTGATCGGGGTTCTTGATGGGCAGTTTGCGGAGCATAAGCTGGTCCATCAGGCTGAAAATAGCCGTGTTAGCGCCGATGCCGAGCGCCAGCGAAAGAATCGCCACCGATGCAAAGAGCGGGCTGCGGCGAATGGCCCGCAGTGAGAATCGAACGTCCGGCCACAAGCTGGTCATGTGAGTCAATACTCCGCGGTCGGGATTTGGTTACGTCCCCGGAGCGTTGGACGAAGGAGAGGCGCTAGCGGTTAGGTTTGGCTATTTCACCGCGACTGTGACTTGCTGGGATGCGTTGTTGTTGGCTCCTATGGTCAGCACCACAGGCTGCGCACCCGAGCCTATGCCGTTCGGAACTGTGGCATTGATCTGCAGCATGCCTGCGACCTCGTAAGGCGCGGCACCGGCGTAAAGGATTTTGGCAGGTTGCCCACCGATGGTCAGCGAAACAGGCGCAGCGGGAACGAACCCCGGAGGTTCGAGCACCTCCAGGATGATACTTCCGTCCTGGACGGCCTGATTCAGCAGTCCCCCTCCAGTCGCGAAGATCGCAACCCCAGAGCCTGTCGGCGAGGGATTGTCCACGCTGTTGGGCGTGGACGCACCAGGTCCTGTGGCGTTCAGAATAGCGCCTTGTCCCTTACCGGTCTGCGTGGTGGTAAAGATACCGGGCGAGGTGTCGACAACCGGCACGGAAACTGAGGGCGCCGCGACAAAGTTGTGAGTGACGACAACATCCACGGTCTTTTGGCCGGCGACTTCGTACGGAACCACGGCGTTGATCTGGGTTGTGCTCACAAACAGCAACGCAGCCGCGGTGCCGTTGAAGGTGACAGTCGTATTGCCCAAGGCCGTTGGATACAGGCCCGTGTCATCGTATTGCGCCGAGACGGGCGGTGTGCCAATGTTCGCTCCAAAAATCGACACGATTTCGCCTGGAGAGACGGTGGGCTGCAGGCTGGCGGCGCTCACAAGCGACGTTACACTCGGAGGCGGCGGAGGTGCAAGCTCCAGCGTCACAAAAGTTGCGGCGTACGGAGGGGAGGATTGTCCAGGCATGGCGAATTCCACCGCGAACCGATACACCCCCGAACTTAGGTATTGCACGACGTTTGGGTTCAAGGCCACCAAGACTGTCGCCGGTGCGGTCCCGGTGGCCGGGGAAATAACGAGGGGATTCGGGCCAACCGCGCCCGGCATCAGGACCACTCCGGCGAGCTTGAACCCAAGCTGTCCACTACCAACAACTCCAACTGAGATCTCCTGCACGCCGGTCGCATTGGGCATGTCCGCTGTCGCGGTGAACTCGATATTGGTCGGGCCGACCGCAAGAAACTGCCCAGCGCACTCCACAGCGGCAAGCAGCACACCCGCTAACAGGCCCGCGCGCGCAATAGCGATTCCGAGTGTCACTGCGCACCTCCTCCGGTCACGGTCAAGAGTATGGTGGCAGCCTGTTGTCCTATCGGCACCAATATTGGTATGGTCGTCGCAGTTTTCGGCAAGGCTGCACCGGCTGCGTTGGTTAGGCTGAAAAAGGAGCTTAAGACCACCAGCTTGGCGGCATAGCCGAACGGGATGACGATGGTATAGTTCCTTCCATTTGCGTCCTGGGAAGTTAGCATTGCGGTATCGAACATGTAGGGGGCGTGGCCCACGCCCAGTAGCAACTGAGCGCCGGCTGTCACGCCCTCATTCTGGGCGAGGGACCCGGTAGGATCATCCACGCGAATCGGAACAGCTGCCCCCTTGGTCAGAACTATGGCAGCACTGGCGGTCGGCTGGGCACTGGACAGGGCTAGCACGGGTGGCTGAAGCCCCCAGTCGCAAGGGTCCAACCAGGTACTGCCTGGCACTTGAACGCAAAGCTTATATGTGCCGCCGGTCAACCCGTCGAACTCAAACGTCCCGTCCGCTTTGCTGTAGGCGGCCCACTCTCTCTGTTGTGGCCTTTTTGATTGGTACGGCGGGCTGAGCAAGAGGCTAACATATCCTCCTACAACGATCGATCCGTCATCGCCTGCGAGACCTCCAGTGATCGTCCCGCCGAAGTTCAATTGGGCCTGCTGCGCAAAGCACGCTGGCAGGAATACGAGCACGAGAGCTATGGTCTTCATAACAATTCCTCCTAAGGAACCAGCGGAACCAGCCAATATCCCCAATATGTCCAATTTTTCCCGCTACTATAGGCCCCGGCTGTGTTTTCGACTACCAAATACATATGTTGATCAGATTTCGACGCCCCCGCAAGGAACTGAATGTCGAGCTTCATGTCCAGAATATAGGGCTGGGTGGTATCGACAGAGGATGTCGGACCAGCGTGGATGGTGCAACTTGCGGGCGTGTGATATGGCGAGTTAGGTTCGTTGTTGGTTAGATTGATTCCTCCCGCGCCGACCAGTGAATGTCCCCCAGCCCAATCGTAGTTCCCATCAGCGCCGTCCAGGTAAAGAGTTTTCGTGCCGGGGAAGTACTCGAAGTGACACACCGGGGTGCCTGCGGGACTGTTGGGTCCTCCGACGCCAGTCTGGTCATCTCCGTCCACAGTGAAGATTACGTGGAGCAATGAAACATTCTTTGTGCCCGTAAGCTCGCTGCCCTCGAAGTCGAAAACCCCTTCGCTAGCCCCAGGAGATGAGCATTTTTCCTCAACAGTGGCTCCGACATCAATCGGCAGAGCACGCGGCGTGGCGGGGCTCCCCGGGATTGGTGTGGTTGCTGCATTCGGAGGGACGGAGTATCCGTTCAGCACCACGATGGGGGCGATCCCCACCGCGACGCTACCAAGAACATTGTCAGTCGTAATCGTCGCTCCGTCGATCGTGTTTCTGCTTGAAACGCCGGCGTCATCCAGGACCACGCCGTACGACTGGTTTGTGACTGTATTGTAACCACCGGTGTCCCCAACCGTAATGTTCTGCGAGTCGCGGGGAGTCTCATCGCAGGCGGAGCCGGGAAAGGACGTCTCGATCTGTATACCGCCCGTCACGTACTGCTTTGCGTTGTCGTGGACATAGTTGCTGTGGTCTATGGTCACATTGATGGCGCTGCTCGCGCCCACACCCACCCACGGGTACAGAGAAATGTCATTCGTTTCCACATAGATGTTTCGGCCCCGAAGCTCGAGCCCCCCGAGCACATTCGGTTCGACTGGGCTGGGGCCCGTCATTTGGTTGTCGTAGATCTGTATGGTATCGGAGCATGCGTCAAACTCGACGGTTCCTCCGGCAAAATTACCGGCCTGAGGTTGAATGTAGTTATTCGTGAATGTGTTCTTCCGCAGTGCTAACCATCGCGCGGCTCCGCCCATGGCACCGGTGTTATTGCCGACGAACGTATTATTCTCGATGCGGATGTTCCGAGGCTCGGACAGGCTGGCCAAATTGGCCCAGCACTGCGTCGACGAGATCGCGCAGGTGGGAGCCGCGTCGCAAGTCTTCCTGTCGTCGTTTTCGTTATCATCACCGTACTGTATGCCCGTTAGCGAGGAAGCGTTGATGAGGTTGTCGTGAATATACACGTCGTTTACCTTTTGAGGCGGCGAAAGGCCCGCGTTGGGGAACAAAATGATGGCGTCACCGGTGGAGTCCTCAAAATCACAGTTCGCGATGGTCAAGCTGTACGGCCCGCCATAGACAACGGAGGGATCAGAGGGGTTAAAGGGGACGTTGGGCGAGCTGTAGGGGTACGTCCCGGTGTCGACGTTATGAACAAACAGGTCCGTACACACGCCTTTTGTCTGTGGCTCCTTGGCTATGGCCTCAGCCGTATCGGTGGCAATGTTGGTCCCGCAGGTAGTAGGTACGGGCGTCGGGCACACGGAACCTTGGTTTGGATTCAGATTACTGTTCCCGCAAAAAGTAAGATTTTGAATCGTGACCTGTGTGAGCGATTGGGTGGCATTCACGTCCATCATAAGAGAAGTATTCGCGGGATCGCGAACTAGGAGCGTTTGGGAACGAGTGCTGCTGCCTCCGGTAATCGTGACGTTCGAGTGGCCCACGATGATCGTCTGCGACTGCAAAAGCGTATAGTAGCTTCCCGCCGGCAGAGTCGGCAGAGCGCAGTACGTGGCCGGGCTGGTGGACGCAGCGCAAGCGATGAACGTGCCGAGCTGTAGCGCAGGTGTTGAGGCAGTCGATATAGTTAGTAATGTCGACCCCGAGCTGTTAGACGACCCGCTGGTCCCCTGGACATTCAGGTTGAATGTGCCGAGCTGAGCACCGGTCGAGGTGGTGACCGTGAGGATACTGGAGGCCGAGCCGTTAGCTGGAACAGTCACCGAACCCGGGTTCAACGTTGCTGTCTCGTTGGACCCCAGCCCGGAAGCGGTCAAAGTTACGGAGCTGCCGACGCCGTTCAAGCTCGTAACTGTCACTGCGTAGCTGGTCCCGTCGCCCGGCGCCATGGTCTGACCCGGAGTGACCGCGATGGTGAAGTTAGTCGCAGGGTCCGAGACCGTCAGTGACGGAGACGGGGACGCCGAGTGATTCAGCGACCCGCTCACTCCCTGGGCGCTTAGGCCGAAAGTCCCGGCCTGAACGCCGCTCGTCGTTGTGATGGTCATCGTGCTGGACGCCTGGCTATTCGGCGGAGGAGTCAACGGGCTTGGGTTGAACCCTCCTGTCGCGCCGGACGGCAATCCGGAGACGCTCAAGCTTATGGGGCTGCTGAAGCCGTTCACGCTCGTGGCTGTCACTGTGTAGCTGGTGCCGTTGCCCGGCGACACGGTCTGCGAGCTTGGCGAGACTGCAATGGTGAAGTCGGGACTTCCCGACCCTGGCACAGTCCAGGTGCCCATTTGCAGCCACCCGCTATCCGTCCCATCGTCGACGTCCATGTAGGTGTTCTTGGCTCCGGCATAAGCGGTCGTGAAGCTCACCGCAAGGTTCAGGGTGAGGTTGTTGCCATTAATCGAAAAGGAGGAGGTGCCCGCATTGACGGAGCATTGGCTGTTCTGCAAGGTTCCGGCCACGCCCACTGTCTGTGCAGACCCCCAGGCAGTGCCAGCGTCGTTTTCGAGGAAGATCTCGTTCGCTGGCGGCGAATAGTAGATATAGCAGGCTCCGCCCACCACCAAGGTAGCGCTGATATCGATCTGCGTAAAAACGATCTTGCTCGCGCCGCCGGGGTCGGTGTAAACAAATGAGAAGGT
>PMUN01000200.1:0-271 GCA_003166875.1 Bryobacterales bacterium | reverse complement strand
CTACTCCGTCGTAGACCTCCATGTAGGTGTTCTTGGCCCCGGCATAGGCGGTCGTGAAGCTCACCGCCAGGTTCAAGGTGAGGTTGTTGCCATTAATCGAAAAGGAGGAGGAGCCCGCGTTGATCGAGCATTGGCTGTTCTGCAGCGTTCCGGCCACCCCCACTGTCTGCGGAGACCCCCAGCTGGTGCCAGCGTCGTTTTGAAGGAAGACCTCGTTTGCTGAGGGCGAATAATCGATATAGCAAGCTCCGCCCACCACCAAGGTAGCGCT
>PMUN01000273.1 GCA_003166875.1 Bryobacterales bacterium | reverse complement strand
GTAAATTTACAGTCCGTGTGTTACGGCCTCCGACAGTGGATTTCTCAGCTACATATTGAGCCCAATTGACGCCACTAGCTCTGGCAACAAAACCATTCTTGGTAAGAAGATGGTTCATAGGAAGTATGCAGCGAGATGGCGTATTGCAATCAGCATAAGGAATCCAGAACCGGAGTGGCGGGTCAGAACCGTTGGAATCCTCTAGCAGGCGGGACATGAGAATCCCGCCGAGGCCTGTTCTTCGATATCCAGGGCGAACAAAGAATTCCTCAACATCCAAATAAGCGTCCCTCTCCGTGGCGATGCACCATCCCGCTCGGGTGTTGTCTGCCGAGTCCCAGAGATCGTGGACTACGCAAGCATACCCCATAGCGTTTGCATGCAGCGTATCGATACAGATGATTTTTTTCGGCGTTCTTTCCTTTATCCGACATCCAAGGAACGGGGGCTGGAAGTGCCAAGCGTCCTGCGAGAAGCGCGTGAAGTAATCGTAGGGCAGAAATCCGAAACCCTTATCACCCCAACGGGGTCCCCAAGAATTGACAAAGTGCAGTAACCGTGTGTTGTCATCATAACCAACAACACACACGCAGTGGTTCTCAGTAAAGGATTGCCCTGGTTCTGGCATTGAGATCGCACCATTTGGCGCTTTAGCCCAACCACTGTGGATGGAAATAGAAACTGAGAATGGCCCGCCGTAAGCAAGGCAGCGCCGCGCATCTTCTAGATTCCTAACGCGAATAGGCGTAGATTTTGTTGAATCTGGCAATCTTGTCCAAACCGGGTGGCTCAGGAGGTGGCCAGCTTGCACCTCGCTTCGGGTAGGGCCACCTCGTTTCGGAGACATGTCCCCAGCCAGCAAGAACCCGAGCGGCATTGATAATGAATACTCCTTGCCTTGGCCCCAGTATCAATGTGCCTTCTAGTTGCCTGGCTCTGATAAACCCGTAGATGCGGCTGATCTGCCAGAATCGCCTGCGCTTCGGTTTGCGCACAGTTGAGGGAGTTATCATGCTATACGCGTCCTCTAAGCTACAAATGATATCTTGTCCAAGTGAGCCACTGACCCCAAACGGCGTTCTTGGAAAACTCGACGTTACCGTTAAGTTAGCGCTGAGGACGGACCCCCAGGTCCGCAGGCCGGCGCCCACGTCGGGCTCTTAACACATCAGAGATAAATCCAGCTTGGAGAGCACTACTACATGAAATGAACACTCTCTCCCTGCGGTTCCTCGCTTTATCCTTCTTTTGCGTTCCCTTTCTCACAGCTTAGCCTGCTGATAATACCCAGCTCAAGCAGGTGATCATCTTTGGCCGTCATGCTGTGCGAACTCCGATTCTCGCCAACAGCGCCCTCAACAACTTCTCTCAGCAACCATTCCCGGATTTCGGCGTTTCGGGCGTTAGCGTGATCACCCCCAACGGCGCCACCGATGAGACCATTCTCGGCGGCTACTTCCGTCTCTGGCTCACGCAACAGGGACTGCTGACCGGCAAGGACTCCTACGACGCCGCGTTCGTCTACTTCCGGGCCAACGGGACTCCTCTGATCCTTGACACCGCCCAAGACTTTTGGACCGGCCTGCTCCCAGCGGCTGTCGTAAACGTCAATTCCTACGCGCCACCCGCCAGCGACCCGCTATTCGTTCCGGTGGATGCCGGCGTCGCGCGGCTCGATGAGCAGATGGCGGTCGCGGCCGTGAACGGACGCCTCGGCAGTAATCCGGGATCATTAGCCTCCGCCTACGCCGCCGAACTCGCCCTCACGCGCTCGATTTTATTCGACTATCCCTTCAGCCAGACTCCGGTGCCTGGGACCCCGTATGGCAAGGTGGATGTCGTCTCCCTTCCTATCCAGGTTACGGCCGGAAATTCCACTTTACCGGTCAACCTCGGAGGGCTGACGGATGTCGTTGCTGCCATCGATCCTTTCGTCATGGAGTATGCCGATGGGCTTCCGCTTGCAGACGTCGGTTGGGGCCAGTTGACCACCGGCGGCATCAGCCAGACCTTTCGCTTGTACAACCTTGTACTCGATCTGGAATACCGCACACCCTACCTGGCGCGCGTGCAGAGTTCCAACGTAGCTTCCCATGTGGTCCGGTCCCTGGTTCAGGCATCCACCGGGAATGCGATGACCGGCGCGTTGGGCAATCCGACCACCAAAATAATCGTGTTGACGGCTTCGAACACCAATATCGCCGGACTCGCCGGCCTGTTCCATCTCGATTGGTTGTTGCCGGGTTACCAAGCGGACGTCTGTGCTCCGAGCGGCGCCTTGGTTTTCGAACTCCGCCAATCGCAGAGCACTGGCGAATACATCGTTCGTGCCTCCTACGTCGCGCAGACTATGGACCAGCTTCGCAATCAAACCGCCCTGACGCTCGCTGCTCCACCGGCCATCGCTGGGGTGTTCATCCCTGGCTGCAGTATCGGCAATGCTACATTCGACTGTCCTCTAGCGAGTTTCATGGCGTTGGCAATGGACGTGATTGACCCGCATTCCGCCGACCTGGTGAACTAGGCTATCCGATCGGTTTCGCCCAATCGGCCACAACTAGCAGGTCTAGGAGAGCACGGTGACGCCGGGCGTGTGCAGTTCGGAATGTGTTGCGCCGATGGATGAAGTGGCCACTATGAAGGTGCCGGAAGACCCAAGTCAAACCGAACGGCGCGACCTTGCGCGCGCGCAATCGCTCGCGCGGTTTCAGAGGATGCTGAGTAAGAGGGGTGAAGCGCGCCGATGGCGCTTCGAGATCATCCAAGGCGCGGCGCGGAACGTGACATATCATCCCGTGGACGCCAAAGCTACGATCGAGGTGAGTGGTCGGCCGATTCAGTTAGCGGCTCCGAATGGCGATCCTATCGCCGTATCCGAGGGAGACAATGTGCTGATCGCCGCTCGCGTGGGCGACCCTTGCTGCGCGTCGGTCTACTTCAACGAAACGACAGGCGGCGGCTCGATCAACTCCATGTACAAGTCGGCGCGCCGGATGCTGACGGCTGGAGCGGTCGGTGCACTGGCAGCAGTTGCGATCGTTCTTACCACGGTGCTGGCGGCCCGAGGTGAGTCTCGCCTCTCGGCAAATAGCATGCTGCACGTTCCAATCTACCTCGTGTCTATAACCGTGAGCGCTGCCATTCTTCTGTTCTCGTGCACTATGTTTGCAATTAGCGTACACATGCGCAAAGTGTGTGCTCTCATGAGGTTCGTAGCTGACGGGCGATGAGCTTCGATCGTTAGCCGAAAATCCGTTGAGAGCAAAACCAAGCCCATAGCACTACACCATGACATGAAATTTCGTTCCCTCCGGCTGGTCGCATTAGCTCCGTTTTGCGCTGCCTTTCTCACCGCTCAGACCGTCGATGATACCGAACTCAAGCAGGTGATCATATTCGGAAGGCATAGTGTGCGAGCTCCGGTTGCAACCAACGATCAGCTCAAGCCCTTCGCGGTGCAAGACTTTCCGCAATTCGGCGTTGCGGCCGGCATTCTGACCCCCAACGGGGAGACGCTCGAGACCATGCTCGGCGGCTACTACCGTCTCTGGCTCACCAACGAGGGACTGCTGACTGGTAACGACACCGCCGACGCCAAGTTCGTCTATTTCCATGCCAACGCCATCCAGCGAACCGTTGACACCGCGCAACACCTCTGGAAGGGCTTGCTCCCAGCGGCGCCCGTAAACGTTCAATACCTGACCCCTTCAACAGCCGCCGACCCGCTGTTCGATGCAGTGGGAGCGGGTGTCGCGCAGGTGGATGCGCCGACGGCGATGGCGTCCGCGATGGGACGCTTGGGCGGCGATCCGCAGGCCTTGGTCTCCGCCTACGCCGCGGAGTTCGCCCTCACACGCTCGGTTTTGTTCGGCTATCCCCTCAGCCAGACTCCGCCGCCCGCCACCCCTGCAGGTAAGATCGACGTCACCGACTTCACCGCCAATCCCATCGCCGTTACGCTCGGATCGAATGGTTCGCTGATCAACCTCGGAGGGTTGAGCACCACCGGCATCGCGATCGATCCTTTCGTTATGGAAGAAGCCGATGGGCTGCAGGTTGGTTGGGGCCAGTTGACCCCCGATGGCGTCAACCAGATCGAGCGCCTCTACAACCTGATTATGGATCTGGAGTTCCGCACGCCCTATCTGGCCAGGGTGCAGAGTTCCAATGTGGCCTCGCACATAGTTCGATCCATGGTTCAGTCAGCCACCGGGAATGCTATGACGGGCACACTGGGAACTCCATCAACGAAGATCGTCGTTTTGATCGCTTCCGACGTCAATGTCTGCGGTTTCGCGGGCCTGTTCCATATCGACTGGCTTGTGCCGGGATTCCAGCCGGACTTCTGTGGTCCAGGTGGCGCCATGGTGTTCCAACTTCGCCAGTCGCAGAGCACCGGCGAGTATATCGTCCGAGGCTCTTACGTCGCGCAGACTATGGACCAGTTGCGTAATCTCACGCCGCTGACACTCGATGCACCACCGGCCAGCTCCCCGTTTTTCATCCCCGGCTGCAGTATCGGCAATGCAACTTTCGACTGCCCTCTGGGGAGATTCGTCGGAATCGCAAACCAGCTGATTGACCCGAATTCAGCCGACCTGATGAACTAAATATTACTGTTGAACCGGTATCTTGAGACCCGTCTGCGTCGAGAATCCGCCGATTGTGATCGTCACCGGCGTTGCTCCATTGGGAGTCGAAGTAGGAATTCGCACATTGAACTGATACAGGCCACCCAGCGATCCCGGTGACGCGCCGGCGTATAATACGTCCGCTGAGGACAACGTCGTAGTGCCGATGGTTACCGTAATCGGATTGGCCAGCGGATCCGCCGCCGTCGCCAATTGACCGGGTGGTATCAGCTGCATAAAATCGCCAAAGCCGGTTCCCCATAGAGTGACAATGTCGCCTGGTTTCGCTGCTTGACCTCCCGGAACGAGCGTCGGATCGGCAACCGTTACGCCGGTGCCCGCGATCTGCGCGGCAATCGTGGTGGAGTTTGGAATAAAAAAGAATGCCGGGGCAAACGCCTGCTGCGAATTCAATGTTGCGACGTCGCTGAGTAATTGATTCGATGCATCCGGATTCAAAATCACTTTGAGCATTACTGGCCCGGTTCCTACGAACTCCGGAGCCTGCGCATTGATTTGATCATCCTCCACGAAGGCGATGGGAAGCCGGACTGGTTGCGCAATGCCGGGTCCCGTCACTTCTACCGCGACGCAGGCCAGAGTGGTTGGAAACGTTGTGTTGTTATTATCCAAATCACCCAGCCCCACGGTGCGCTGGAGGCCGGAGACTTGAAAATTCGTCCCGAATACCGTGATCATTGCATCCGAGGAAAACGGCGGCAGGAAGGAAGCCCCGTTCATTACCGTTCGCAAATTGGGCGCAACGGACAGACTACAGGCGCCCACATTTGGGAGAGTTCCCTCGTACGTGTAGACGTAGTCGCCCTGCGCTGTCCCGTCACCATTCGCCGCCACCGCCGCTACGTAGATATGCAGCCGTCCCACTTCAGTCTCAGGGGGCGTCCACGGCACATCCCACTCGTAACCCGCTCCCTCAGCCGTGGTCGGCGCATTCAGGTGCTCCGCAAACTGCCGGCCGTTGTTCCCGTTACAAGGAGGTGCGGACCCATACAGGGATCCGTCGTCGCAAACTACCGTAAACGGGACGCCAGTGGATGTCGAGAATGTTCCGGCCTCTGTGGTTTCATCGTTCACCTCGCGGATCGTCATCTGAAAGCCCCATCGAGTTGCCATCGGATTGCTCACCGTGACGTGAATCATCTGCTGCACGCCCGGATTGTAATTGGTGATTGAGACCGTCACTGATCCTTGCGTATTGCTGTTGGCGGCGCCAAAGCTGCTATGACAGACGCTACAGTTCTGCCCCTTGTGATCGGCAGGCGCGCCGGTATAGCCGATGCTGGGCATCACGCTCTCAGCCAGCACAACGGCAGGCGCCAACGTGAACAGGATTGCCGGGAATATGCGACTTATCATGCGACTCACCCTCCATAGGACTACGCCCAGGGTAAAATATTTCACTAAATTGCAACCTTGCATTGTCCCCTCACTTACGTGCGGGGCTACAAGACGGCGTTGCACCCGACGGTGGCGGCGTTTTGTAGCCCCGCGCGTAAGCAAGGGGACAAATGACTAATCCTCGAGACACGCCAGGGCCTTCTTTGCGGTGGTGCTCAACGGAACCCGATGGATTCTGGATTTCGCCAACCAATGAAAGCCTTTCGGAACAAGCTCTAACGTTGCCCGAAAAACATGACACAAGAAATTGGTATTCACGATGGTGTGCCGGAATTGGCCGATCCTGGGTCCCAACTTCGCCCCGGTCAATTGATCCGGCTCAGGCAGTTCCCAGAATCCCGCCAACCGGCGGTTTTCCTGGGGCCTTTGCCAGATCAGGATTTTGCCGGCTCTCTCGATTACAAGCAGCTCTTTCTCCACGCGCTTGGCGCCCGGCCGGATTGACTTGACCGGCAGTTCATTCTGCATACCCATCTCGCGCGCCACACATTGGCGCTCCACTGGACACTCGCGGCACTGTGGCTGCTTCGGCAGGCACACTAGCGCCCCGAGTTCCATGAGCGCTTGATTGAATTCTCCCGTTCTCTTTCGATCGAGCACTTGCTCGGCAACTGCTCGCAGCCG
>PMUN01000276.1 GCA_003166875.1 Bryobacterales bacterium | reverse complement strand
GGGTCCGCCCCACTTTGCATTCATCCATCCGAGACCAGGTGTTTTCGACGGTGCGCTAATCGCGCGGCACCAGACGAATCATGCTTAGGTTGACGGTAAAGACGCGATCGTCAGTGGACACGCTCCAGGATGGGCCGGCATTCACTTCGACGTGATATTCCGGGCTTTCGGGCAAATCGGCTTCCACGATGAATAAGCCAGACCGGTCGAGTTTCCAGCGGCCAACCTCGTGTCCATTTGCGCGGGCGGCCAGCTCCACCGGATGCCCTTCGCTGGCGTGTCCGCGAATCCGCAACCGCTGCGGCCCGGGCTTAACCCGCACCAGGTGGGCCGCCGCATGCTCGCCGATCCAGCGATACTTGTTTCCGAAGACGCCTTCCAGGTCATACCAGCCTTCGAGCAATCGCTCGGCATGACTGGGCAAGCAGAAGTCGATCACGTCTTCGCGATCGCCCGGATAAAGCTCGGCGCGTTCAGAAGCTGGCAGCAGATTGTACACGCCGCCTTCGTTCGGCGCGCGATAACTGCATTTGGAACATCGCAGCGTATCGGTCGCGTCGCGATTCATTGTGGAATAGCAGTCCGGGCAACGAAGCTGCATCTGGAAATCGGATTGATTGAACCCGACGGGAGAAGATGCACCTGCCTTGCGGCAAACAGCGGCCAGAGTGCCTCCCAGCAATCGCGCGGCGCGCCACTCGGACATCGCGGCGCTCTTGACGATCCGTTCACCCCACCCGCGCTCCGGCACGAACATTTCATATTCGGCGTCAACGAAATGCGTGCGAATCAGCTGGTGCCACTCCTTGATTCCCATGGTGTGATTCTGCCGGATGCCGAAGCTTTCCTCCTGGTGCGCGCCGATCACATCACGCACCAGGTATCCGAGCAGACCCCAGTCGGCCAATCGGCGCTCCCAGGGTTTCATGGTGTCGTAGTAAGGACAGCGGTACAGGCTGAGGGTCAACTTCCTCTTCAGAGGTTCTTCGGCGAAAAGGAAAGTGCCGCCCGGCGCCAGCACACGTTTCACTTCCAGAAAGACGCTCTCCATGTTCATGAACTGGCTGAGCATCTGAAACGCCATCACGAAACGCAGCGATCCATCGGCGAAAGGCAAATTCACTGCGTCGCCGGCCACGCGGATGGGAGCGCGAGAAAGGCGCCAGCGGTCCTGCAGTGCAACGCCATAGCGCAGCGAATCGGCGGAAATATCGAGCGCAAAGCCGCTGGCGCCGAATTCGTTGGCCAGCATGTAGCTGGTGTGGCCGACGTTGGAACCGATCTCGAGGAACGGGGTCATCTCGCCGATAAAGCTCAGATGGTTCCGGATTACGGCGCCGCGGCGGACGTTCTGTTCGGCGTAATGCGCGATGGCACGCTCGGGCTGGCCCAAAGACGCGAAATTGTGAAACTCCACTTCCGCGCGCTTCACCGCGAGCGATTGAGCTTCCATCAAAAAAGCATCTCCAATGCCAGCGAGCGAAGATCGGGCAGCAGCACGTCCGGCGAATGGGTGCGCAACTCTTCGATAGGCACCAGGCCTGTGGCGACGGCGATTGCGCGAATACCATTTGCTCTCGCGGCGCGCACATCGTTCGGATGGTCCCCGATCAACGAAATGTGGCCCGCGCGGCTGATCCATTTCTCCTTGCGCGCGCGGCGGACGGCAAGACGCACCAAACCGGCGCGATCCTTGGCAAGCTCCGCGAAAGCGCCAAACCGGAAATACGGTTTGAGCCCCGCGCGCTCCATCTTCCTCCAGCCGATCCGCGAAAGGTTTCCGGTGACCAGGCCAATGACAACGCCACGGCGTTCGAGCGATCGAAGCACGCGCCGCACGCCGGGGCACACTTTCCGTTCGAGACAAGGCACGGTGCGAGTATAGATTTGCTGGGCACGCTCCACCACGGCCGGCATCGCTTTGCGGATGGCTGCTGGTTTCATTCCGGCTCGAGTCATCATGGTGGTGAGAATATCGCGGTCCAACATGCCGGATACCGGCACGCCTTCGGTGGTGGTGTCCACTCCCACGCTGCGGCGAATGGCCTCCACCAGGGCCTCGCGATGATGTGAGCCCGCGCGCCGGAGCAGCGTACCGTCGATGTCGAAAAGCACTAAAGCATCTACTGGTTCCAATCCTTTACTATAGCGGGCGAGAGCCCATTCCGAGCCGCGACCGGCAGGAAGCGCCACCAAGACAGCAGCAGCCTTGCCATCTGGTTACGCTCCGTTCCCGTCGCGGCTCAGTTATGCATACCCGATGCGCTGTCGCGTTGCGCGCGGGAAGGGGTGAGTTACAATCACGGCATGGATATCGATTTCCCGAACGGAAAGAAACTTCGTTTGGTGATCGGGGACATAACTAAGATCCGCGTGGACGCCATCGTCAACGCCGCTAATTCCGGGCTGCGCGGCGGCGGCGGAGTGGATGGCGCAATCCATAGGGCCGGGGGCTCGGCCATCATGCGGGAGCTGGATGAAGTCCGGGGTAAGACTGGTGGATGTCCCACTGGTAGTGCCGTCGTCACCGCCGCGGGCGCGCTACCGGCGCAGTACGTGTTCCACGCAGTGGGACCGATCTATCGGGATGGGCGGCACGGTGAACCAGCGCAACTCGCCGCGTGTTATCGCAAATGCTTGGAGCTGGCCGAGGAACGCAACGTGCGCACCATCAGCTTTCCCGCCATCAGCACCGGCGCCTACGGTTACCCTGCTCAGGAAGCCGCCAACATTGCCCTAGAGACCGTTGCCGCCCATTTGGATGGGGCCGAAACGCGGGTCCGAGAGGTTTTGTTGGTATTATTCGATGCTGGTTTTTATCAGCTTTATCAGCGCACGGCATCGCACTCGCTCTCGAATTGGATAAAATAGAAATTGATGCAAGTGTTGCTGGCCGGCGATCACAAATTCCTCCTGCTCGAACTCGATCCCGACTTCGTCGGCAATATCGCCAAGCAGGCCGGTTTTGAATACAAGATCGAGGACAACAAGCGTTGGCTTGGATTGGACCTGCTTGCGGCCGACCGGCAAGCGCCGCTGTTGCTCTTCGATGCCGCCGATCCGGGCAACCTGGGCTGGTTCTCACGCTGCCAGTTTTATGTAGACGGGCAATCCGGCGCGGTGCTGCAAACGCCCATTTCCGTTGCCAACCAGAAGGATCGCTCCGGCCGCACATTGCCGCATTCCATCCGGCTCCAAATCGCCAAGGAACTGCCGGCTTCGTTCCGCCTGCCGGGCAAACAGCCAGTCAACGAACAGCTGGTCTACCAGGTACTCCACAACCTTCTGAATGCCCTTTTGAACACGGGCGTGGGAGTTTGTGGCGGGTCCGCGGTAAAACCGCTGGCCGGCCGCACGGAAACTATTGGCACGCGAAATTAAATCGAGCGTTGTTTCTTAAAATTCTAGGAGAATTATTGAGAGGCGCCTGCAGTACTTGGCTGGGATCCAGATGCAGTCGTGGGGCAGACCCCCTGGTCTGCGCGGGTCCCCCTGGACCCNNCCAGGGGGTCCGCCCCACCACGACTTCAGACGGTCAGGACTGAATTGAGCGATCCTTGGCGGTAGCCTTCCAGATCGATGGTGACGTAGTGAAATCCTAGCGGCTTGAAGATCTCGACAAATGCCCGCGCCATCTCGGGCGTCAAGGCGCGCGCCAGTTCGTCGGGGGCTATTTCGAGCCTGACCAACTCGCCATGAAATCGCACGCGGAATTGGCGGAAGCCCAGCGCACGGATGGCTTCTTCTCCAACTTCCACCGTCTTCACGTTTTCAACCGTCACTGCGGTCCCGTACGGGATGCGCGAACTCAGGCACGCCGAAGCCGGCCGGTCCCAAGTAGAGAGGTTGGCCAATCGCGACAGTTCACGGATCTCAGCCTTGGTCAATCCGGCATCCACTAGCGGTGCCTCCACCTGGTGTAACTTGGCGGCACGCTGTCCGGGCCGGTAATCGCTCAGATCGTCAACGTTCACGCCGTAGACGATGTGCTCGATCCCTCGCTCGCGGCCCAAGGCATCCAGTTCGGTGAACAACTCGTCCTTGCAGTGGAAGCAGCGGTTCGGATCGTTCTTCACATAATCGGGATTGTCGAACTCGTGAGTTTCGATGTACTCGTGCCGGAATCCGCATTCGCGGGCGAAGGCTTCGGCATCGCGTTTGTGCGATTCGGGAATGGACGCGGAGTCGGCGGTGATTGCGATGGCATTGCCGGAGAGCACGCGATGCGCCGCCCAGGCCAGGTAAGCGGAATCGGTCCCACCCGAATACGCCACCATCACGCGCCCCATGTCAGAGAGAATCGAAAACAGCTTCTCCTGTTTCTGAGCGAGCGATGCGGCATCGAGTTTGGAAGCGCCCAAGCTCACTAAGGTTGCCATACGTATTCAGTATAGCGAGCAAGGCACCGGCTCCCTTACGGTCGCGGTTCGGTAAGGCAGGTCAAAAAGTGGTTTCATAGAAGCTATGACCTGGAGACCCCTTACCGGCTTGATTTTCGCGTCCGCATGCCTCGCGCAGCAATTGGCCCTGACACCGCCCATGGGCTGGAATAGTTGGAATAAATTCGCGGAAAAAGTCGACGCCAAGGCCGTCAAGGAAATCGCCGACGCCATGGTGTCCAGCGGAATGAAGGATGCCGGCTACGTGTATGTGAACATCGACGACACCTGGGAGGGAAAGCGGGACGCGCAGGGAGTTCTCCAACCCAATGAAAAATTCCCCGACATGAAAGGGCTGGCCGACTACGTCCATTCCAAGGGCTTGAAGATCGGCATCTACTCCTCGCCGGGACCCCAGACTTGCGCGGGCTTTGAAGGCAGCTATCAACACGAAGAGCAGGATGCCCGTACCTGGGCCGCTTGGGGCATCGACTATCTTAAGTACGATTGGTGCAGCGCCAAGACGGTCTACAAGGAAGAAGAAATGCCGGCCGTTTATAAGAAAATGGGTGACGCCCTTAAGGCCAGCGGGCGTCCCATCGTTTTCAGTTTGTGCCAATACGGACTGCGGAAAGTTTGGGAGTGGGGCGCGGCTTCGGGCGGCAATTTGTGGCGCACTACAGGCGATATCGAAGACGTCTGGAAGAGCATGGCTACGATTGGCTTCGACAAGCAGACGGGTCTGGAGCAATACGCGGGGCCGGGGCACTGGAACGATCCGGATATGCTCGAAATCGGCAACGGCAACATGGATGAGGTGGAATGCAAGACCCACATGAGCCTGTGGGCAATGCTGGCCGCGCCGTTGCTTTCGGGTAACGATCTACGGAGCATGGCGGACGAAATCAAGCAAGTTCTGACGAACCGCGAAGTGATCGCGATCGACCAGGACAAACTGGGGAAGCAGGGTTTTCGCGTTTCGAAGGAAGGCCGTACGGAAGTGTGGGCCAAGCCGCTGGAGGGTGGCGACGTGGCAGTGGCGCTTTTTAACCGCGGGGATAAAGCCGAGCTGATGATTGCCAAGTGGGGCGACGTGGGACTAAACGGCAAACACGTGGTGCGCGATGTCTGGGCCCACGCCGATCGCGGCAAAATCAAGGATCTGTTCGAGGCCGAAGTTTCATCACACGGCGTGGTGATGCTTCGCGTATCAAAATAAGGAGCGCTGAAGATGAATGGGAATCGGATTATTCTTACCACATTGCTTACGGCCATGATTGCCGCCGCGCAAGTTGATCCGCAGCGCCGCAATCGTGAACAGCCGCCACCTCCGCCGCAGCAGCCGGAGCAAGCGCAGGCACTACCGGCGCACCACGGTCCACCGCCGGAAGAAAAGACCATGGTGACCGAGCACAGCGCACGCGTGGGAGGGCAGCAAATCAAGTACACAGCGACAGCGGGTAACTACGTGATCAAGTCCGAGGATGGGACGCCGAAGGCCAGTTTTTTCTATGTCGCTTACACCAAGGATGACGTGGCGGATGCTTCCAAGCGGCCGATGTCGTTCGTCTACAACGGCGGCCCCGGTTCAGCGTCGTTGTTTACGCACATGGGGCTCGGCCCGAAGCGGATTGTTCTTACCGACGATGGGCACGGCATGCCAGCGCCGTACTCGCTTGTCGATAATGAGAGCTCGTTTTTGGATGCCACCGACATGGTTTTCGTGGACGCGGTGTCTACCGGTTTCAGCCGGCCAGTACCGGGCGAGAATCTCACGCAATTCTACGGCACCGTGCAGGATGCCACTTGGTTTTCCGATTTCATCTACCAGTACCTGACCCGCAACGAACGCTGGGCGTCGCCGAAATTCCTGATCGGCGAAAGCTACGGCACCACGCGCTCGGCGCAGCTGTCCAGCATTTTACAGCAGCGTCATCAGATCTACTTGAACGGAATCGTGCTGGTCTCTTCCGTCGCGTTTGCCAATTGGGGCGCCGATGACCGTACTAAATTCTTCCTGCCCACCTTCACAGTTTCCGCGTGGTATCACCACCTGCTGCCACCGGACCTGCAGAAAGAAAATGTGGAATCGGTGGCTCAGGCGGCTCGGCAGTTCGCGCACGGAGAATATGCGGCCGCTCTGGAAAAAGGCGATCAATTGCCAACGTCGGAGTATCAGAAGGTGGTTCACGACCTAGCGCGCTTCACGGGGCTGTCGCCGAAGTACATCGAAGAAACCAACCTTAGGATCAGCCCGCAGCGTTGGTTCAAAGAGCTGCTCCGCGACAAACGGCTAACCGTCGGGCGTCTGGATTCACGATTCACCGGCATGGATGTGGACGCGGCCGGAGACCACAACGAATACGATTCGAGCGAAGCATCCTACGAAGGCGCCTATTCAGCAATGTTCCAGGATTATCTGCGCCGCGAGCTGCAATGGACCACCGACATGTTTTACACCATCACCGCCAACGTCCGGCCTTGGGACCAGGGCCAGCCCGGCCAGGTTGCCGAATCGCTGCGCTCGGCCATGACCCAGCAGGGAACGTTGCGAGTGCTGGTGGCCTGCGGTTATTACGACCTGGCCACNNCTGCACAAGGATGTGGACGAGTTCATCACCTTTAAAAACTAGCGTTTCGTAGCTGCCATCAATGCGGGGAGCACGATCTTCGCCATCATTGTGTTTGGAGGAGTGGATTCCGCGTTGTAGCCACCCGCGGTGAAAACTGCAACCAGATCGTACTGCGGTACAAGGTAGATTTTCTGTCCACCGTTGCCCTGCGCAGCCACTACGTCGACATGTTCTGAGCCGCCTGGAGTTTCAACATTCAGCCAGGGACGCCACCAGAAATAGCCATAGCTGACATTGTCTACATGACTCTGCTCCGCAAGCGATGCGCGTACCCACGAGGTGGAGATCACCTGAAGCCCGTGCCAGCGGCCGCCGTGCGCGAAAAGAATTCCGATCTTGAGCATATCGCGGGGGCGAAGGTGGATCTGCGAGTACTCCTTGTCGGCGTTCGTCAAGTCGTAGTTCCACACCCAGTCCGCGCGCGAAATCCCCAGCGGCCCAAACAGATTGGCCTGTGCGAACTCGGGAAGCCGCATGTGGACTGCGTTCTCCGTGAGCCGGCCAACCACCGCAACGCCGCCCGAGCAGTAGTAGCCCTTGGTTCCAGGCTCCGCGATCATGGGAAGATCGAGCGTCGCCTTCACCCAGTCGGGCGCGTCATGAATCACAGTCTCACGCCCCGGAGAGGTCGAGCTGTGGTCATTGCAGTCCAGCCCCGAACTCATGGAGAGGAAGTTGCCAAGCGTCATCGCGGCCTTACGTGGGTCGGGATTCGCATAGCTGGCGTAGCCCATCTGCGGTAGCACAGCCTCGCCGGTCCCGGAAAGCGCGCCACGGTCGACGGCGATCCCAGCCAGTGTGCTCACGATGGACTTCGTCGCCGAGCGGAGCTGATGCGGGCGCTGGACGCTGTAGCCGTAGAAATACTCCTCCATCACCAGCTTTCCATGCTGGTAGAGGAGGATGCTGTGAACGTCTTTGTATGTGCCGTCGAGAACGCCGCGCACAATGGCATCTGCTGTCGCCGCTCCGAGATCTGAGCGCGCAATGTCGCCAACGGCAATCCCATCATGCAAATCGGCAGGCGGATGATAGCGATAATCCAGAGCAGAGTCCTGTCCTTGGGGGCGCGGGCGAGCCAACCCAGCGGACTCGGGCGTGATGGTGGGGGATACACGGGGATGGAACTTGCCATCCTGTTCGTACCCGGTCACTCTGCCGTTCGCATCGCGGCGGAACGGGATCGTTTGACCGGTGATCGTGGTGAACTGATCCACACCTGAGGGCCGCAGCGCGTACTTGGCTTCGTCTAGAACCGCGAAAAGCCCGTCGCCGTCGACTATTTCAAGCGTATGGCCTGGGGCATCGGTGTAAGTGCCAACATAATCTGACAGGCGGAGAGCGGGCGTTTCTTGAGCCCTTACGCTACCCCCCAGCATGACTAGCATGAGTGCGAGCGATAAAGAGCGCATGCGTCCTCCATTAGGATAGCGCCGTTATTCTGATTTCTTCGTTGACTCGAAGCGGATCTGCTTGAGGCGTTCGGTTTCTGTCGGGAGTTCCGCCTCGCCGGCTGGAAATTGATTGGCGCTCAGAAGGTACGCGAGAACGTCGGCGTTCTGCTGACGCGTCAGCCGCCCGGGCCGATTCTGCGGCATCGAAACGCGAATTCTTTCGAAGAGATCCCCGACGGTAAGGCCATTCCAATTCGCCAGAAACGCGCCTCCGGTGAGCGGCGGTGAGTCCTCACCGCCTGTCAATTGATCGCCGTGGCACGAAGCGCAGTATTTGTTGTAGATCGGATGGCCGCGCTTGGCTTGTTCAGATGTGTACACGCCATCCCACACTGATTGCATCGCGGCGGTCAGAGCCATACACACAATGAATAGCTGACTAGCGCGTCTCAGCGTGTTCATCCGTGGATGGCAGAGTGAATGCGATGTATTCGCCCGAATAAGGACCGCCGCTGACGGCGACCACAATGTACTGCTTGCCGTTTAGCATGTAGGTCATCGGCGATCCGCTCTGCGGCGCGGGCATCAGGACTGTGCCCACTTCCTTGCCGGTGGCCTTGTCGTAAGCGCGCAGCATTGCGCCGCGCGAGTGCTCATTGGTGGTGGTGACCTGGCTGTCGCCTGCAATCACCAGCGTCTTGGTGATCAGCGTGCCAATGCTATAGCCCGCCTGGCCGGTTCGCGGAATGTCCAGACCTTTCAGCCCAGAGTGATTGCGGATTGAGTCGGGCGTTTCGCCATGCGCCACCTGCCAGATAATTTCGCCCTTGTCCAGATTGATGGCCGAGATGGTTGCGTAGGGTGGTTTGATCAGCGGCAAGCCTTGCACAGTGAGTGGGACGTAACCACTACCACCCCCGCGGGCCGGAGCCGGAGCGCGTGATGGAAGCGGCGAATCAGCGCCGGCATTTTCACCGGGGCCGGTCCGCATGCGCGGCTCTTGGCCGGCAGTGCCGGCAATGTAGTTCATGTCCGATACATCCTTCGGCGATTTCACTAAGCCGATCGGCGTGAGGCAGGCGTTGCACGCGAACGCATACACGATGTGAGTTTCGGGATCGTACGACCCACCCGGCCAATTGGTCCCGCCACTCGCCGTTCCAAGCGTGAGCGTTGCAAGCGGCCCATCCAGCTTGCTCTCCACGGGTGGCGTAAACACCGGCCCTATTTTATATTTTGAAATTATCGTCAAAGCCTGGTCGCGCATCGCGGGCGTAAAATTGATCAAGTCGTCCTCGGCAACACCGTTCCGGGCGTAGCTGGGCGGCTTCAGTGGGAACGGCTGAGTGGGCGAATACCATTCGCCGGGCACGTTACCTTTCTCCACGGGCCGTTCCTCGATGGGCCACACCGGCAGGCCAGTCACACGATCGAATACATAGAGGAAGCCCTGCTTGGTGGGCTGCGCCACCGCTTTAATCGCGCGGCCATTCACATTGATGTCGGCCAGAATAGGCGCGGACGAAATGTCCATGTCCCACAGCGGATGGTGCACCAACTGGTAATGCCACTTGCGCTGACCGGTCTTCAGATCCACACACACCAGGCTCTCGCCGAACAGATTCGCGCCCGGCCGATGCCCGCCATAATAATCACCCGTGGGCGATTCCACCGGTAGATAAACCAGCCCGAGCTGCTCATCCACCGAAATCTGCGTCCACACTCCGGTGTTGCCAGTGTACTCAGCCGAACCGTCCAACCAGGTGTTGTATCCAGTTTCGCCCTTCATCGGGATGGTGTGGAAAATCCACAGGCGCTTGCCGGTCCGCACATCGAATCCGCGGACGTAGCCTTTGTTGTTCCGCATGCTCTTGGGTGTCATGCCTTCGCGGAACGCGGCGCCGATAATCACGGTGTCCTTCGCGATTACGGGCGCGGATTGAATCCCGATCTCGCCGGTAGTCAGATCGGGCGCGATGGTCTGATCGTCGTCCAGTTTCAAATCCACCACGCCGCCCTTGCCGAAGGACGGTATTGGTGCGCCGGTCTTGGCATCCAGCGCGATCAATCGAAAACCTGGCGTCGTGTATAAAATTCGCTCTTCTTTGCCATCGGACCAATAGGCCAAGCCACGGCCGGAAAGTTGGCGCGGGGCGGCTGCCCCACGCTCGCCTTCATGTTCGCCGTGTACCCACAGCAGCTCACCCGTGGCCGCATCCAGCGCGATGGCGGCGCGCCGCGATCCAGCCGTTGTGTACACCACACCGTTTACCATCAGCGGCGTTCCTTCCAGCTTGTATTCAGGGCGATTGCCTAAGCTGTCGGTCTTGAAACGCCAAGCTATTTCCAGCTTGCTGAAGTTGGACGCATTGATCTGGTCGAGCGGCCTGTACCTGGTGGACGCGAGATCCGCGCCGTAGGTCGGCCACTCGCTGTCCTTGAACCGCTGCGGCTGGCCGAAGCACGCGATCGCCAACAGCGCGAACAGGGCGCCAGTTTTCAGATGATGCATAGATCTTTCGCTTCAGGCCAACTGCTTCAACTCGTCGATTTTCGCCTTGATCTGCGCCTTCTGCTCATCGGTGACGTCCGGATGCGGGGGACGTTGATAGGTCTGGTGCGTGCCCATTTGCAGGCTCAGCGCATATTTCATCGGCCCGAAGGAGCCTATGCCGGTGGGCCGCATCAACTGTTGCGCCTCTTTCAATTTCGCCAGTGGCGCATCGATATCCTTGCCTTGGCGGTGGGCCGCGAAGACCGCCGCGATTTGTTTGGTGAAGAGATTCCCTTCCATCAGGATGGCGCCCATTCCGTTTTCGATGGCGGTTTTGAGATTGTTGCCGGTGCCGCTACGCATGTTCAGTTTCGGAAACTCTTTCACGAATGCGGCGTAGCCTTCGGCGTTGCCGGTTGAGTCCTTAATGCCCGCCAGGTTCGGATACTGTTCCAGACTGTGCAGCAATTCATGCGTAATGGGAACGCCGCTGGTGCCGGGGATGTGGTAGAGATTGATGGGAATTCTCACCTGCTCGAAAATGAGCGAGTAATACTTGGTCAATCCCGCCAGTGGCGGATTCTTGTAATAAAAAGGTGGGATGATCAACAACCCGTCTGCTCCGTTCGTAGCAGCGTGCTGCGATAGCTCGATGGTCTCCGGGAAATTGGCGGTGCCAGGGCCAACCATAATGGAAAGCCCGCTTCGGTGCTTGAGAGCGGTTTCCGCGATCTTTTTTCGCTCAGCCATGGAGAAAGACGGATATTCGCCCGTGGTTCCCAGCACCACTACGCCATCCGCCCCACTCTCCTTGAAGTAGGACAGCATGTCCTTGTAGACAGCTTCGTCAAATCTGAGATTCTTGTCGCAAGGCGTAGCAGCCGCGACGTAGAACAACACTTTGTCCGTAGAAGTTGTGGGATCCTTGGCTCCTCGTGACGCGGCAGCCACAGCTGTCGTCGCTCCCATGGCTCCTACAAAAGCTCTTCGCGTAGCCTGCATGGTGTTCGCCTCCTGGCTTCGATTAAGCATTGTATTACAGTGCAAGCCTGCACTCTTCTAGATGGAAGAATTCACATCAGGGGGGCTGACCCCCTGGTCCGCGGCCGACGCGCTCGTCGGCCTGCTCGCGCTTTACAGGAGGCTGATATCGTTGGACCGGGCAGCGGGATGAGGTTTCGCTAACGTGTTTTTTGCGCCCAAGGCACTCCGCTCCNNGACCAGGGGGTCCGCCCCACTCACTCCGGTGAGCGCTTGTTTTGGACATGGAACACGCGCGTTCACAAGAGTGCGAACGCGGCACGCTACGAGCGTGCGCTACAAACTTCATCAACCGCCGAATTCACGTAGGATCTCGTCGTGGGATACCACTCTTCCTGATTCGATGTCCTTGCGTGCACGAGTGATTGCTTCTGCGTCACCCTGTGTAACCGGCTCATCGTCGGGCGTCGCCAAGATTGCGGCACGGAAAGCATCAGTGCTGGCAAGGTACTCGAGAAAGCGCTGCGCCGCGGCGATCTCCGCCTCGGGAATCCGATCGATCAAAGTGTGAAGTCGTTCGCGGGCCATTGCGTTGTGTCCGTTTGTAACCTCTATTGGTTCAGCAGTGGAATGTCTTTCGCAGGGGGCGGGATCGACGTCAGGAACGCGTGGATGTCCGCCAGTTGGGCATCCGTTACTAGCTTGCTGGTGTAGGGCGGCATGGCGCCGGACGGATGCCGGACATACGCGACTAATGCCTGAAGCGGAACTGGGCGCGGGGCGAGTCGCGGGCCTGCGCTTCCACCTTGCCCCACCCGTCCGTGGCACTCGTAGCAGCCCACGGCCGCGTAGAGTTTCTTGCATTTGTCCGCGTCCTGCGCTTGGAGAAGGCCCGCCGCAACCAGCATTAGAAATAGCTTGTGCATTTCTTGCTCCCTAGCGCGGCTGCGTCACCACGTCGATCATGGCGGGCTCACCGCGCTTCACCACTTCGATGCCACGTCGAAGAGCAGCCGCAAGATCTTTCGGATCGCTGACCGGCCCCTCGCCGTACATACCCATGCTCTGCGCCAACTTCGCGTAATCGACAGGTGGATCATCGATCGTGGTGCCGGTTCGCGCGCGATCCACCCCACGATTATGTTGGTTGGCCATGATTTGCACCTGCATGACTTCCTGATGATAGCCACGATTGTTGTGCATGATGTTGAGCAGCGGGATGCGATGATGCGCGGCGGTCCATAAAATTCCCGGTGCGTACATCATGTCGCCGTCGCACTGGATGTTGACAGTGAGCCGGCCATGCTTGCGATTCGCGAGCGCGGCGCCCACCTCAGCCGGCGCGCCATATCCGATGCCGTATCCGCCTTGTCCCCCGATGTGATGGTAGTGCTTGCTGAAGTCCCACAGCCGTTGAGGCCAACCGCTGACGAATGCGCTCTCGGACACAAACGACCAATCCTCATTCTTGATTTGGGCCCACAGCTCCGCGCATAAACGGGCGGTGCTGATGGGGCTCGCATCCCAGGCATACGCGGCCTCCGCGCGGGTCTTTCCTTGAGCTTCCTGATGGGAGGCAGCCAGCTTCGCGCCGCGATCCTGAACCGCCCGCTTGCGATCATCGGTAAGCAAGCGCTTCGCTGCTTCGATGAGAGATGGCGGAGTCGCCTCGGCATCCGCCGCGATGGCCAGGTCCACTTCTTGAAAGCGCTGGAAGTCCTGATAGTTGCTGCGTAGGAAGAGATCGCCCGCCGTAATGCTGATCAGTTTGGCGCCGGGCTTGGTTATCGGCCGCGTTCGGTATTCGATCTGCTGGCCGATCGAATGGACCGCACCGTAGAAATCCTCCACTTCCAGCCCCAGGATGACGTCCGCATTCGCGATCGCCGCACGTCCGCGCATCGTTTGATTCAACGGATGACGGCTCGGGAAATTCATGCGTTGGCGTAGATCGATCACTGCGGTCTGCAGTGTTTCGGCTAGTTCCACCAGAAGTTTCAATCCCACGGGTGTCCGCGCGGCGCGGCCTGCCAAAATCACGGGATTTTCCGCCGCCACCAGCAGCCGCGCGGCCTCGGCCACTGCGCCCGAATCCCCTTGCGGAGGCGCGGTCAAGGTGAGCTTCGGAATGCGCAAATCGGTTCCATCTGGAATCGGGCTCTCTTGCGTATCAGCATCCGCCACAATCACGACCGGCATGAACGGCGGCGTCATCGCGATCTTGTAGGCGCGCACGGCGGACTCTGCGAAATGAGGCAGCGAAAGCGGCGCGTCATCCCACTTGATGTACTCGCGGGCCATGGCTTCGGCATCTTGAACGCTGTGCGCCCAATCCACAAAGGATCGTCGCCGCGTCGCGTCCATGATGTTGCCCAGGACCACGTAGACAGGCACGCGATCGCAGTAGGCGTTGTAGATGGCCATGGACGCGTGCTGCAATCCAACCGTGCCGTGAGCGAAAACCAGGAGCGGCTTGCCTTCGATCTTCGCGTAGCCGTGGGCCATGGCAGTCGCGGATTCTTCGTGGCAGCAGGTGATAAACTCCGGGCTCCGGTTGCCGCCGTAGTTGATCACGGATTCGTGCAGAGCGCGGAAACTCGATCCCGGATTCGAACATACATACTCGAAGTCGAGCGATTTCAGGACGTCCATCATGAAGTCCGAACCGGGCCGGTCCGTGGTCTGTACTTCCACTTTCACCGGTGGGATGGTTTCAGCAGCTACTTCCTTCGCGCTTCGGGACGGAGCCGCGGCCCGGCGCGCATCGGATTGTTGTGCTTTAGCGACCTCGGGTTTCACAGCCAATGCCGTCGCGCCCGCCGCCGCACCCTTCAAGAAACCGCGACGATCCACCGAAACTTTTTTGGACTTGGCCATTTTCACTCCGTTGACAATCTCCCCATTCTATCCCTAACCTTATCTTGTGAACTTCGAGGTTTCGTGAACTTCGAGATTGAAATCAAGCTGCGCCTTCCGCCGGATATTTCGAAAATCCGCCGCACTTTGCGCAAGCTAGGTTTCCGAGTTACCGTGGCGCGCTCCCACGAATCCAACACGCTGTTCGACAATCCCAAGGACCCTCTCGGCAAGCAGGGCAAGCTCATCCGCATCCGCCGCGTCGGCCGTTACACTCTGCTCACCTATAAGGGGCCTTCGAAGAGCGTGCGGTACAAGAAGCGCCACGAATTGGAAGTGTACGTTTCCGATGCCGATGTCCTCGAAAAGATCTTCAAGAACATTGGCTATCATCCGGTGTTCCGTTACGAGAAGTTTCGCACCGAGTTTGAAAAACCTTCCGAGCAAGCCGGCAAGGTGCTGCTGGATGAGACACCGGTTGGCAACTTCCTGGAGCTGGAAGGCACTCCCCGATGGATTGGCCGCACCGCCCGGCTGCTCGGGTTTTCTCAGGCCGATTACATCACGGGCAGCTACGGTTATCTATACATGCTCTATTGCCGCGAGCGCGGGCTAAAGCCCAAGGACATGCTTTTCACGAGTCAGCAAAAAGCCTGAGCCGTTTCGCGGGAAACAGCCTTAGAACTGCTGCAAACTCTTGTACTGAGTACCTGCTGGTGATATTCTTTTTTCACGAGCGAACGTACTGCATCGGCTGTACACGTTCCTCAGAACGAATGATTGCGAGCGCAATTATCACCGCTTTCTCGTTGGGCTCGGTGCTGGCCTGGTTTCGCTATAGTTGCGGCCTGATCTTAAGCGCCAAGCCTGCTCACGACTACACGCCGCAGGTGGCGGCGGCCAATGAGCTGGGATTCCTGGAGGTCCAGCAGAATCTCCCGCAGGCGAATGAGCGGCGCGTGCTGGACATGCTGCGCAAGAAGCTGGAGCGGGATTACCATCTGCTCAGTTATCTGCTGGATCATAGCCCGGCCCTGCACACCGGAAGCGAGGGCTTTGAACAGCGGATGATGATGTTGGATTTCGAGCTGATGAAGGCCTACTACGCGCTGGCGTCCTTGCTTTCCCGCTCCAATGCGCGGCGCGCGCTTCAGGAAATGACTCAGGTGGTCTGCTATTTCGCCAATACCATGGGGGAGCGCGGCGGCTGGACCTCCGTTACCGAATAAAGCCCGCCCGTCCCGTACCGATTACAATACACTGATGACGTTTCACGAAACGCGGTTCCGCGTGCGCTACGCCGAGACCGATCAGATGGGCGTGGTCTACTACGCGAACTATCTCATCTGGATGGAGATCGGGCGGTCGGAATATTGCCGTGCGACAGGTGCCCGGTACAAGGATATGGAAGGTAGCGACGGCATCCTTCTGGCGGTGGTGGACGCCCATTGCCGTTACATGCATCCGGCTCGCTACGATGAAGAGATCGCGGTGAAAACGTGGATCGCGCGCGCGAACCGGCGGATGATTGAGTTTCACTATCACATTCGAGTCGCGGAAACTTCTCAAGCGCTGGCGGAAGGCGAAACCAAACACATTTTCCTGGGCCCCGAAATGCGGCCCGTGAAGCTCCCAGAAAAATACTACGGATGTTTCGGCGTAGGGCAAGCATCCGATTTATCGGAAGCGCACTGAAGAAGTTCCGATGTGGGGCGGTCCCCCTGGACNNACGAGGGCGTCCGCCCCACTGCGGCCAAAACTACTGATTGAACTTGATAGTGGATTCGCCCGTGAACTTGTGATAATTGCGGAATTCGATCACGTTGCGTTCGCACTCATTCGAGCCTCGGGCACAGCTCAGGACTTCAGCGCGCACCGGCAGCAGAAACTTCTCCGGCGTGCCTAAAGTGACGTAGTCATAATCTATCGCCGTTTCCACCGCGATTCGCGGAAACTCCTCAGGAATCTCCTGCGCCTGCATCTCAATCCGCAGAGTATTCGCGGTTTGCTTGTCCACCCAGATGGACCCCTTGTAAGCCGGGAGAATATATTGCCCTGGAACCCAGATCTTCCAGGAAGAGCGCAAGCGTTCCACCGCAAACTTGTACACTGAAGCGGACTGATGCGCGATGGTATCGTCTTCCGCAAACTTGAAGTCGGCGTCGGTACCCGGCTCGAAGAGGTTTCTCAAAATGGTGCCGAACTCTCCGGAGGACCATGCCCCAGTATCTTCCGGCGCCTTCTTGGTGGGTTTGCCGTTGATAGTAAGGTTCCGGTAACTTTCCTTGCGATTCTCATACACCACTTCGGCGGACACCACATCGATCACTTGCCAGTTCGGTTGGCGCGTTTCGCTGACGTAACGCGTGGTCATTTCCTGGCAAACGTAATTCGGCAGCCCCTCGGTATAGGTAGCGGCTGCAGCGCGCGCCTTTTCGATGAACGCTTGCCTTGGGTTCATGGGCGGAGCCGCGGGCGCTGTTCTTTCGAGCGTGGCTCTCGCAGGAGCCGCCTTTTCGGGCGCAGGCGCTGGCGCCGGGGCGTCGTCATCCTCATCCGCCTTGCTGGAGGCGCGTGCTACGGGCTTACCCCGCTTCAGAACAGGTGGACCGGCATCATCCGGATCATGCGTCGGCCCTGGACGCACCATAATAGTGGGCGGCGGCGCGGTTCTTCCCTCGGGCTCCATGCGATCGTTCGCATTTATTTCTTGAGCAGCCTTCGCATTGACTTTGACATTCACCGCTTGAAACTGACCGTCTTTATCCTGCGTAACCTCGACATCCACACCGTCACCCAAACTCAACTCTGCCGGCTTTACAGTTTTGTCCGTGATCTGGATGGTGAGGATTCGCGTATCCTCCGTCTCCATATCAAAAGACTTCGCCTCCAGCACCCGGATCACGCCTTTGAAGGTCTTGTTAGCCGCCGCGGTATCTGAATTGCTATCGCTCTTTTTGCCGCGCCGCGGAATCGAAAGCGGTGGACCCTGCTGGCCTGGCGGGTAAGTGCCTGGCGGATAGGTCCCAGGTGGATACTGACCGGGCACAGGCTGCCCCACTTGCGCGAGCAGCGCCACTCCCATAGCGAAGAATAAAAAAGGAACTTTCATCCCTTCCCCTCCAGTGTAGACGGTTTCAACCGCGATTCCGGTTACTAGAAACAGAACCGGCTCCCTGGCCCCTCAAGTCGAATGGCCACCTAGCGGATATTATAGTGAAGTGACCACTAACCGCGTGCTGTGTGAGCGTAAAGAAGAGGATTTTGGCCAGCGCCTGGCACAAACTGGTTGGTATCACAGCATGGAGCTGCCCGGGGGGCGTATAATCCCGGGCTTCTTAACGCTGGAGCAGCTTCGTGAACGGTACGACTCGTTCTTGCTCCCGCCCGATTTAACGGGTAAACGTGTGCTCGACGTCGGAACCTGGGACGGCTGGTTTGCGTTTGAGGCGGAGCGCCGTGGCGCCGAGGTGGTGGCCGTTGACTTGGTTGAACAAGAGAACTTCCACTATGCTCATCGCGCACTCAATTCCAAGGTTCATTACGTGCTTGCGGACGTTTATGAAATTCCTCGTTTGGGATTGGGTCGTTTCGACTACACGCTTTTCCTCGGAGTTCTCTATCATCTGCGACACCCGTCGCTGGCGCTCGACACCGTTTGCGGGCTGACGAAGGAGACCGCGATCGTCGACTCGTTTGTTATCGACGGAGATAATCGCGCACACGTTGGCTCTATGAAACCGATGAATTACGCAACAACCTTGACAATTGGGTCGGGCCGACATTGGACTGCCTCTTTTCTCTTTGCCGGTCGGCCGGGTCCGCGCGTGTGGAGCAACGAGACATCCGCCACCGTCACGCAACCTTGGCATGCCACCGTAGGTAGGAGCCTCCTCCGAAACGTCCAACTGCTCCAGCTCCTGTTCTCGTCGCGGCTCTGAACGGAGGCAATTATGGGATTAACTTCGAGGGTACCAGGCTTGAGGAGTTCTTGACGTGTTGGTTCACCGCGGATCAAGAAAAAGATCTGACACGTGAACTCCTCCGTCCGGAAGTGGCGGGTTTTGGCGTGCCTGCTCTGACCCTCCGGCGAGACTCGGACGGCAAACCCCAGCTTAGGGCTGACGCAACAATAACTAGTCATTCGTAGTCGTGATGGACACAGTGCCACTGGCTGTTCGCTCCAGCACATCCCCGCCTCGGCAGCGGATTTGTCCAATGTAGACAGGCAGTGAAAACCGATCCGGCCGTGCTCCAATTCGCCACCGA
>PMUN01000427.1 GCA_003166875.1 Bryobacterales bacterium | reverse complement strand
CCAGGGGGTCCGCCCCACTCGTCTTATTCCGTCCGCAGCACTTCCGCTGGATCAATCCGCGTGGCTCGCCATGCGGGGATCGACGCTGCCGCCACAGCCGTCGAGATTAACAGCACAACCACCGCGGCAAACACCAATGGATCTGCCGGAGCGGTCTCGAACAGTTCTGATTCCAACATTCGCGTCGCCGCCAATGCTCCCGCCATCCCCGCGCAGGCGCCCAGCGCGACCGGGCGCATTGCGATTCCGAACACGAACCGGACCACGTCGGTTGGAGTCGCTCCCAACGCGCCGCGAATACCGATTTCCCGCGTCCGCCGCGACACGGCATACGACACCACGGCGAAAATGCCCGCCACCGCAAGACCGAGCGCGAGCCCCGCGAAGATTTCGAGAAGCAGAGTGTGGAATCGCACTTCGGCGGCGGAATTCACCACCATTGTCCGCATGGTCTCCACCGACGTCACCGGTTGGCCAGGATCGACATCGTGAATTCGTTTGCGCAAAGCAGAAACAATCGCAAGAGGGTCGCCCTGCGTTCGCAAAACCAGATACGTGTATTTGGCGCCGATCAGCGATTGCGTGTACGGCAAATACAATTCTGCGTCCGAGCCAGTCCGGAGCGATCGATGCTTGATGCTTTCCACCACCCCAACTACCGTGGACCACTCGCCGGGCTTGGGCTCATCGGATCGCGAGACGCGTTTCCCCAACGGGTCCTGGCCCGGCCAATAATGCCGCGCAAGCTCATCGTTGATCATCACCACGGACTCTGATTTCGCAGTGTCGCCTTCATTGAAATCGCGTCCCCGGAGCAGGCGGACGCCCAACGCCGGGAAATATCCGGGACTGATCTCGCGAAGGTAAATGCCATAACTGCGCCAGTTGGTGTCCTTGATACCTTCGGCGGTCAACGATGAGGTAATCGACAGCCCGCCAAACGGAAGAACGGTGGAGACGCCCGCATTCAGCACGCCCGGCAGCGATCGCACCTGGTCCAGCACGCGCGAGTAGTGGCTCGCTTTCGCCTCTTTCGTTTCGAGCTGCGCTGGTGCTGAAACTTGAGCCACCAGCACGTGCTGCGGCTCGAAGCCCAGGTGGACTTGCATCAACCGGTCCAGCGTATGCAGCATCAAGCCGGCGCCCACCAATAGCATCAGGGAGAGCGCCACTTCGAAAGAGAGCAGGACAGCTCGGGTTCGATTCGCCGCGCGACTAGATGATACGCTCCGCCCAGCGGCCTGGATGCCCGCAGTCAGATCGGATCGCCACAGGCTGGCGCAAGCCGGAATGGCGCACAACAAAGTAGTCAGCAGAACCAGACCAGCGGTCGCTGCCAGAACCATGCCGTTCATGGATACGGAATCCAGCCCAGGCACCGGAAGTTTCGCTGCAAATAATTTCGCGAGCAATCGGATCAAACCGAAAGAGAGCGCCACACCCGCGACGCCAGCGACGAGACCCAGCGTCAACGTCTCGGTGATCACCTGACGCGCCAGCCGCACTCTATCCGCTCCGAGCGATGCTCGAATGGCGAACTCGCGGCGCCGCTCGGATGCGCGCGCCAGCAGCAAATTAGCAGCGTTGGCGCAGGCAATCAGCAGCACCAGGCCCACCGCACCCCATAACATCACGAGTGCCCTTCGGTAGGGACCGGTGAATTGTTCGCTGAACGGCCGCAAGCGCGCGTGCCAACCTTTGTCACGATCCGGATTGGGTGGCAGGCCAGGCGTTACGGCTTCCATCTCATGCTGGGCGTCCAGGATCGAGACTCCAGGACGCAGCCGGGCCAGGTTGCTGAAGTAGGCATGCAGTTCTCCGTGGACAACCGTGGTGGGTTTGTATGGAATCCAAGCTTGATGTGCGGGATTGGTGAAAACGAAGCCAGGTCCCATGACTCCCACCACCGTATAGCCTTTTGCGTCCAGCAGGATCTGCCGGCCGAGAATCAATGGATCGGCGCGAAAATGCTTGCGCCACAAACGATCGCTGATCACCACCACCGCCGGCGCTGCCGAGTCGAACTCGCCGGGAAGAAACGTCCGCCCCAGTGCTGGCCGGACACCCAGCGTATCGAACAAATTTCGGCTGACTTCCAGCGCGAAGATCGAATCCGTATTGTCGACGCCGGTCAGGACGAAATTCTGCCATCTCCAGATCTCCACGCGTTCAAACGAATGGACGTGAGTGGCGAAGAAGTTCATGTCTTCGGGCTTGTTATTGGTTTCCTGGCCCTTGGCATCCAAGGCGGAAATCTCTACCAATCGATCCAGGCTGCGAAACGGAAAGGGATGCAGCAGAACTCGGTCGATGATGCTGAACAATGCGGTATTGGCGCCAATCCCAAGAGCCAGCACCGAAATTACAATCAGAGAAAACCCGAGATTTTTCCTAAGGCTCCGCACGGTTCCAGTTTACCTTCTGGAACCGAAAAACCGAAGAACCAGCGAGGACTAAGGAACCAAGTAACCAAAGAACAGAGTTTTGCCCGATTGGTGAAAACCTGGCTACCCCTTACTATCGACTTAAGCAATCATGAATCAGGGAACGCTCGCCATTAAACCAGCCAAGACGCAGTACTCCGAAAACGAGGCTGCCGCGGAGTTAGGGGTCTCTTTGGAAGAATTGCGGACCTTGATTCGGAGCCATATCATTGAAACCGATGAAGATCTGAACAATGTGCCCATGGCGAGCTTCCATCCATCGGATCTGTTGGTGCTCAAGCTCCTTTTGAGCTCGAAAGCGAATCCCATAACTGAGGGTTGAGCAACGTCGGTGGGCGCCTTCCCTCCAGCGCGGCCACTGCATTTCGAGCCGCCAGCATGGACATCTCGCGCCGCGTATCGATGGATGCGCTGGCGATGTGAGGCGTCAGCACCACATTCGTCAGCTTCAGAAGCCCCGGATGCACCTTGGGTTCGTTTTCGAATACGTCCAGGCCGGCGCCCGCGATCCATCCTTCATCCAGCGCCTTGGCCACCGCGGCTTCATCCGCCACCGGACCTCGCGAGGTGTTCACCAGGATCGCGCTCTTCTTCATGAGCATGAGTTCGGGCTCGCCGATCAGCTTGCGCGTTCCTTCCGACAGCGGGACATGCAAGCTCACGAAATCGGCTTCGCGCAGAAGCTGGTCTTTCGAAACCAACTCCAGCTCCAGCTCGCGTGAAATCGCCTCTGGCGCCCGCACGGGATCGTAATAGAGGATACGCATCGAAAATCCCCGCGCACGCCGAGCCACCGCTTGTCCAATGCGGCCCATCCCGAAGATTCCAAGCGTCCGATGATGTACGTCATGTCCAACCAGCAGGTCAATGGACCATTTCCGCCACAGTCCGGCGTGTAGATACTGGTGCCCTTCCACTACGCGGCGAGCCGCAGCCAGCAAGAGCGCGAACGCGAAATCGGCCGTTGTATCCGTAAGCACGTCAGGCGTGTTGCTGACAAGAATACCTTTGCGCGTTGCAGCGGGAACGTCGATATTATCGAAGCCCACGGCAACATTGGCGATAATCTTCAAACCGTCAAGTGAATCGATCACCTCAGGGGTGAACTTGTTGGTGAGTTGCGCAAGGATGGCCTGTTTGCCGCGAAGCCGATCGAGCAGTTGATCGTTGGGCAAACCGTCGTCAGTCTCTTCATAGTCCACTTCGCAATGCTCTTTTAAGAACGCGATTGCCTCCGGGAAGATCCGTTTGGTGACCAGGACGCTTGGTTTCATTGCTACCATTCTCTCTTATGGCAAAGCTTGGATTTCTTGGACTCGGCTTGATGGGCTATCCCATGGCTCGGAATCTGCTGCGCGCAGGTCATCGGGTGGCATTATGGTCGAACACCACCAGTAAAGTGAAGCAACTCGCGGAAGAAGAAAAAGGGATCGCTTGTGATTCGCCCAAACAAGTGGCAGAACAGGCGGAGTTCGTATTCCTCTGCGTGGGCGACACCAAGATGTCGGAAGAAGTGCTGACGGGTGAGAACGGCGTGATTGAAGGCGCCAAGCCTGGCACCGTGGTAGCGAACGCCAGCACTATTTCCCCGTCAGCCAGCAGGGCCATCGGCGAGAAGCTGGGCGCGAAGGGCATTCAATATCTCGATGCGCCCTGTACGGGGTCTACGCCCGGAGCTACCGCAGGCACGCTGACATTCATGATCGGCGGCGAGCGCGAGGTCTACGACAAAACGAAGCCATTCCTCGAAGCGATGGGAAAGCAGTTCTACTACTGCGGTGGCCCAGGCTGTGGCCTGGAGGCCAAGCTCACTCAGAATCTGATTCTTTCCAATATCATGCAGGCGTTCAACGAGGGTATCGTGCTGAGCACTAAGGCCGGAATCGATCCCGAGCTGATGCTGGAGATCCTTAATAACAGCGCCGCGAAGTCCGGACTTATAGCATACAAGGCACCTTTCGTGTTCAAAAGGGACTTCACCACCAACTTTTCCACAAAGTGGATGCACAAGGACATTGGTCTCGCGCTCGACTCCGCCCAGGAGCAAGGGGTCCCGTTGCCCTTGACCAGCCTCACCCATCAGATGTTTCAAGCTGCAATTTCAGAGGGTTACGGTGAATTAGATATGTGCTCGACCATCCGCGTTATGGAGCGATGGGCAGGCGTAGAGGTCAAGGGAAAATAAAAAATACAAAAAACTGTTGCGTTCCAGGAAATCATATATTAGTATTGGAAGTAAGCCGGGGAGGCAACTCCCACCAAAGCGAGACTAACCTCATAAAAAAAGACCCCTGAAGCAATCCTCCCCGGCGCCCGCAAGGGTTCGACTCGCTAAGAGGTTCAGGGTTCAACAAGAAAGTTCAAAAGATCAAAGTGGCGGGAGTTCTGTACCTGTCACCAACGAAAACATCCCCTTTTCCACAACGATGCAGGTCACGTTTCCATTGGTTGGCGATATAATAAGGCCATTGAAGACTCTCACCATCCTGGGCTCAACCGGGTCGATTGGCGTCAGCACTTTGGACGTGGTTGGGCGACACCCGGAACAATATCGCGTGCATGCTTTGGTGGCAGGTCACAACATCGACCTGTTGGCCCAGCAGATACTTCGGTTTAGGCCTAAGGTGGCGGCGACAGCAACGGATGCGGATCGCGAGAGTCTAATTGTCAGGCTTAAGGATTCTGCCTTGGCGCCCCAGGATTGGCCTGAGTTGCGCTGGGGACCCGAAGCCCGGGTGGAAGTGGCCACCGAGCGGGACGTGGATTTCGTGATGTCGGCGATAGTGGGCGTAGCGGGTCTGGAAGCTACCTACGAAGCCATTACTCACGGGAAGCGGGTTGGGCTGGCGAATAAGGAGGTTCTGGTGGCTAGCGGAAAGCTGGTGATCGATGCTGCCAGGAAGTCCGGAACCGAACTGATCCCGGTGGACAGCGAACACAACGGAGCCCACCAATGTTTGCGGGCGGGCAAGAGGAGCGAAGTAGCGCGGCTGATTTTGACGGCCTCCGGCGGTCCGTTCCGGGAGACGCCTTTGGAGAAGCTGGCTCGGGTCACCCCGGCCGAGGCGCTGAAGCACCCCACCTGGAAAATGGGCCAGCGGATTACCATTGATTCAGCGACGCTCATGAACAAAGGCTTCGAGGTGATCGAAGCCTGTTGGTTATTTGACTTTTCAGCCGATGAAGTGGATGTCGTGATCCATCCTCAATCGACGGTGCACGCCATGGTGGAGTATTGCGACGGCAGCGTGATCGCGCAGATCTCGGCTACCGACATGCGGATGCCCATCCAGTACGCGCTCACTTATCCTGCGAGAGAGTCCGCACCGGTTCCCCGATTGGATTGGACCGAGGCCCGTTCCTGGAGCTTCAGTGCGCCTGATTTCGAGAAATTCCCTGCGCTGCGGCTGGCCTATCAAGCAATGCGGCAGGGCGGATCGGCAACGTGTACGCTGAACGCGGCAGACGAAATCGCAGTGGAAGCTTTTCTGGCCGGGCAGATTGCTTTCCCCGCCATCCCCGCAGTGGTGGAAGAAACGTTAGAGCGCGTTCCGGCGCGCGAAGCGGCATCCGTCGCGGAAGTATTGGAAATCGACGAGCTGTCTCGCTCGGTGGCGCGGCAGATCGTTCACGAAAGATCACAAAAAACATACGAGGAGCGCGGACAGGTGTCCGTCAGAGCATAGAACCATGCCTTTAATAGTTCTTCAAAACATCTGGTGGGCGCTGGTCCTGATCGGGGTCATGATTTTGATCCACGAATTGGGCCATTACTGGGCAGCGCGATTTTTCGACGTGAAGGTGGAAACCTTCAGTTTCGGTTTCGGGCCGCGTCTGTTCGGGTTCAAGAAAGGCGACACCGATTTTCGCGTCGCGGCGATATTCTTTGGCGGCTATGTGAAAATGACCGGCCAGGAGCCGGGTGATGAAAACGCCGACGATCCGCGAGGGTTTCTCGCTAAACCCCGCTGGCAGCGCCTAATCATTTCGTTCGCCGGACCGGCCATGAATCTTATTCTGGCGGTTGGAATCCTCACCGGGTTGTTCATGGTTCGCTTTCCGAAGATTCCGTCCTCTCCGTCGCCAATGATCAGTTTTGTGATGCCCGACAGCGCGGCAGCCAAGGCGGGTGTCCGCGAGGGCGACCGCATCGTTCAGATCGAGAACACAGCTAACCCCACCTGGGAAGACATCGAGATGAAAGAAGTGGCCAGCGCCGGCCATGATCTGGCTGTTTGGATTTCACGCGATGGCGAGCGGAAACGTGTCACGGTGACTCCTATTCTCGATCCGAAAACCGGTACCGGATTCGCGGGGTGGGGCGAGCAGAACGAGATAGAGGTGGTGGCAGTTCCGCCGGACAAACCGGCTGCTAAAGCAGGTATCGAGCCCGGTGACATTATGATCAGTGTCAACGGCGAGCCCATCCGTTCGACGCCCAAGCTCCTCAACGTGATCAACATCACCGGCGGCAAGCCAGTGGTACTGGTCTATTCGAGAAACGGCAAGCAGTACACCGTTACCGTCACACCCGTCATGACCACCATGGACGGAAGCGCGGATCGATGGATGATCGGCGTGAATCTGGCGCCTCGCGTCGAGCTGGTCAGCCTTTCGTTTCCCCAGGCGCTGGTGGAGTCGGTTCGCTACAACGCGAAGAATGCGACGCTCATTTATCAGTTCCTGAGAGGGATTTTGGAGCGGCGCATGTCGCCGAAATCGCTGGAGGGACCAATCGGGATCGCGCGACTATCTGGCCAGGCAGCTCGCGAGGGCCCTACAGCTTACTTCGCTTTGACTGCCATGGTCAGCCTGAATCTGGCAATTTTCAATCTGTTGCCCATTCCTATCCTGGACGGCGGAGTGATCCTGCTTTTGCTGGTAGAAATGTTCATGCGCCGCGATTTGAGCCTGCGCGTCAAGGAAGCGGTGTTCAAACTCGGATTCGTGTTTCTGATGGCAGTCGTCGCCTTTGTACTTTATAACGATATATCGAAGTTAGCCGGCTGACGAACTCCGTTTCTCGTTTCTCGTTTCTCGTTAGTGATGGTCTCCAGAACGAGAAACGGATTTCACTTCGCCGGCTCGTTCGCTGTGGCGAAGATTGGTTCGATGTCTACCGGGATGTCGCTGAGGCTCTTCAACGCTTTTTCCATATCCGGGCGGACCACGCCTAGTTCTGCCAGCATCCGTTTGGCGCCCGCGTAGTTGCCGGTGGCTTCGAGCGTTAGCAGATCGTGGTCCAGATCACGGACTGCGGATTTGATTTTGTCGAGGTGCACCTCAAACCGGCCGTCTGCGCGGGCGACGAATCCGCCCTTGTCCGTTAGATAATTCACCTGCATCGCCATCCCTTTCCCGTGCGCGTCGTTCAAGCCGAATCGCAGACTGCGGAACGATGACGCGAGAAACGTCGTGTACAGTTTCCGCTCCGCACCCGCGCCGCCCTCGATCAGCTTGTGATCGTAGAGATACTGGAGCATGAAAAGCCCGGTCACATCCGCCTTAGCCTCTTCGATGGCGCTGTACAGTTCCTTTAATTCCTGGCGTGGGGTGGTGGCGCGGCCGTCCACGCTAATCTGATGGGGCCCGATGCCGTGGCTTAGCTCGTGCGCCAAAATGTGGGTGAAGAATGAATCGAAGCTCAGGTCCGGCTGGCTCGCGGGTGTGAGAACGCGTTTCGAAATCGGCTCCAGCGTGCCGTGGAACTTGGCCTCCTGGACGTTCTTGAGCATGACGCGCTTACTGCCTTTTTGCGCGACCACGCGCTCATCGTTCGGCAGGTTGTAAGCCGCCGTTTGAACGCCATGATCGCCATCGCCGGCCGACAGAACCTGGTTCACCACGCGTATGGGCGCCTGGCTGCCGAGTTTCGGATTGCGATACTCCGGATTGATGGGCAGATTGTTTTCGATCTCCTGCAGATGGCCGCCAAAGAACTTGAGCTTCTCTGTTTCAACATCGTCGCGGAGATTCACGTAGGCTTCGAAGCCCGCTTTGTAGCCGAATATCTCGTCGTTGTAGGTTTCATACGGCCCGATGGTGATGTCGATGGGCGCATCCAGGTCCATCCACGCAAGATCGCTTTCGTAATAGTCGTTCGAAAGGAACGCGGCGCCGCGCGACAGCAAAAACTTCTTCAATGTTGCGTTGCCGGTGAGTCCAGCCGCTTCCTCCATCAATCGGGCGGCTTTGGCCAGATCGTTCTTGTACTCCTGACTATAGGGAATCGTTTTCAGGCGCCCGCTGGCATCGCGGCGTATCACGGTGAAGAAGCCCTCGGCTTGCTCGCGGTCCGCCTTAGAAAGCGTTTTCACCCAAGTTTCGAATTCGTCGCGGGTCATGTTTTCCGGATAGAAGTTCGCGCCGGGCAGTTTCTTGGGCGGGACGTCCGCGAGAAACGCTGTGTGATCATCGATGTCCGACCAGGGTCCCTTGTTGATCCAGAAATAATGCAATCGAGCCTTACCGAGCGGGGTTGTATCGCGCTTCAGCTTCTCGTACAGCTCAAGATTGTCGCTCCACATCTGCTTCAGAAAAATGTCGTTCAGAATCCGCGACGCCTCGATCAACTTCGCGAGCGCTTTGCGTTCGCCGGGCGAGAGATTCGAAACATCGGCGCGGAGCTCGGTGGGCGCGAAGCGGGCGATCATCTGGTCGAGTTGCGCGAGATCGGGAGTATTGGATGCGGTGAGGGCAAGCATAGGAATACAGGCCAGCAGTTTCTTCATTTCTGTTGCCATCCTAGCACGGTGTTTTCGCGATAGAATCTGGTCTATGCGTGGAAACGACAAAGTTCTCGAGAATTTAGGGGAAGCCCTCAAGGCCGAGCTGACGGCCATCAACCAGTATTTCTTGCATGCAAAGATGAATGAGAACTGGGGTTATTTTCGGCTAGCTCAACACTATCGAAAAGAATCGATCGAGGAGATGGTTCACGCCGAGAAGCTCATGAACCGGATTCTGTTTCTGGATGGAACTCCGAACATGACCGACATCGGTCCGATCAAGATCGGGAAAAACGTGAAAGGGCAACTGGATAACGACCTGGCGCTGGAGCTTGCCGCCGTCCATCACCTGAATTCCGCGATCCGGCAGGCCGTCGAGGTCGGCGACAATGCGTCGCGCGCGCTGTTCGAGGAGATCCTGAAGGACGAAGAAGAGCACGTAGATTATCTGGAGGGGCAACTGCACGCGATTGAAGAAATCGGTCTGGATAATTATTTGGCGCAGCAACTTCATAAAGGCGAAGAGGACGAAGGTTAAGATCGCTACCGGGCACCGGCTCCCTTACGGTCGCGGTTCGGTAACACGGCATGTTCCAATGCGACATTCGTGACGGGGTTTGTTTGAAACTGCTGGAGGAGCGGCACGCCCCGGCAGTCTTTGCGGCGGTTGATCGCAATCGCGCCCATCTCCGCAAATGGTTGCCCTGGGTGGATGACACCACCAGCGTCGGCTACACGCTCAACTTCATCAGGACCTCCTTACAGCAGTTTGCGAATAATGAAGGCTTCGCGGCCGGCATCTGGTGCGGTGATGAATGTGCGGGAACCATCGGAGCTCACAAGATCGATTGGCTGAACCGTAAAGTGGAAATCGGCTACTGGCTCGCCTCGAAGTTCCAAGGAAGAGGTATCGTCACGGATGCGTGCCGCGCTTTGATCGATCACGCGTTCGAAGAATGGAAGTTGAATCGCGTGGAGATCCATTGCGCGACAGGCAACAAGAAAAGCTGTGCTGTTCCTAAGCGCCTGGGTTTTCAACTGGAAGGGGTTCTACGGAAGGCCCAGTTGGTGGGCGGCAAGTACCTGGACAGCAATGTTTACGGCATGCTGGCGCGCGATTGGAAAAAACGTGGCTGACCGCGTTCTAATTCTTGCTTGCAGAATCGATTCCGAAGGCGAAAAATGCCTCTTGCCGCGGAGAGTTGTACTCCGGAGCCGAAAACATGAAGGCGTACTCTCCGGCCGGGAGAGGTTCATGCGGCACGATAAGCACGGAAGCATCTCCATAGGCCTTCACGTCGCACGGGATCTTGTTTTCATTGATTGAGGGCCTGCCTGCGAGAGGCCACCGCACCGTTACAATCTTTCGCCTGTCTTTCCTCGCGCTAGCGGCAGTAAGAAATACATAATCTTTCAGCGTGAATCCATGCTCGCGGATTCCTTCAAAAGCCGGGGAGAGGCGGATCAGGAATTCCTGTTTCTGTCCTGACTTAATTCGAAAAGAGGATCGGCCGCCGGCAAGCTCATAGCCGCCGTCGACTACGAATAGGTAGTTCTTGGTCATCACCTTGGTAATCTGCATTTCCAAGGGAGAGATGCTTCCCGTCACAGCATCGAAATAGTAATACACATCCGATTGTGCCGGTTCTTGGAACTGCGCGCCAGCCTCGGAAACAGCAATCGAAACACCCAACATCGCGACACAAGCGGCCAATTGCGTGAACAAGGCACCCTGCATACCACACCTCCCGCTGGTTCTCTCTTTCCATTTTACCTACATTACAGAAAACCTAAATAGGCAGCATGTCGAGCGCACCTTGTAGCTCGCTCTTGGTGTGTTGATCGCCGGTGCGCGTCGTGGTTTCAATTCCGGTCTGGTACATGGCGCGGGCGTCCTCGATACGCCCTAGCTTCTCGAGCGCTTGGCCGCCATGGAAGTATGCCGCCGCGTAGTCGGGATTGTATTCGAGCAAAACCCGGAATTCCGCGACGGCCTGTTCCAGCTCGCCGTTGATGACGTGTTCCATCGCAAGGCCGTAGCGCGCAAAACTGTCACGCGGATTTTGAGCCAGCATAGTCTTGAGGATTTCCATTCGATTGGCAGGCATATCTCTACGTGTTACTATACCGAGCGATGGCATGCCCGTACTTTTACCCGGTGGCCCGGTTCGAGACGAGCAGCTGGGTGGTGCCTCCGCGGCTGCCTCTGGGAGATCCGTACTCGGGCGAGTGTCGCGCGGCGGATACCGCGTTCCAACCGGACGAAACGCGGCTGCGCCAGATCTGCAATCTTGGGTACGGCCGTAGCCGGTGCGACCGCTTTCCGGAGCGAGCTTTAACTGACGCGGTTCGATTTCATGTTGCTCACGACGCGGGCGAGCTGATCCGCATTCAATACGTTTTCGAAAAAGAATGCTGGCCACAAGAACACGGCGTTTTTGAATGTCAAAGCGCCACCGGGAATCTTTCGAGTGGTCCGGACGACCAGATACTTCGAAAACAGGCCGCTGCGTTTATCGAAAGTTACCTGCGAAGAAAGGGCTGACTTTACAGTGGATTCCATTCTTCCGGGCCGGTTTGTGCGTGAATCCATTTCCGAGTATTCCGAATTCGCGCTGCCGAACGACGCCAATACGCTGGGCAACGTTCTGGGCGGCAAGGTGATGCACCTGGTGGACATCGCGGCAGCGCTGGCCGCGGTCCGACACTCGCGGTGCGCGGTAGTAACCGCTTCAGTCGACCACATGAATTTCCTGCACCCCATCCACATCGGACAACTGATTGTTCTGCGATCCAGTGTGAATCGGGTCTTCCGGACATCCATGGAGGTGGGCGTGCGAGTGGAAGTGGAAAATCTGGTCTCGGGCGAAATCAGGCACACATCTTCCGCTTATCTAACGTTCGTTGCTCTCGATCAAGGCGGCCAACGAAGACCGATTCCGTGCGTGATTCCGGAAACTGCTGACGAGAAGCGCAGGTATGAGGAAGCCGGGGAGCGGCGAGCGTATCGATTGGCGATGCGGGAAAGAGCGCTAGAGAAAGGGCGGTAGAATCGTCCACTTAAAAAGAGCGGGTCCAGGGGGACCCGCTCAGACCTGGGGGTCTGCCCCACTCTGCATCTGCTACTGCTGGACTTTCTTGGCGGTGGTGTGGGTAGCCGGGCGCTTTTTGGTAGATTCGGCGGGTTCCTTGAGGAGCGCCTCAATCATGCTTCGCCAGTAGGGTTCGGACCGCATTTGTTCGTCACCGGTCAGCGGCGAGGTCTGGGAGCGAATGGTTCCCTTGCGATCGATCCAGACGATTTGCGGGACCACATAACGCTCCATCGGAGAGATGCCCAGGAATTCGAGGACTGGAGGGAGGGGGCTGAAACCCACCCGATAGTTGACGCCGTAGGTCTTCACGAAGTCACCCACGAACAGATTGGCCATGTCGTTAATAGCGACGCCCACCGGTTGAAATCCGCGGGGGCCGTATTCAGTGTAGAGTTTCGAGAAGACTTGAGACGCGTGCTGGCAATGGACACAGGTGGTGAAGATGAACGTTAGAGCCACCACTTTCCCCTTGAAACTGTTCAACGAAACCTGATTTCCGTCCGCATAGCGGATGGTGAACTCGGGGGCAGGGCGAGGTGCGGGAGGAACCTCCGCTTGCAAGGCGAAAGTGCAAGCCACGGCTGCGGCAGCCACTCGAATCGAAAACATTCAAAAACTCCTTATTCTTTAGTGTAGCCGAGATTTCGCGTCTTCGATCCCGTTCGCAAGCCGGAGGCTTGCGCTACGCTGAGTGGAGATTTCCAGCCTTCGATATGGTTGACCGTTGCGCCATCCACCCAGGTCCGGAAATGGCCGGAATCGGCGTGCCCGGCAAGTTCGGAGGGTGTCTGGGATTCGAATTCGGCGGTCTTCCACTTGCCGCGCAGGACCTTGCTGTACAGCTCGAAATATTGCCGCGCGGATTGCTCCGAATCCCAGGTGGATGCATACACGAGTACCGGGAATTTTTCGTGCTTGTGCTCAAGCAGGGAGTAGGAACTGCCAGCCAGGTGCGCAGCCACGGCCTTTCCCTCGTCATCGGAAGAATACTGAGACAGCAAAACGCGGTAATCGAATTCCCCCAGGTTGCCTTCGGCCAAGGTGTGGAACGCGTGCGGATCCGGCACGCGCGGGGCAGGGGGATTGGTGGGCGCATGGTGCGCCAGATAAAGCTCCGGATGCAGAATCTGCTGTGTGCTGGTGGGCGGATGGGTGAACACTTCCGAGAACGAATCGCGGCCCAGTTTACGAAATACGGCATTCTGAAATAGCATTCCACTCGAGTAGGGGAACACCAGCGATTCGCGGATATAGAGCGGGGCTTTGGAAAAGACCGGATACTCGCGGGCGGAACTCTGGATGGACTCGGTCATGAGCTCGAGCATGCGGTCGGGAACTTCGGGCGGCCCTCCGTCCTGCTTGGAGAGATATGCTGCCATGAGCCAGGTGGCCTGTCCTTCCATGACGGCCAGGCGGGCGGTTGAGCCATCGTCGCTGCGGGCACCCTCGCGAATGTACTTGCCGAGGTGGAAATGCTGGTCGGCAAGCGCGTGCGCCAGTTCGTGGACCAGGGCGGTGCGCTCTTCCAGTCCGCCTCCGGCTCCTTCCAGCACGAACAGTTTTTTCTTGTTGTAGTCGTAGAAAGCGGCCGCCTGTTCGGTCAAAAGGTCCACTGTATTTTGGCGCAGGTCGAAATCGGAGGGGATCAGGCCCAGCATCTTGAGGGTCAGTTCTTCGGCTCGTATGTCGGCCGGCTTGAGGGCCTTCTTGATTCGCTCTTCGAGGAACAGCCTGAGCTGGTCTTTGTTGAGGACTCCGTAGGGGACGGGACGCGTGAAGCGGAGACCGGTAATGGATGAGAGCCCCGCTTCGATGGTTCCTATCTCAGAGAAGAATGGCGGCGGATCGGCGGCGTGGAGCAGCGCGACCAGGAGCAGAATCAGCAGCAGGATGCTTCGGGCGAGTTGGCGTTTCATGCGAGAATAGAATCTTCATGGTAAAAGAAAAGCCAGTCGAAAAAACAAACGAGCACCTTTATTCGGCCGAGTATCACGGGAGCGGGACTTTCGTGATCAGCAAGCCCAAGCGAAAGCCGGGCAAGCGGCGGCAGTCGCGGTTGAAGAAGCCGCAGCGGATGGCGAGGAAGTAGCTTCCTCGCACGGCAGCGCATGGCGCTGCCCCACATCGCTGCCCCGCATCACTTTAGCTCGACGTCGAATTCGAAAAATCCCTCGTTGTCCTTCACACTGCTGCTCACGCGATGATTCACGGAGAACCAGGTGCGGCCATCGCGGGTTCTCTGTACCAGCGCGCCGGCGGGTGCGCGCGGATCCACGAATCCCGCGCCTGCGTCTGTGCTGATACCGGAAGGTCCACTGCATCCATCCGCGCCGGCCTGCAAGTCCCAACAGATGATTCCGTGGGGATTGGTTACCCCTACGGTGAGCGCTGACGGGTTGGGGACGCTCGCGCCCCATTCCAAATTGGCTGGCAGAACCACGTGGTAGCCCGCGGCGTTGGGCTCCACGATGGCTCTCTCCGGCGTGCACAGGCCGCGATTGGGGAGGCAGGACCACAGCAGATACGTAATGTCGGAAGAGACCACCGAAGCGTTGGAGGAGACTTTGGCGCTGTCGAAGGACCAGTTGAGGATGTCGTGATTCTCGTATCCTTCGCCAGTTGAGGCGGTGAAGCCGACCCATGTGCTGCCTTCACGGTCCACCACGATGGAGAGATCCACCACGGCTTGGAGATTCGGCTTGACCGAGTCATCCAGATAGACCGCAAGAACCGGGGGGACGAAGGCGATCCGTGCGGTGTGGACCTTCCCGTCCTTCAAATGAACGCGTAGATGGTGAGTGGAAGCCAGGCGCGCTTCCGGCCAGTGCATTTCGGCAGGTTTGCCGTAGGTGCGGAACGCTACGTAGTTGCCGGAAGGATCTCCTTCCTCGCTATTTTTAAACGTATCAAAGAAGACCGCGATGCTCCACGGAATGCCGCGCTGGCTGCCTTGTCCGGGTGAAGCTACGGCGAAGCCGCCGGCCGAACCACGCCCGCCCAGCGCGGAGGCGCCCGAATTTTGCAAGACGAAAGCGAAGCCATCGGCGCCGTTACCGAGGCCGCCGTTCTCGGTCAGTTGGAATTGGAAGGTGGTTTGAAAGCCGGATGCGATGGCCTGTTTGTCGCGAAACCAGGCCGCGCCGGAGCGGGTTCGGTGGGCCGGTGTGAGGCGCAGCACGTGGCCCAAGATTTTGGCGTCGCCGACTGTTTTTATGCCGTCTGGCGACGCGAAATCCACGAAACGAATGGCGGCGTGGGCGAGGGAGATTGTGGTTAGGAAAAGGGTCAGGGTGCGCATAGCGGGCAAACCGGGCGTCGGCACGAGTGCCGACGCGGCACGCAGGAGTGCGTGCGCCACGTCAGGAGACGAGCTTGTCGGGATCCCAATTGCAGACGCGTTTTTCGAAGTAGCTGACGTTGGTTAGTAAAGCTGGACCGGCGGCGCGCAAGCCGAACACCGCATCTTCCACCGATGGCTTGTGGGCGCGTACCGCTTCGTAGAAAACGCGGTGATGCTCCTGGTGCGCGTCGAAATCTTCCGGCGGCGTGTAGACGTCGTCCTTGTTTGGACGGAGGCTGTCGGCGCTGACGTGAGCTACCGGATATTGCTTGCGATACCCTTCCAGGAATTTCTTCTGCACGGCTTCCGGGAAAGTATCGATGGTGTAGCCGGGCTCGGTTCCGCGCGGTGTGCGCGAGAGCTTGAGCTCATCGAAACCTGTCGTCATGGTGCCTTCGCTGCCGATAAACTTGACGCCGAACGATTCGTCGGGAGTTCCACTTTCGAAGTTTACTTTCAACTGGACGGTGAAGCCGGGATAATCGAGCAGCGCCAGCATCACATCCGGTACGTCGCGGCCGTCTTTCCAGAACCGCAGGCCACCGGTTGCAAACACACGCGTGGGACCCTTGGCTCCGGTTGCGAAGTGGAGGCCGGTGAGCAGGTGCACGAACAGGTCGCCGGCGACACCGGTTCCATAGTCGCGATAATTGCGCCAGCGGAACATTCGGATTGGTTCGAAGGGCCGCTTAGGCGCGCTGCCGAGGAATTGATCCCAATCGATAGTGGCGGGCGATGCATCGGGCGGGATGGAATATTGCCAGGCGCCGATGGCGGAATTGCGGTCGAGCCAAGCCTCCACCATATTCAACTCGCCGATGGCGCCCGAGGCCAGAAGCTCCTTCGCTTTTTGATACATCAATGAGCTGACGTACTGGCTGCCGATCTGCAAGGTGCGGCCGGTTCGCTGCTGCGCCTCGATCATGGCTGCGCCTTCGCCGATGGAATGGACCATCGGCTTCTCGCAGTACACGTCTTTGCCAGCGTTCAACGCGTCCACCGTGATGCGCTGATGCCAGTGATCGGGCGTTGCGACGATAACGGCGTCGACATCCTTGCGGGCCAGCACTTCGCGATAATCACGCGTGGTGAACAGATCACGGCCCCACAATTCTTTGGCGCGCTCCAGGCGGCCGTCGTAGACGTCGCACACGGCTATCAGTTTTACTCCGGGAAGAGCGACGGCATAGCGGGTGTCGCCCATGCCCATGCCGCCTGCGCCGATTAGTGCGATCTGAATGTTATCCATAAAAAACCCGTTTCTCGTTTCTCGTTTCTCGTTCGGCCTGGTCGTGGTCGTCCGTCAGGTTTTCAGGGTCATTGATTCGGGGTCCCATTCGCAGATGCGTTTTTCGAAATAGCTGATGTTTGAAAGTAGGGCTGGGCCGGCGGCGCGGAATCCGAATGTGCTGTTTTCCACAACTGGCTTGCGGCTGCGGACTGAGGCCAGGAAATTTTTGTGGTGGTCTAAGTGGTCACTGTAGCCATGCGGAACATGAAACTTGTCCTCAACCTGCGGGCGGATGGCATCGGCGGTGGGAGTGCTGCGCGGGTATTGCTCGAGATATTTCTTTAGGAACTGATCCTGGGTCGCTTTCGCAAACGTGTCGATGGTGTATCCGGGCTCGGTTTCGCGCGGCGTTTTGGAAACGGTGACGCCGTCGCCGATGGTCAGGATGCCTTCGGTACCGATGAAACGGAATCCGGAGCTTTCGCTTCCGCCATCCACGAAATTCACGCGCAGGGCAAGATTGAAGGCGGGGTGGCGAGTGGTCTCGGGATAATCGTACATGCCCAGCAAGACGTCTGGAACGTCGCGGCCATCTTTCCAGAATCGCAAGCCGCCAGTGGCGTAAACGCGCGTGGGTCCAATGGCGCCCATGACGAAGTGCATTCCGGAAAACAGGTGGACGAAGAGATCGCCGGCAACGCCTGTACCGTAATCGCGATAACAGCGCCACCGAAACAATCGCTGAGGCTCGAAGGGCACTTTGGGTGCGCGGCCCAAGAAGCGGTCCCAGTCTATATTTTCCGGCGTGGCATCGGGAGGGATGGAATATTCCCAGGCGCCGATGGCGTCGTTGCGATCCCACCAGGCTTCCACCATGTTGGGTGTGCCGATGGCGCCCGCCTGCATCAATTCCTGGGCTTTCTTATAGACGATGGAGCTGACGCGCTGGCTGCCGATTTGTATGATGCGTCCGGTTTTCTTCTCTGCCTCGATCAGCGGTTTGCCGTCATCCACGTGCTGCACCATGGGCTTCTCGCAGTACACGTCCTTGCCGGCGTTCATGGCGTCAATGGCGATTTTCTGGTGCCAATGATCAGGCGTTGCGACGATGACGGCATCCACGTCGGGACGCGCCAGGACTTCGCGGTAGTCGCGCGTGATGAAAATATCCTGGCCGTGGACTTCGCGCATGCGCGTGAGGCGGCCTTGATAAATATCGCTGGCCGCTACGAGTTTCGACCCGGCGGTAATGGAAGATCTCACGTCTTCCGAGCCCATGCCGCCCGCGCCGATAATAGCGATCTGGATGTTGTCGTTAGCGGAGCGAGGTTTTATTTGAGCGGCCAGCAAGGGCGCGGCGGCGGTTGCGGCGAGGAAGTGCCGTCTGGTGGTCATGATTCATGTTACCGCTAACGGCGGGGATGATTGGCCGCGAATGAACGCAAATGAACGCAAATTCCTATTCGCGTGTATTCGCGTTCATTCGCGGCTTAGTCTGTCTTTGGTTTGTCGCTTGAGGACGCTGCTGGCTTCGACTCTGTCGTTTTGGTGTCGGATTTCGCGGCTGCGTCGCCGGCGGGCTTCGATTCCGATTTGGAATCGCTTTCGCTCTT
>PMUN01000188.1 GCA_003166875.1 Bryobacterales bacterium | reverse complement strand
CGGATAGAATTCTAAACATTATCGCGCAAGATTCACTAATGTTTCCGGAATATGAGAACCGACCATTTCGGCAGCCGGATGTAGAAGCGGCCGTCGGATTGGACAACCAGGTTCGCGAGATAGTTCCCCGAGTCGTTCCAACCGCCATATTGGGGAGATTGAGAGTTGAAGATCTCCTCCCAGGAATCGCCGGCGCCGCCGATGTTGACGCCGTAAATCGTCTGATCCCATTGGTTGTCGCTAAGGTTCACGACGGTCAGTATTACATTCCCGGAATCGTCCCAGGCTTTCCACACCGTTGGCGTCGTTGGCCCACAGCACAACTTTTTGGCCGCGCTTGTCGAGCCGCGTGAAGGACTCGCCGCATCCGAACAACTCTTCTCCCGGGGAAAGCGAAAAGACGGCCGCCACGCTGCGGGAATAATCGGACGGACGGCGGATGAAGGAAAACGGCAGAGCCGGATCGAGCGACGTGCGGTAGTCGGACGTGTGATTGGTCTGGTAAGCAAACAGCCCGCGGCGTCGCGCAACTCGATGTGCCAGGGATTTTCCAGGATGGTGATGGATCCGGCGCTGCTCGAATAGCGATGGCCGCCCGAAATCCTCTCGTACTTCCAGGAATTGCTATGCGGCGGATCGTCCACAAGCATCAGGGAGGATGCATCAGGACGAATCGGCAGTCCGGTCTTCATGCGAATGCGCACCGTTCTCGGCGACACAAACTGGATCGAAAAGGGCAGCACCGGATCGACTGCGTATTCTCTCTCCGGAAACGTCATGCCGCTGAAGGGCCGGAGGCCCGGTTCCATGTTGTCGAAAGCGATGCGCGGCGCCAACTCGTTGCGCCGCCATAGGACCGTGCCCTCCGCTTTCACCCCATCGAACGCGGCAAGGCGATCCGCCAAAAAGTACGTGGTGCTGAAGTCGTGAAAGTCGCCGCTGATATCCACGGGGTCGCTGAGAAGACGCGGCGATTCATCCGCGGAAACCCGCCCCATAGCTAGAACGGACAGAAGCGGCAAGAGCCGGCTGATACGGTTCATGAAAGTTTCTCCTCAACGCTCCGCACCTTATCTTCCATGGTCTGTTCCCGGTCGGTACGAGTTCCGAATCGCATAGTACTGGAGATCCGCGGCACGCCGGCTGCATGCAGAGCTTCGTGGCACTGCTTCACGGCAGCGAAGACGCGATCCCAATCACCCTCAATGTTGGTGCCGTAGGCGTGCAAGCGCGTCTTGAGTCCGGCATCCGCGAGAATACGCTCGCAAATTGCGACTTCCTTCGAAACCGAAACGCCGATGCCGATCGGAACAACACACAAATCCGCAATAACTTTCATACCCAGTACGCCTCGCCGTCCGCCAGGTTCTGCTTCAGGAACTCAGCGTTGATCTCCAGCCCCAAGCCTGGCCCGGTTGGAACCTTGAGTAACCCTTTGCGCACGTCCGGCGCGCTGCCCGCGGCCATTCCCTCGATGTAGTGGCCCGGCCGCCCGAGTTGACTTTCCGAGCGGTAGAAGTTTTGAATGGACGCGCCGAAATGCGCGTTGGCATATGTCAGCACCAACGATCCGACATTGTGCAGCGCCACAGGAATGCGGAACTGCGCCGCGTAATCCGCGATCTTGCGCGTACCCGTGATCCCACCCGCGAATGCCAGATCGGGATGAATGAAGTCCACCGCCTGGTTGTCCAGGAACGGTTTGAATCCGCGGACCATCTCGAGCTTCTCGCCAGTCAGCAGCGGAACACGCGTGGATCGGCGCAGCGCCATCCAAGCTTCGGAGAACGGCGGATTGAGAGCGTCCTCGATGAACAGTGGATTCATCGGCTCGACAACCTTGGCAACCGCTATCGCGCTGGGCGTGTCCAGCTCATTGTGGCAATGGACGGCGATGTCGATATCGTCACCCACGGCCTCGCGGCAGTTGGCATAGCCGCGCGCAACGTTGCGGAGTTGCTGGGTGGTGAGCGTGGATGCGAATCGGGCTGGAGGCACACCCAGCAGCGGATCGATATTGTTCTTGAAGGCGGTAAAACCCTCGGGCATCTCTTTGATGCGCTGCGCCCAGTCGTGACACGACGATTTGTCGAGCATGTCCAGGTTGATGCCGTGCGAGTACATCGGAATCGCTTCACGGAACGGGCCGCCCAGTAGCGTCGAAATTGGTGCGCCAAGCAGCTTTCCCGCCAAGTCCCACAGTGCGATGTCGATGCCGCTGATGGTCGGAATGTGCGCCATGTATGTATGCATCAGCGTGGTCATGTTGTGGAAGTGCACCTCGATCGCCAGCGGGTCCTTCCCGATCAACAACTTTTTCATTGTTTCGATGCGCGCTCGCGCCATTGGACCCGTAGCGCCGGCTTCACCATACCCAGTCACACCGCTATCGGTATCGATCCGGATAAGACAATTTCCAGCAATATTTTTGATGGCCATGGCGCAAATGTTCGTGATCTTCACCCGATTCACATTCGGCGCCGCCATTGCCCTGTAACGGGCGAACAGTCCAGCGGCAGGCAGCGCCACGGCTATCCGCAGCAAATCCCGGCGAGACAGCGATTTCAGCATGCGTATTCCCTTCAGTCCGCAATATACACCAGCTGATTCACGGATTGTCGGCGGGCCGTAACGCGGCTGTCATGAAAGAGCCCGAATTGGTCGCGCCGTGCCTTGAGGCTGAACTTGCCAACCAAGTGTGTTTTTTGCGATTGGTCTAGATTCGGCGCCAAAGAGCCGCCGGTAGAGCGAGATGAAAGCGGCTGACGACGTTGACGCACCAATATGCGGCGCTCACCATTCGTTCCTAAGAAGGTGATTCAGGCTTTCGTTTCAGCCGTAGCGCGCTGATCATCATTTTCCCGAAAACTCCCCGGCGCCGCTGGTCGAGAAAGAGCCACGATAGCAGCTTGACCGTGGCTGGAGTTCGAAAACGGGGATCCATCGCGCGCCGCCGGTCGAGGATCCCGGCCAGAGTCTCTCGCGGGTGCTCGCGAAATTCATCGAGCATGGCGGTTTGGTGAACGCAGGAGATTGTGCAGAATGGCGCGCAGCCTTTGGGACGAGCTGCTTCGCGCCGGATATCGTCCACAGTGTATTCATCGAGCGGAATACCCGGACGGCCCCGCTGTTGCGAGCAGTAATGCACCAAGCCGTCCTCGCAAATATACAAGAACCGGCCACCGGCGCGGCAGTGCCAATCGGTCGCGAGCCCTCGCCCGATGTTCTCCTGAAAATGATCGAAATGCGCGAACGAGAACAGCGCGGTTTCGAGTCGCCGAAAACGCTCGTAAACACTCCGATGCTCGGCCGCGAGCGGCTGAAGCTGGCCGCCAGGATCGTGCAAAATACCCACCGTGCTGGTAAAGCCAAGTTGCCGGGCGCGTTCGCCCACCACAATCGCGTCTCCCGGATTGCGAACGCCCGCTCCCAACACCGAGTTAATGGTGACTCCGAACTCGGCGTAACGCGCAAGCCATTCCAGCTTCCTGTCGAGCACGCGCAGGCTCTTTTTCGAGACGTCGTCCGGCGCGACATTGTCGATGCTGATCTGCAAATAATCCAGCCCGGCGCGATTCAAGGCACGAATCCGGTCAGGAGTTAGAAGCAGGCCGTTGGTGATCAGAGTTGCGATCGCGCCACGGGCGCGAATACGCCGGATGATGGCGTCAAGATCGGGATGCAGCGTCGGCTCGCCGCCGCTTAGCGTGATAATCGTGGTGCCGAGATCGGCCAGCCGATCGATCCGCCGAAGCATGGTTTCGAGCGGTACCTCCGCGGAAGTTTTGTCGAACTCGTTGCAATAGGCGCAATCTAGATTGCAGCGCCGGATCGGAATGATCTGCGCAAGAATCGGATGCGAGGCGGACTGCATGGCGCGCACAAACATGCGCGTCTCGCGGAGCTTCCGATGCAACCGCCTGAGCAGCTTCATTGATCATAGTTTGACCGATTTTTGTGGGGCAAGTTGCTAACTTGCGCCGATTGGCTATCGGCGCAAACGGCGCGGGTTACCAACCCGCGCGCAGGATGCCATCCTGCCCCACAACTAAACAGACTCGCCACTCATTGCTGTAAGACGCGATTTACTCTTTCGATCACGGATTGCCAATCGCGGAGTTTCGGCTGCCGGAACAGGCGCATAGTTGGATACCAGGCGCTCTTTTCGCCCGCATCGAGCCAACGCCAGTCAGCCGCATAGGGCAGCAGAAGCCAAACCGGAACGCCGAGCGCGCCAGCCAGATGCGCGGTGGAATTATCGATTGTTATTACCAGGTCCAAGGCCGCGATCTGTGCCGCGAAGACATCGATATCTGAGAGTTGATCGACAGAACGATCAATAAGAATGGGCGCCTTTGCCGCCGCTGCTTTTTCCTCCAACGCGTTTAGATCCCCATACTGAAGGCTGATCCACCGGATATCGGATCGCGCGAATAGCGGCGCGAACAATGATAGGTCCATCGAACGGCTCGGGCCCGTCTTCCGGTTGGTTGTATGCCAAGCCAGCCCCACCAACTTTCTGCCATCGGCATAGTGGATTCGAAACCGCTCCCGTTCCTCCGGATCGGCAATCAGGTAAGGAGGCGCGGTGGCGGCAAACGCTGCGTTGCTTGCTCGGAACATGCCAGGCAGACTGCCGCTCGGCAAGTGTGCGGCAATATCTAATTCAGGGCCGTGGCCAGAGATCACCTCAACGCCAGGAAAGGAACGGGCGAAAAGAGGTCTCAGCCGCGCGTTCGAATCCAGCACGCAGCGGTTGCCAGTGCGGATCACATCGGGAAGGAGTCCCGCGAACATGATTTCATCGCCGATTCCCTGCTCTCCCCAGAGCAACAGCCGGCCCGATGTCAGTTTTTGGCCCTTCCAAAGCGGTTGCGGATAAGGTCGCATCGGCGTGTCGTGATCTTTCGTTTGCCAGCGGGATTCATAGTTGCGCCAGCCAGTGGCGAAGTCTCCTTTCGACAGTTGGGCCAGAGATTCGGCGAAACGCGCTTGGGGATAATCTGGTTGGAAAGCAAGAGCCGCTCTATGCCGCGCCAACGCCTCATCCACGTTGCCCAACGCATACTGGACGCAGCCCATGTTGTGGTGGGCCTCGGCGAAATCCGGTTTGACAGCCAGCGCCCGCTCAAAACAGGCCACCGCCTCATCCAGCTTGTCCTGCTCGTGGAGAGCGGTTCCCAGGTTGGAGAGGACTTCGACGCGATCAGGTTTGAGAGCCAGCGCTCGTTCATAACATGCCACGGCTTCATTCAGTTTGTGGCTCGCTTGCAGTGCGCTGCCTAAATTGCTGTGGGCCTCGGCGTAGTTCGGCCGCAGTTCCAACGCACGCTCGAGACATACGACGGCTTCATCCAGCTTCCCTTGGGTGTACAAGACACTACCGAGGTTCGTCTGAGCCGCAACTAAGCTTGGTTTGAGAGCCACCGCACGCTCATAACAAACCACAGCTTCGTCCAGATTGCCTTGGGCCTTGCGGACATTTCCCAGGTTGAAATACGCTTCGGCGCAGTCCGGCTTTAGGGCCAGCGCCCGTTCTTGACACGCCACGGCCTCATCCAGCTTCCCCTGCGCTTGGAGGATGTTCCCCAAGTTAATGTGAACCTCGGCCAAGTCCGGTTTCAGAGCCAGTGCTCGCTCAAAACATCCCAGTGCTTCATCCAGCTTGCCTTGTGCCTGAAGAACGGTGCCAAGATTCGAATGATAGTGAGGCTCGTTTGGGTTGATCGCAATAGCTTCGGAGATCATCTCGACGGCAGCCTCATGCCGTCCATCCGCATGTGCGATCATCCCGAGCAAATGCAAGCCGTCTGCATTCTGAGCGTCCGCTTCTAGAACCTGCCGGTAAATCCCCTCAGCTTCCTTCAGCCGGCCGGCTTGGTGGTGCTGAAGAGCTTTCCCCAGCATCTCTTGGATAACCCGAGTCTGCAATTGCCTCACGTTTCTATTTTGCTGCTTTCGGTGACAATCCTACATATCGTGGTAGGCAATTTCGAGGCTGACTTTCACGGCCACGGATTTACCGTCCTTCTGCGCCGGAGCGAATCGCCATTGTTCGACCGCTTCGACGGTACTCTGATCGACTTCCTTGTCGAGCCCCTTGACAACGCGCACATCTCGCGGCATCCCCTTTGAGCTGACCACCAGCGCAACCGTCACCGTTCCCACCACGCGCACACCGCGGCTTGTAGATCGGTGTGGAGAGACTTGTTTGATGACCCTCGGCGGGACCACGTCCGGCCCGAGGTCGTACACTTTTTCGCCCTGATCTCCATCGTCACCCTTAGTTTGTGCGGGCAAGGCCGCGACAGCGTGCACCAGCAGGACACAGGCCAGCGCCGGTACAAAGGCCCGGCCAAACACGCGTCGCTGTGCCATCACGCTCATTCTCCCCTTAGCCAAACGAAGATGCGTGGATAGACGCGCCGCGGCTCCAAGCAGTTACACTGGAATTTCGCCGTGGAGTTTCTTAGCGGGACGAGTGAGCCGCAGGTAGGTCTTGACGGGCTCTACTTTCTCTATAACTCGCAGCGGTTGACTCGCCGCGCGCGTGCACGGCGCTTTCGGTTCGTTGTAGTGAAGTCAACAGGGATCGTCGCGAGGCGTGGCGGACTATCGGTTCAACCAGCCATCGAAGCGAAGCCGGAATGTCACGGCTCAACCCGATCACCTCGAATTCAAGATAGACGCCGCCATCGCGTTCGGCGTAGCGGGTGATGCTCAACAGGCGCCAAATCAGACCAATGCCTTCCCCTTCATTCAAAATACGCTGGTCAGGGCCGCCATACTGTTCTATTTCCTGGATTCGCGTCGTCCGCGAGATACTGTAGGCGCGTTGATTGTCCACATGAACATAGTTGGCTTCCGAATCGGTATCCAAAACTGTCTTCAGAAACGACGATTTGGTGTTGAGCAGCATCGAAAAACGATCCTTCGCTTCGCCGCTAGCGATCACTTTCGAATCGATCACGGTTGGCCGGTACAAATCCTTGTACCGCGCATAATCGCGTACCACGGCTAGCACGTCGTTCATGGTAACGTGGGCGATGAACGCCGCACCCAACCAATCGTGAATCAATCCGGACGGAACCCTCTTGGGACTTTGCGGCCCGACTGGCGAAACCACAATCTCGCCCGAGCGGACTTTGCGAAGCCGCTCGGGAACCTCGTCCACCCACAAGAAGGAATTGCCTGGGTTCAGGCGCTGTTCCATCCCCGTAGTGGCAGCTCCGACATACTCGTCCCACGCTTTCGCTGTGGTTGGCTCTAGCTTGGCTGCATTGAGTGTGACTGGAAGAAGCAACGCCAACCAGACGCAACTTTCAAAGGCCCTATGCCGTTCCACTTGAGCAGACCCTTCCTTTCTGTGAGACGCTAGCCATTCCCGAAGGATTCAGAAAAATACAACCCTCGGAATTTCAATCTGTTGTAGCAAGCTGAGGCGCCGGAAGCTCCGTTTTGACTTTGATCTTTCCTTCGCGCAAGATAAAACATAATATGAGCGTAGTGTTTGATGCTGTAGGATCGTTGCATGCGTCCACAGGGTGCTCCTGAGCTGCCGAAGAATGGCCACACCTTTCCACAACATTCACACTGAACCATCGAAAATCCGTTTCCCCGGCGCCAAAATCGGCGGCGGAGCGAGGACGGTAGCCAAGCATGGTTCCTTGCGCAGCGCCACAGAAGGTGAAGGTTGGCCAGAATCAAGTCCTCGATCCACACGAACACGTTCATCCAGTTCTCCAACGCGCTCGGAAACCGCGAGAGAAACGCTATGAGAGAGCACCGCCCGGCTTGCCGCCGAAATTGATTCGCTATGCAAACGGCTGAGTTGGAAGTGAAGAGGGGACGGCTTCCGCCGTGCGCGATCGCTCGAGCGCCAGCATCGCTGCCCAGCCCAGAAGGCCTACCAGAACGCCGAGCATGCCACCATAAAATCGCCCCGGCTGGACATGCAGAGTGTCCAGCCAAATGCGGAAGCCGCCATACACGACGCCGTAGAGACCGAGGTAGAAACCCACCGGGCGCGGCTTGCGGTCCAGCAAGCGAAAGGAAACAACCATCGCGATCAGGAATAGAAACTCGATGAGGCCCAGATCATAGCGCGGACCTTCGGGAAAGGCCACCGCGACCCAACTGGTGGAAGCCAGACCGCGGTGATCGTGGGCCAGCGTGCACCCCAGGCGCCCAATCATGAAACCCAGCGGCAACGCGTAGGCAATAATGTCAAGTCTCCGCATTGTTTCGAGCGCCGACAGCTTGTGGACGCGGCACCACACCAGGCCCGCCAGGAATCCACCACTGATACCTCCCACCGACCGCACTCCCAGGCTGGCTTTGAAGATGCGAGAGGGGTCGGCCAGAACACCGGGAAAGTCGTCCAGTACGGCCTTGGACAAAAAGGCGCCCGCCATCGCACAAATATAGACCCAAAAACAAAACCGGAACATCTGTTCCACAGGGATTCCCTGCCGGTGCGCGCGCACCAGAATCGCGCGGCCTCCCACCACCACCGCAACCGCGGCCAGAACGCCAAATGCATGAATCTCGAAGGGACCCACGTGAAACACCGGCTGCGGATAATACGGAAGCATGCTTCACTCAGATGCTAATGAACAAACGCGATGCCGGAGGGGGCGGAGTTGCCGCCCAGCTGAGTGGTGACCACCGCGTCTTTTTTCAAATCGATCACGGATATCGAGCCTCCGGCATCGTTGTTGACAACCAGAAACTGGTCACCGTAGGACATTTTGATGTCGGAAGCACCGAGACCGACGGTATAAGTACTGAGTGTTTGGTACGAACTCGTGTCCACCACCACCACGCTGCCCGGTGTCGTGGCTTGGCTGGTGATGTAGGCGCGTGTGCCGGTCGAGTTGAACGCTATGTCGGTGGTTTCACCTATGTTCAGGCCGGTCACGTACGTGTTGCTGAGCGTATCGAAAATATCGACCGAAGAACCGAGCGGGTATGTGATCCAGATCTCGGACCCGTCGGGAGTGATCGTCACACCTTGGGGATAAGCATTCGTGGAAAGGGTCGCGATTATAGTACGAGAAGCAAGGTCAATGACCGCGACCCCGCCATTGGTGTTGAAGCTGGTGATGTAGGCGCGGGTCCCGTCCGGTGAGATTGCAAGCCCGTTGGGATTGATGGACGGATCGGTCATCAGCGTGTAGGTGACCGTGTTCGTGGCGAGATCTATGAAATTCACGGCATTGTCGAAGCTGGTAACCAGCGCGCTTGAGCCATCGGGGGTCATAACTACCTGAAGCGGCCGTGTGACCACCGGAATGCTTACCTTGATCTTGAAAGGACAGGTGGAAATGCGCGTCACCAGCGCCTGCGTATGCACAGTCTGAAAAACGTCGGGGTACGACGCATCGCAGACTGGGTTCGCGCTAGGTGGAACATCCGGCAAGAAAGGCAGATCGCGCAATTGCTGGGGAAGATAAGCAGCTCCCGAGCTCGCCGCATGGGGTTTTCGTGCATATCCGTTAGGCCCGCTGGGAGTACCAATTGGAAATGCAGAAGCTTGCGAATTCTTGTAATGCGGCGAGTTGGGGTGCGAGCAATCCCATTGAGCAGGATTGAAGTTAGGCGAGGAGTCGGTACTGACAATGGTGGCACTGTTCCCGCTGTAACTCATCAGGGCCGGCTGGTTGCCGATACAAGCTACCCAAAAACCGGGGAATTGGTCCTCCTTGCTTTCATCACAATCGCAGCTTTCTAAAACGAACCAGCCGAGGCTCAGGCAAATGCCCATGGCCATGAACTTAGTGGAACGAGAAAAATGGAAGTTCATTGCCAGTACACCGTCTTTCCAATGATCGAGTAGTAGGACGTCAGGCCCACATCCAGACCCGTGGCGTTGATGGGTTTAAGACTCGATCCGGAGAGCGTCAACAGGTAGATGACGTCCTTCGACTGCAAGGGATTTGGACGACCCGCCGGCAAGGTGGAGAGGATATCGGTAGGGACGGTGAAGCTGGTGGCGCCCGGCGGGGCGATACAAACAAAAGCAGTGCTCGAATTGGTAGGAAGGTCGTCACCAAAACCAATAATCGAGACCACCTGGCTGGTATCGCCGCCGGTCCACGAAATAGTCAAGGGTTGCGCGCGAGGAACCAGGTTGGTCTGAAGGCGATTGGTCCAGTTCAGAGGCTGAGGGATGGTGAAGTTCGTAGTAAACGATCCGACCTCGGTTCCTCCAAATCCCCGCAGGGTGTATGAGCCGGGATCGAGAAAAAGCGAGCTGGGCAGGATGTTGTTGGAAATCAATCCGCCGAGAAAGCCTGCTGTTGCCGAGAAGAAGCCCGCGCTGAGGGTCTTCGTTCCATTGGGGCCGGTGAGCATAAAGGGCGGTCCGACGTCCAACGGCATTGTGGTAGGAACAATCCCAGGAAGCGGGGGACTACCGGCGCGGCCATCGAGCAGATCGCTCGCATGCATATAAGCCGTGCAGGTTCCGGAGGGCGGGAAGGCCAGCGCAGGATTAAAGGGGAACGGAGTGACTGGCGGTTCGAAGGCGAACGATACGTGGTAATCGGAGGTGACATCGACGGGTGCGATGGTTCCGATATCGTGGCGTGTGGTGGTGCGCGTTACGATGGCTTCGCCGAGTGTCTGTCCTTTAATAAATGCGGTTGTGACTTGTGGAAGCACGTCGGTGGTGCAGGTGGCTCCCGAAGGGTTGATCGCTATGGTGACGAAGTTGCTGAGGTTCGCACCGGCGGTCTTGACGTAAACAGGTACCCAGCAGCCGGAGGGAGCGTTATTCGGCACGGTGAAAACGAGCTGATCGACTCCCGCGCAACAGGAACTGCGACCGCTGTATTGGACGCCCGCTGGTTGCCCGCCGACGAATACTTGTACCTGCACGGGGAGGTTTCCTGCCGTCGGCGGGATGTTGTCCGCGTACGGTACCGGGCCAAGCCCGGTGGCCCATAGTGTGATCACTTGGCCGGGTTTGGCCGTGATGGTCGGCGAATTGACGGGTTGGCTTTTCTGCGAGATGAAGTTCCAGAGCACTCCCTCCCCGATCCCCGTTCCGGTCGCAGTGAAGACTCCCACCTCGCTCGAAGCGATCTGAACGGGCGCCATGTTGCTTTTCAGATTGTTGAAGGCCACCTGCACGGAAACCATGCCGAGCGGCGCTGTGGACGGCATGATGGCATTGATCTGCCCGCCGCTGACGTAAACGGGGATGGCCGGCATGGAGGTGGCGCCCTGAATAATGTTGATCGAGACACCGCCCAGCGTATTTCCTAAGGGGAACGAACTTGCCGTCACCGAGGAAGTGGGGCCCAGACGAGTGCCGAATATGCTGAATATCGATCCCTGGGCGATGGTGCCCGAGGGGACACCGGCGGGGATGAAGCTGGCCGCGTTGTATATGGATCGGTTATAAATCAGCGGCGGTTGAGCAACAGCCGCTCCCGTGAGGAAAGTGAAATAAGCTGCGACGCGAATTAGATTGCGCATAACTGCTCCACCCGAAAATCTTGGGTCGATTATAACAAAGCCAAGCGCGTCATCTGCACCCCTACCTCACCAGATGGTATTCAGTCTGCCGCTTTAGCACCCACGACATTTTGCCCTGTTCGTCCAGAACGGCGTCTTCTTCAAGCGCGACGGAGAGCTTCTGCCCGTCCCACTCCGGTACTGGCGTGGTCGCTTGCAGCTCGATTGAAAACCAACTTCCCGCCAGCAGCGGGACATCGCCGCGGCCCGGAACGCCCTGCTGCAAATCCCACAGACCGATCAGCGGACCAGCGGCGTGGCCGTGATCGCCAATCGGGTGCGTGTAGACGCTGCCGTCGATCTTCGCTTCGCGCATAGCGTGCAGCACATCGCCGAGAACTTCATTGCCCGTCCGGCCCGGCCGCATCCGCTCCATAAGCAAATCCTGTAACCGATCCGTGTTCCGCATCGCTTCCACTATTCCCTCCGGCACTGCAGTTTCACCTTCACGAAGAACGTAGCCCATGTGCTGCGTGTCCGTATTGAGCCGCATCGCGGTGATGCCGAAATCTGTGTGCAGAACGTCTCCGCGCTCGATCACGTCACCTTCCCTGGGATTGAGCCGCGTGGTGGCGCTGAGTCCCTTGCGTTGGACGGTCACAGAAGGATGGAACCAGGTGCCCAATCCCGCGTCGTTCACCTTCTGCCGCAGCCACCACACCACGTCTTCATTGGTTGTCTTGCCGGGCGTGATCACTTCATTCGAAAACGCGCGCGAGATCAAGGAGTGCACAATCTCCATCATTTGCCGGTAGGCCGGAAGCATTTCAGGAACCCGCAACTCCTGGTATTCGAGCGCGAGATTCTCGGCGGGGATGATCTTGTCTTTGTAATCGGCGCCAAGCGCGGCCATCAGTTTGTCACGCATCCCCACTGTCAGACCATCCGAAAAAGCGTGGACCGGCGAAATATCGATTGCGATCGTGGACGGATGCCGCTGGTCGACCAGTTTGCGCAGCAGCTGCCACTGCGTCTCGCCATAAATTTCGCGATTGGCCGAGTCGGGATCCCGATAGACGGTATACAAACCGCCATTGGAATCGCCGCCGAGTGCGAGCCGCTCCAGAGGCTGGTTCGCGCCGCGATCGTAGAACACATAGATGGTGGTGCGGCGCGCAGCAAACACCGTGGGCGAAACCAGCGAAAAGAACGCTGGATCCTCGGCATACTCGCGGCAGGCGACAATCCACATCTGCGCTCCATGCTTCCGCATGAGAACCGGCAGATTGCGTTCCAGCCGCAACCGGAGCCACTCCTGTTGGATGCGAGCCTGATCGCGCAGAGGCGGAAGCGCGGGAACCTCGGCAAAAACTACAGTGGAGAGAAAAATCGCAGCAAGAGCACGGCGCATGGCAGCTAACAGGATACAGTAGAGGCGGCCGGCTGCGGCCCGCGTCACGGCAGAGTGTAGGTTAGCCCCAACGTGAACTGGAAGGAGTTCTTCTTGAACCCCGCGGGGGGATCGTTCAGAAATGTATCGATGACGCCCGTGGAGGCGCCCAGGCGCTTGTACACCGGCAAGGTCAGCAGGGTATTGAAGGAAGCCGAATATGCCCTGGTGTCGTTCCAGGCGGGCTGAATGGAAAGCTGCTGATCGGCCACCAGCCCGCGCTTGAATTTGCGTCTGTAATGCTCGGCGAAAATTGAGCCAATTAGGTCCTGGTCCGGCGGTTCCTCGAACTGCTGGCGAATATAAACCACGCTGCCCTTCAGATCCAGCGTTTGATTGGGATCCTGAATCACCGTCCATCCGATGCCGCCCCCGTAGGTCTGTTGAAGAGTCAAGCCCTGCGAAAAATTGTGATCGTAGACGGCTTGCCCAAATACGAATATGCTACGGTCCAGATACTCGTCGCGCTCCGCGTCGCCATGGAAGATCGAGGTTTTTGCGGTAGACGTGCCCGGCTGCGACAACTCGCCGTAAGAGGCGGAGAAATCGAAAATCGTGCGATTTCGAGGCGCGATCCAGCTCTCACCTGGTTCGGCTCGAACCAGACTGATGGCGCCATTGAAAGTCTTATCGTCCTGGGTGGCCTCGATAAGTGTGCCGCCCAGCGTGACAGCGCCGGCCCAACCATGTAAAAATCCCGGCGCGTGGTGCAGGGCTTTATCGAAAGTTGATTGGTCGACGATAGCGCTCGAATCGCTTACCGGAATGGATTGCGGAGGTTGAGGCGGGGACGCGACCTGAAGAGTCTGGTCTCCATGCTGAGCGTTCCTTGCGGAATGGCCGCGGTGTCACTGTGCTTGCCAAGTTGAACGCCCTTGCGGATAACAGCGACTTTTGATGACGTGTGCAGTTCTTTTACCTTGCTCCAAGCGACGGTAATATCTCCGAGCACATCGCTCTTGAACTTTACCGATGAGCCGCTGGAACTGACGAATTTACCGGCCAGCTTATCGCCGTTGACGAAAACAATGGTGTCCGATCCGGACGCAGGCGCTTGGGCTGAAACGTGCTGCGCCACGCCGGCTAAAGCAAGAAAGCATCCGAGGAAACGAAACATGATCTCAAGGTAGCAGGGTACTGAGTCTGAATGAAGTGCCCAGCAACTTGCCCCCGCCTTTATGCCAGCAGATGAAAAGATTACGATAGACATTATGAATTCGATGACTCGGCGAGGCGCAGTTGGTTTGACGGCGCTGGCCGCGGCGTCCTACAAGCGCATTCTCGGCGCGAACGAACGCATACAAGTCGGATTCATCGGCTTCGGATTGATCGGTGGCCAGCACGTTCACGATTTCAAGAATCAAACGGATGTAGATCTGGCCGCCATGTGCGATGTTTATCAGCCGCGTCTTGAACAAGGCGTAGCCGCATGCGGTCAAACTGCCAAACCATATACCGACTTCCGGAAGATGCTCGACAACAAAGATCTCCAAGCCATCGTCATATGCACTCCGGACCACTGGCACGCATTGATGACGATCATGGCATGCGCCGCCGGCAAAGATGTTTACGTGGAGAAGCCAGTCTCGCTGTTCGTACGGGAAGGCCGCTGGATGATTGATGCAGCGCGACGTTACAACCGCATTGTCCAAGCCGGCACGCAGCAGCGTTCTGGCAAACATTATCAGCATGCCAAGCAACTGATTGAACAAGGCTACATCGGCCCCATCATGAGCGCCCGGTCTGGTTCGTTCCGTAACGTGATGCCGGGGTTCGGCTCGCCCGCGGATTCCGCGCCTCCGAACGACTTCGACTACAACATGTGGTTGGGTCCTGCCCCCGAGCGGCCGTACAACAAGATGCGCGGTCTATATCATTTCCGCTGGTTCTGGGATTATTCGGGCGGACAGATGACCAATCTGGGCGCCCACGAGATCGATATCATTCAGTGGATCATGCGCGAAAAAGGGCCAGCGGCAGTTTCTTCAAGCGGCGGACGCTTCGCGCTTAAGGATGAGGGAGACACCCCCGATACGCAAGATGCTCTGTTCGAATACAACGGTTTCACCGCCGCATACTCGATCCGGGAAGCGAGCGCCGGGCGCCGCGCGGGCAGTGGAGGCCTCGAGTTATTCGGGACCAAGGGGAGCCTGGTGATCAACCGCTCGGGCTTTGAGGTAATTCCCGACATGAAGACGAATCCAGCAAACGCGATCCCTGTTTTTCAAGGGCACCCGGTTGGCGGACCGGTGCGTGAGGACGTAAAGCCCGAGCCTTGGGTTGAGGCGCGGAAGGAAACGGGATCATCGGATGAGCAGTTCAATCTGCACGCGCGCAATTTCCTGGATTGCATAAAATCGCGCGAGCGCCCAATTGCGGACATCGAGGGTGGTCATCAGTCCACCACGGCGTGCCATCTGGCAAACATCTCGCTGCGCGTCGGACGCAAGATTCGTTGGGACGCGGATAAAGAGGAGATTCTGGGCGACGCCGCAGCATCCGCCATGCTGGTTCGTCCGTATCGAAAGCCTTGGGACGGCGTTCTGCGAGGGCTGATCTCTTGACGCGCCGGCATTTCCTCCAAGCCTCCTCGGCAGCGGTGGCGCTAACCGCGCTTGGCGACCAGAAAAATGCCGGGATGGGCATCGCTTGGACGTCTTATATGACCGTGGCCAAGCCCAAAGACGCTCTCGAATTTCTGATGCGTTGCCATGCGCTGAGCGCCGCTGGCATCCAAGCACCGTTGCACGGAGACCTCCGGCCACTGCGCGCGCGAGCAGAACAACTCGGTATGTACATCGAGGGCATGGTCCAGCTTCCCAAGAACGGCGAGACCTCTGCGTTCGAGAAAGATATTGAAGATGCCAAGGACGCGGGAGCAGTGTGCGTCCGCGCAGCAGCCTTAAGCGGGCGCAGGTATGAGTCGTTCGCATCGCTTGAGGATTGGCGCAAATTCGTGACTGACAGCAGAGGGAATCTGGAGGCTGCACTCCCGATTCTCGAAAAATACAAAATGCCTCTTGCCTTGGAAAACCACAAGGATTGGACGGCCGATGAAATGCTGGAACTCATGAAGAGTCACGCAAGCGAGTATCTTGGCGTCTGCCTGGATTTCGGGAATAACATTGCCCTGCTCGACGATCCAATCAACGTCACGGAAATGCTCGCACCGTTCACCATCGCGACGCATGTGAAGGACATGGGCGTGGAATGGTTTAACGATGGCTTCCTTCTCTCTGAAATGGTGCTCGGACAGGGCTTTCTCGATCTGACCCGCATGATTTCGATCGTACGCCGAGCGCGCCCCGCCACTCGCTTCTCGCTCGAAATGATCACTCGCGATCCGTTGCAAGTTCCCTGCCTGACCGACAAATATTGGGTCGCGTTCCCGGATCGCAACGGAGTGTTTTTGGCCAGAACCATGCAGCTAGTGCAAAAGTGCAAGAGTACCAAACCACTGCCACGCATCAGCGGACTTTCGCCCGAGGCGCAACTTCAAGCCGAGCAGGAGAACGTCCGAGCGAGCATGCAATACGCGCACGAAAAGCTCCGTTTCTGAGCCGCGACGGTGACGGAGTCGGTGCTTGTTGAAAATAAGTGCGAACTTCACCGGTGCTGGCGCGTAGTACGTACTAGACTCGAATCGCAGGAGCCATGAGAAATCAACTGAAACATGTGTTACGCCGGCTGATGAAGTCGCCGGTCTTCACCATCGTGACGCTGGCCACGGTCGCCATCGGAATCGGCGCCAACAGCGCTATTTTCAGCGTCGTCAATGGCGTCCTGTTGAAGCCGCTGCCTTATGCGGATGCCGAGAGGTTAGTGGGCGTCTGGCAATCGGCGCCCGGCATCGGAATCAACGAACTGCAGCTCTCGTTCTCGGATTACTTCACGTTTCTCGATGAGAACCGTTCGTTTCAGGAACTCGGCCTCTGGGATAACAGCAGCGTCAGCATTACCGGACTTGGCGCTCCCGAGCAAGTACAGAATCTCGAAGTTACCGACGGTATACTGCCCGCGCTTGGCGTTCAGCCGGCTCTAGGCCGGTGGTTCACAGCCAAGGATGACAGTCCCGGCAGTCCCGCCACCACGATTTTGACCTACGGATACTGGATGCGCAGATTCGGTGGTGACGCTTCGGCCATCGGTCGGCGGATTGTAATGGATGGCGAAGCCAAGGAAATCATCGGCGTCATGCCGCAGAGTTTTCGGTTCCTCGACCAAAAGCCGGATCTGATCGTTCCGTTCCAATTCGACCGCGGCAAAGCCATGCTTGGAAACTTCAGTTTCCAGGGAATTGCCAGGCTCAAACCAGGTGTTTCCTTGGCCCAGGCAAACCAAGATATCGCTAGGATGGCTCCAATCGTCAATACCAAATTCCCTCCGCCTCCTGGCTTCAGCGTCAAACTTTTCGAGGACGTAAAGATACTGCCCGACGTGCACCCCTTAAAACAGGATGTGATTGGCGATCTTGGACGCGTGCTGTGGGTGCTGATGGGCAGCATCGGCGTGGTGCTGCTGATCGCCTGCGCGAACGTCGCGAACCTGCTTCTAGTGAGAGCGGAAGGACGGCAGCAAGAGCTTGCCATCCGTTCGTCACTGGGCGCCAATTGGACTGAAATCGCGCGCGAGCTTCTGATGGAAAGTGTTGCTCTTGGGCTAGCGGGTGGAGTCCTCGGACTCGCCCTCGCCTACGGGGCGCTGAAGGTTTTGGTCAGCATCGCTCCTGCCTCTCTTCCCCGTCTCCAGGACATTGCAATCGATCCGCGAGTGCTGCTATTCACTCTCACCATTTCTTTGTTCGCCGGATTATTATTCGGGCTCATACCGGTTGTGAAGTACGGAGCGCCCAGCATGGCGGCCGTGCTTCGCGCTGGCGGGCGCACGTTAAGCCAGAGCAAGGAAAGACATCGCGTACGCAATACGTTGGTGGTGCTGCAGGTCGCGCTGGCGCTGGTCCTGTTGATCAGCTCGGGTCTGATGATCCGCACTTTTCTCGCGTTGCAGCACGTTCAACCCGGATTCACGAACGCCGCCCAATTGCAAACCATCAGTCTTTACATTCCCGATGCTCAAGTGAAAGAGCCGGAACGAGTAGCGCGCATGCTTCAGGATATGCAGCAACGCATCTCCCAAATTCCCGGTGTCTCTTCGGTTTCGTTTGCAAACTGGGCGCCCACCGATGGCAATAACAGTAACGATCTGCTCTACGCCGAAGATCGGACCTACCGCGAGGGAGAAATTCCTCCCATCCGGCGCTTTCATTTCGTCGCTCCGGGCTTCTTTCACACCATGGGAACCCGCCTGATCGCCGGACGCGATTACACCTGGACAGACATTCAGGACAAACGAAACGTGGTCATAATCTCGGAGAACATGGCGCGAGAGCTATGGCGCGATCCGTCAGCCGCGCTCGGTAAACGAATCCGTGAAGGCATGAAGGATGACTGGCGGGAGATTATCGGCGTGGTACAGAATATATACGACAACGGCGCTGATCAGAAGCCGCCAGCTATCGTCTTTTGGCCAGCCATGCTGAACAACTTCTACGGCGAGTCTACGTACATACAACGACGCGCGGTTTTCGCCATCCGGAGCACCCGGACTGGTTCCGAGAGCTTTCTCAAAGAGGTCCGGCAGGCAATATGGGCCGTCAACGCCAATCTCCCGCTCACCGGCATCCGCACCATGGAAGAGGTTTATCGCGGATCGATGGCGCGAAGTTCGTTCACGCTGGTAATGCTCGCCATCGCGGGTTCCATGGCGTTGCTGCTCGGTGTCGTCGGGATCTACGGCGTTATCTCGTATTCCGTATCGCAGCGGACTCGCGAGATCGGCATACGAATCGCCCTTGGCGCCCAGCCGCGAACGCTCCGGACCATGGTTGTGCGGCACGGTGTACTGCTCGCGGCCATCGGAGTTGCGTTCGGCCTGGCGGGAGCCGCAGCGCTGACGCGCATCATGGCTTCGTTTCTTTTTGATGTAAGCGCGCTCGACCCCATGACATATTGCGCTGTTTCCGCNNTATCATCAGAACAGCATGCCGCGTTTGCCGGACGCGCTCAGTCTTTGCATGATTGTGAAGAACGAGGAGCGCAACCTACCCAGGTGTCTCGATTCCATTCAAGGTCTAACCAGCGACCTCATTATCGTCGACACCGGCTCAACGGATGCCACGCGAGACATAGCGGCAAGCTACGGGGCCGACGTGATCCCGTTCGATTTCACCACCGTCGACTTTGCCGCCGCTCGCAACCACGCCATCTCGCGCGCCCGAGGCCAGTGGATTTTGGTGCTCGACGCGGATGAGACTCTGGCTCCGGAGAGTGCGCCGAAGATCGAAAAGCTGGTCGCGCTCGGCGAAAACGCGGGATATTTTCTGGAGCGCCACAATCACTCATCGGATTCCGAAAATCCCGTCACGGACTATGTCGTCAGGCTTTTTCCGAACCGCCCGGATTATCGCTACCGCGGCCGCGTACACGAAATCATCGACCGCTCGATTCTGTCCGGCGGCGGGCGCTTGCATAAGACCGATATCCGCATCGATCACAGCTTCTCTTCAAACCGGGAAGCACGGCGACGCAAGAACCACTGGTACATCGAAATCCTGAAAGAGGAGATCGCCGCCGACCCGACCGACGACTCGCGCCTCGATTTTCTAGCCGCCGAATATCACCAGCTCGAAATGTTCGATGAAGCCATCGAAATCGCGGAACGCATCGTGCGTGTAAGGCCGCTGGACGCGAGGGCTCATTACCTCCTGGGCGTTTACCATTTGCTTTACAAGAGTGACTTGGCGCGGGCGCGAGCGGATTTCAACCAGGCATTGAAACTCAGCCCACACTACCCCGAAGCCGCGTCCTTTCTTAAACAGATCGACCAGCGGGAACGTGCGGGGTCCCTACCGTAGCCGAGGTCCGAGCCATGTTTTAACGCCCTCGGAGGGCCGGTCTCAGTGCGTGATAAGGCGTCCGATAACACCAAAATTGCAGACTGCGCCAATCGGGGGGCCGCTGAAACTGCCGGCTGATTCCGCGGTCACAGTTGATCCAGGATCTGCGTATGCTCGCATTGGCAGGGAAGCGCCAGGTGCACCAGTAGTACCGGGGGCACTAGGGGTGAGCGGAAGAGGAATACTGACCAAAAAAATGCTGCCGTTCACTAGGTTTGCACTCGTGGAAGTGGTCAAGACGGCCTGCAATTGACTTACGCCGGTGTTGACGCAGGTCACGGCGACATATTCGATCACTAATCGTTTGACGCCGAGACCATCCGACGTAGTGGCCGGGACTACGAAGCTGCTGGGGGTAGTGCCGCAGCTTAGAAATCCGACATTGTTGCACAACACTGTTTGAAGGGGTTCTTCACCGGGCGCATTCACGTCGGCGTTCGGCACCGGATTAGCCGGCGTGTTGGCCACCTCCACCAGCGCAGCCACAGCCGCGTGGACCGCTTTCGGCGCAACCAGCGTCAGAAGCGTGCCCGCCAGCGCTACGGCGCCGATACCCATCAATAACTTTTTCACGAATTTCATTTTTGTTCTCCTTGGTCGACTGCAAGTCTCACTGAAGCCAAAGTCCGCCGTCGCCACGTTCTGGGATGAAGCCACCAGAAGTTTGCGGCTTGACATGAACCCCAGCATCGCAGCCAGCGTAACGTTGAGGAATGCCTCTCATGGACGCTGTGGGTTGTCGTTCTCATTCACGGCAGCGTTACCATGTATCCGGATACTGTGCAGCTCCCTTGAAGGGTCGTTATCGGATTCGCGTTTTTGGTGTTCACTCCACAAGTTATCGTGCTGCTAGGGTCTGCGTAGACCTGGATTAGACCGCTGAGGTCTAATACTGCGATGAGGTTGATGATGACCTCGTGTCCGCGCCATAGCTCATGGGAGCGTTACATAGTATCCGGAAACCTGGCAACCCAATACTAAAGCGTTCGTTGGGTTAGTGTTTTTCGTAGAGCCATGGCAAGTGATATTTGTACTTGGATCGGCGTAAAGGGTATGGTTGAACGTCGCGACCATAGATGAAATCTCGGGTTGTAAGAGGCCATTGTCCTGAATGTTATCGTAGGCATTCATAGTGACAAAGTTAGTAACTGTCTGTACATTAGCCTCAACGAATTTGTTGACGGGGTCTCCTGTCGCGGTCAACGCCTCCGTCTGGATGACGACCTCTTCTCCTGCCGGCACGGGAATAATGCAACTAGTGGAACTGCCTATAGAATTGTTGCTACATCCGCCGACAAAGGGGTGGCGCCCCGCATTGTCAACGTCTCGGATGAGCGCAGCGGTGACGGCATGGACGGTGCGTGGCCCGATGATGGCAAATGTCGTCACCAGCAAAGCGCACGCTGCTGCCAGATATGCGAGCTTAACGAACGGTTTCATTTGGTTTCTCCTCTTTTCTTCCTTCTTAATGAGTCCCTGATGAACGTCAAACCCAACGCTGCAGCTCCCAATACAGTTCCGCCGAAGGCCGGTTCCGGAACGGGCGGGGGCGGTGGACCTGTGCCTGGCAGCCCCGTGATATCGAATGCGTATGCGCCGCCCAAAGGGTCGGGGCAGGCGACGCCATTGATGTCGACGTTACAAAATGCGCCGCCGGTAAAGTCGCTGAACCCCTCGCCCAGCGTTCCGTTGTCGAAAACCGCGTTCGCTTGGTACTCGCCGTCGCTGAGCACGACTGTGTACGTTCCAGCGGCTAACGAGGGAAGCGTCATGCTGATGTCGCCGCATTGGGCCGAGCCGCCAATGACCGGAGCTCCGGCTGGCGGGCAGCCCAGGAAATTCGGGTTGTCGTAGTTCGTTAAGTCCAGCGAAGTCCCAAAAGGATTACTCGACCCGTCGGTCAGGATAGTGGCGCCCGCGCCGGTACCGGAAAAAATCGCCAGAAAGGGGTCCGTGCCGCCCGGCAAAATGAGCGTACCCGCGGCGTTGGTGCCCCCTCCGAATCCCCAGGTTTGAAGGCCTATGGTTGCCGGTGAGCTCAAGGTGAAAGTTTGCTCCACCACGTCAGTCGAACTCGCAAGAGTACCGGTGAAGGAAAGAAAGTCCGCTTGAAGCCCGGCCGGGACTAGCGCAAACACAGAAAACATCAACAACCGATTCATTTCTTACTCCGTGCGATTGACCGTTTCACAGTAGATCGATTGTAAGGAGATCGTCCCGCCTCAACAACCCACGCGTTCGTGTAGGTCAGCGATGTTCGGCTCCTCGGATTAGAATGGATCGCGCCTGGAATGGCGAACAATTCCCGCGGTTTGGCTGCTTTCCATGCTTGCTGAAAAGCGAACTGTTGATCCGTACTCATAGTACTGATCTCAGCCCGGCGTCGAACTGGCGACGCCCCTCGCGAGAGTCCAAGCGCTCAACTTCAGGTTGCTGGAATCGGCGCCAGATGTCCCCAAGCCGTGCACGAGAAGACCCCCGTCTCGCTTGCACCGTTTAAGAGTACTTGGCACTTAGGGGCGGGCGAGTTCGCGCTCCAGACGTTTGCGGAGGTGATGGTTCCCACATAGTTTTGGCCGAAGCCGGGCGCCATTTTCGTCAGGGGGATGAATAGCGCGGCGCCTTGGGATGGGCCTTGCCCTTCGGGATAAGAAGAGCCGATGTTGTAAGTTAGCATCAACGCCCACTGCACGCCGACGCCAGTCTCAAGGCTGTTAAGGTAAATGCTGACCGCGTCAATAAACAGCGTGTTTCCGGCCGGTACCGTTTGGAAACTGCAAGACCCTTCCTGCGTGCCGCCGAAGGCGCCGGTGCAATTCGATTCATATAGCAGCGGAGCCGACGGCGCAGTGACCACTGGGACGGTGTTGACTACCTGCACCAGAGTGGCGGTGATTGCGTGCACCGCGCGAGGGCCAGCCAGTAAGAGGACCAGAGCGATGACGGCGACTCCAGTCAAAGGGACTAAAGCTTTGCGTAACAGATTCATTTCCTATCTCCTTTCGTCTCGTTCATTGGTTCTTCAGACATCCATTGACGGGAATCTTTCGGCGCCTGACGGCATATGTTACAAGCGCAGCGATCACCAGGAGCACCAAGGACGAGGCCGGCTCTGGGACGGCCCGTATGTCCAACGAGACCTCTTGCCCGGTGCTGTACGCGATGCCAGAGAAATTTACGTAAATGTTCTGCGCGTCGAAGCTGACTCTGGACGCATCAATTCCCGGGACGTTAGTCGCGCTGTCGAGGGTGACTGAGCCGAAGGGAGCCTCGCTCACGTCAAAGAAGCGGAAACCATTAAATGCCGAAGTGAAGGCCGTGGCGTCGCGGACCATCGTGATCGTGATATTGGCAGCATTGAATGCAATGTTCACGATTGGAGCGAAACCAGGGAATGAGAGGATGTTACCGGGATCTACTACGTCGACCGGTCCAGCGAAAATCGTCGAAAGATCGGGGTACAGCTCCCACGTCCTGATGGTGTCGCCAGTCAGCAGATCGGCACGCGCCGGGAGAGCTAAAGCGCAGGCAAGCACTACCAGCAGCGCTTTTGAGAATGTACGCAATCGATTCATCTCTTACTCCATGCGACTAACCGTTTCGCAGTAGATCGATTGTAAGGACTGAGTCCCGGCCCGAACAACCCACACGTTCGCGTAGGTGAGCAATCTTCAGGCCCTGGGATTACAATGTCTAGGCAACGGATCACGCATGCAATGGCGAGCAATTCTCGTAGCCTTGGCCGCTTTTCCAGCCTTGCTCGAAAGCGAGTTGCTGCCGATCCGTACCTATAGTACGGCTGACGGTCTGGCAGCGGACCACGTCGACTGCGTCGTTTCAGATTCGCGCGGATTCCTGTGGTTCTGCACTCCCGAGGGCCTGTCGAGGTTCGACGGAAATCATTTCGTCAGTTATGGCGTGAGCGAAGGATTACCTCACCAGTCCGTATCGGCGTTTCTCGAGACGAAATCCGGCGAGCACTGGATCGGAACTCCCCGCGGACTGGCCCGGATCAATTCCGGCAGCAACGGTCCGCCGTTCGCCACCTACCGGCCCGGACAGGACGCCAAGCAGAATTCTATTGCCGCGCTGCTGGAAGCGCGGTCGGGTGAGATCTGGTGTGGAACAGCAGCCGGACTTTTCAAGTGGCGCGCCCCACTCAGCTTTCGCCGCAACGAGCTTCTTACACCTGATGCAATGATTACGGACATCGTGGAAAGCACGGGCGGCGACCTGTGGGTGGGCACGCTAGGGGGAGTTTTCTTCCTGGGAGCCAACGGCGCTGTGCGTAACTTTACCGTGAAGGACGGCTTGCCGGGCCAGTGGGTGGAAGCATTATTGTTGGACTCCAGGGGCAGGATGTGGGCTGCTCTTCGCGGCGGACTCGCGCTGATCACACGGCGGGCGGCAGGCGACTGGAATGTGGCGAAGATCTATCGTCAGGAATCTGGTCTGGCTCACTGGGACGTGAAGGCGCTGTTGGAAGCATCCGACGGCACGCTGTGGGTGGGGACCGCTTATGGAATCAGCCGGCTGAGATTGAGCGAGAGCGATCCTTCAGTCTTTCAAAACATGACTCGCGCGCAAGGCCTGAGTGACCAGCAGATCAACGCCCTAGCCGAGGACCCGGCCGGCAACATTTGGGCGGGAACCGAAGGGGCCGGGGTGATGCGAATCGCCCGCCTGGGATTCACCACCTATCGTGAATCGGATGGCCTGGCGACAGACCGCGTGATGTCCGTGTTTGAAGACCGCGCCGGAGCGCTGCTGGCTGTGACGACAGGCCCGGGCGGGAGCTCGGTCAACCTCTTCGACGGCGCGCGGTTCCGCAGTTTGGCTCCGAAGGAGGTTCACGAGCATCCCACTTGGGGATGGCAGCAGATCCTGCTCCAAAGCCGCACTGGAGAATGGTGGGCAGCAACCAAGCAGGGACTTTGCCGGTTTGGAGCAACCAAGGCGGCCGATTTGAATGGCAAGAACCTGCAGGTGTGCTATTCGCGCGATAGCATATTTTTCCGTGTATTCGAGGATTCCAAAGGCGGTATCTGGGCTGCGGCTCAGTCCAAGGCGGGAGACCGGCTGATGCGATGGAACCCGGACACAAACACAATCGTCGACTTCCCGGCTTCCAGGATTCCAGGCGAGCCCGCTAGCGGTCTTGTGAGCGCGTTTGCCGAAGACCGGCAGGGAAACATCTGGATGGGGATGTATAACGGTGGGTTGTATCGTTATCACGGCCGCGAGTTCCAGCACTTCCAACGGAAGGATGGCCTGCCCGGAGGGCCCATCTTCGCGCTTCTCGCCGGTGCGAGTGGCTTGTGGGTTGGCTCGAATGGCGGGGGCCTGGGCCGCATAGTGGACACCGGGGATGAGCGACCGCGGATAGAAGTCTACAGCTCGGATCGGGGAATGGCGAGCAATGCCATCCAGTGCCTCGTCGAAGACCTCCAGGGCCGCATCTACGCTGGGACCGGCAAAGGCGTGGACCGCCTGGACCCAAAAAACGGCCACATCCGCCACTTTTCCAGCGCCGACGGCCTGGCGCATGGAGAATTCAAGTCGGCGTTTCGCGACCGCTCCGGCTCGCTGTGGTTTGCAACCACCCAGGGCCTCTCCAGGTTGACCACCACGGAGGATCGGCCCCCGGTTGTTCCGCGCGTTCTCATTACAGATCTGCAAATCGCTGGCACGCCCTATCCGGTATCGCAACTCGGGGAAGTGCGCCTCCCGGCCTTGGAACTGAAACCCGCGCAGAACCAACTTCGAGTAGATTTCGTGGGTGTCGACTACGAGCCTGGCGAGACTGTCCGCTATTCGTACAAATTGGAAGGCGCCGATTCTGATTGGAGTCCGCCGCGGAATCAGCAAGCCGTTAATTATGCCGCGCTTTCAGCGGGAAGCTACCGCTTTATGGTGAAAGCCGTAACGTCCGAGGGCGTGGAAAGCGCGCCGCCGGCGGAGATCGATTTCACGGTGCTGCCGCCGGTATGGAGGCGGTGGTGGTTCGAGAGTCTGCTAGTGGCACTGGCTGCTGCGTTAGTGTTTGCCGCGCACCGATACCGGGTGACCGAAATGGTGAACCTGGAACGCATGCGGACCGCCATCGCGACGGATCTTCACGATGATATCGGCGCCAGCCTCTCGCAGATTGCCATTTTGAGTGAAGTGGCGCGCGTGGGCGCCGCCGGCCAGAACCGGGCAGGCGAGCCTCTCGAACGAATCGCTTCCTTGGCCCGCGAGTTAGTAGATTCCATGGGAGACATCGTATGGTCCATCCGCTCCGAGCCGCATGGCATGGATTCCCTGGTCCGGCGCATGCGCGAATTCGCCCTCGATTTGCTAGCCTCTCAGGGCATCGACTTCGAGTTGCTTGCGCCACGCACGGGAGAAGACGTCAAGTTCAGCCTTCATGCTCGCAGGCAGCTATTCCTCATGTTCAAAGAGTGCATCCATAATGTCGCTCGACATTCGCACTGCACAAAAGTTTTGGCGGAATTGAAAATATTGGATCGGGAACTCACGCTGCATGTCCAGGACAACGGCCGTGGGTTGAATCCTGACGAGCGGCCACCCGGCTGGAACGGCGGCACAGGGATCCCCAGTATGCAAAAACGAGCGGAGAGTCTTGGAGGGCGGGGGGAAATCACTCGAACGCCTGGTGGGGGCTGCACGGTCTCGATACATATCCCGGCGCGCCGCGGCGTTCTGTAACCGAGCCGCGACCGGAAGGGAGCGTTCACTCAAGGGTTATGACCTGCTTGTTTGTGTAGGTGGCGGGAAGCGCGCCTTCGATTACACTGAAGCGTCGGCAGATTCGCATGGCGCCAGAAACTTCTGAGGTTCCAATCATCAGCGTTGCAATCATCGAAGATCAACGCGAGACTCGCGAAGGTCTCTCGCTATTGATCAACAATGCCCATCGCTTCGAATGCCGGCACGTATATGCATCTATGGAAGCGGCACTGGAGGGGATTGGGAGCAACCCACCCCGTGTAGCGCTGGTCGACATCGGGCTTCCGGGGCTCAGCGGTATTGATGGCGTGCGAATCCTGCGAGAGCGCTACCCTTCCATCGCGCCGGTTCTGCTGACTGTCTACAAGGATGACGAACGGATCTTTCAGGCGGTTTGCGCGGGCGCCTGCGGATACCTTCTCAAGAAAACGCCCCCGGCGCGCCTGCTGGAGGCGGTGCGCGAAATTGCCGAGGGCGGAGCGGTGATGTCTCCCGAAGTCGCTATCCGAGTAGTGGAACTCTTCCGCAGAACACAATCGCCCGAACAGTTCTCCGCCGGCTTAACTCCCCAGGAGTTGCGACTCCTGAAGCTGCTGGCCGAAGGCCATCAGAACAAAACAGCCGCCTCTGAAATGGCAATCAGCATTCACACCGTCGGCTTCCACTTGCGATCGATTTATGAGAAGCTACACGTGCATTCGCGATCCGAAGCGGTTGCGCGCGCTCTCCGCGACCGGCTGATTCCGTAAATAACTGTGGGTGCGGTCAAAAAAGCTTCAACAAACCGCTGCCCCCCACTCCCACCACCGCAACTGGAACGAGCGCGTCGTTAGTATTGCCGTTGCCGAGCTGGCCGTTGATGTTGAACCCCCAGCACATCACTCCGCCGCTGCTGAGCACGGCGCAATTAAAATGAAAGCCGGCGGCAATTTCCGTCACGCCGCTGGTTAACCCCGAGACCTGCACTGGGATCTCGGATGAGTGGGCATAGTTGTTGCCGAGTTCGCCGTTGAAAGGGTCTCCCCAACACAGCACCCCGCCGGCGGTCGTGAGCCCGCAGGCATGGTTCTCGCCAGAGACCACCGCCGTCACACCACTCAGCGGTGAGGTTCCAGCCAGGTTCAACACCTGCACCGGAATGTCGACTTGCGTGTTTGTGCCGTTGCCGACCTCGCCGGATTGGTTCGCACCCCAGCACAGCGTCGCTCCGGCGTTCGTTAAGGCACAGGTATCGTTGAAGCCCGCGGAAATCTGGGCCACGCCGCTGAGCGGGGCAGTCCCCGCCAAGTCCAGCACCGCAACGGGGTTCTCGTTCGGGAGGTTGGGGCCGGCGCCGAGTTGACCGTCCCCGCTCGACCCCCAGCACCATGCTGCGCTCGTGCTGGTCAGCGCACAGGTGAAATAGGAGCCTGCGGAGATCGCGACAATGTCAGCCGGGATACCCGTCACCTGGTTCGGGAGGCCGGTGCGAAAGCCGCTGGGTTCGGGGCCGAGTTCGCCGAACGCGTTGTCCCCCCAACAGAGCACCGCCCCGGTCTTGGTCACCGCGCAGACGTGGTATTGACCCGCGGAAATCGCCACCACCCCGCCAAGGGTTCCGGTCCCAGCCACGTCTTTCACTTGCACCGGTATATCAGAATCGGTGGTGGTGCCGTTGCCGAGGTTGCCGGTGGTGTTGACGCCCCAACACATAACGGTCCCGGCGTGGGTCAACGCACAACTGAAGGCCGAGCCAGCGCTCACAGCAACTACGCCGCTGGAAAGCCCAGTGACGGGCACAGGGGTTAGGGACTTGGTGGTGGTGCCGTTGCCGAGTTCGCCGTTTGCGTTTGACCCCCAACAAAAAACGGCCCCGGCGCTGGTCACCGCACAGGTATGTTGCTCGCCCCCCGCGATTGTGCTTCCACTGGGACCGGCCGGACCATTAACCGCGATGGTAACCGTATTGCTCTCAACCCCGCCAATGCTCAACTGCACAGCAACAGCGTTCCCTCCGGACGCGTCCGCCGGTATCTGCGCGTTCACTTGGTAGAGTCCAACATAGCCTGGCGATAATCCGGCGAAGCTAACCGTCGCAGCTTCGCCACCGATGGTCACCTTCGGAGTGGTCAAAGTATGGGACAGCGGATTGTTCGACGCCGCCGTTCCCGGAGCAGGCGGGTTGCTCACCGCTCCGAGGCCCGTGCAATAAATAGTGATGAATTCACCCGGCTTCACTGCCCTCGATGCCGATCCGCTGATGCTGCCCGATGCTGCCGCATACGTGGAGGTGTTCGCGATCTGGATAGCGCCTTGTCCCGTGCCCTTCTGATTCGTGCTGAATAATCCTGGAGAAAACGAACCCAGCGGGACTGTTTGCGGCGCGCTGGATTGCCCGCCCACCGTAACCACCACCATGGCCGAAGTGGCCGTCCCCAGACCGTCAGGAATCTGGACGTTGAGTTGGCCCGGAAATGCGGAAAACATGGGAGCCGAAATCCCGTTGAAAGTGACGCTCGCTCCGCCGAGAGTAGTGAGCAGTTCTCCATTGGTTCCGAAAGAAGAAAATGCGTTGTTCGTTCCATCGTCCAAGGCGGTCCCGAAAATGGCCGCGATGGTGCCGGGAGCCAGAGGATTCGTGCCCAAGGCGAAGCTGGCATTGTTAACCACGCTGTCAGCCGGAACAACCGGGTTGGATGCAGCTTCCACAACCAGAACCAATCCGCAAAGGATCGAGATGCGGAAGAAAGTCGTATACATATAATTAAATGCGCGTAGCTGGCCAATATGTGCGAAACTTTGAGCGACACGCCTGCCGATCACTTTATGAAGAACTTAGCGTCGTCCCATTAAATAATGTGAGGCGTTTCCTGTTCCCCTTGCGCGTTATAGGTATCTGGGGGATTCGAGTGAGAAGGAGTTTGCCATGCTGCAACAGTCTTGGATTCACGCGCGCTTCTCCCTGCTCTTCATCGGCTGCGCCGCGCTATTGGCCGGGGATGCATCTCGGAACACCCCAAACCGCGATGGTCTGAAGCAGGCTTGGACTCAAGCCTTGTACGGCATGGAGCAAAACAGCTCCAAAGAGTTTACTGCTCAGAACGCCGCGCAGAACCTGAAGCTTTCTTTTGGATCGTCGGAGACCCGTCTGGTTCATGGCAATGCCGCCCTCGCGCTGCGCCTGGTGGGATACGGACGCGGCGCCGAACTCCAACCACCGGATCGGGCCGTGCTTTCGAACACCCGGAACCGCATCGAGTATCGGCGGGGCTTGCTGACCGAGTGGTACGTCAACGAACCGCGCGGATTGGAGCAAGGCTTCACCTTCTCCTCGCAACCCTCCAGTTCCGTGAACGGTCCGCTCCAGATCGCGCTTGAGATCGCCGGAGCACTGCATCCAAAGCTCCGCTCGCCGCGCGAAGTCGCATTGCTCGATCCCGCCGGCCATGCCGTGCTGCGTTATGGCGATCTTAGAGCTTGGGACGCACGAGGACAAGAGCTAGCTTCGAGGCTCCAAGTGGAGGGCGACCAGATTCGCCTGGTTGTGGAAGACCGTCGCGCCGTTTATCCCATCACCATCGATCCAACAGTGACCCAGATCATGCTGGTCCCGAGCGACGGCGCCGGCAGCTCTGATCTGGGCCAGTCCGTTTCGATTAGCGGTAACGTAGCCGTGGCCGGAGCGCCCGCGGAGGGCGACGCGACGGGCGCGGCATATGTGTTTGTGCTCTCCGATGGGATCTGGAGCCAGCAGGCTAAGCTGACTGCATCGGACGGCGTAGGTGGCGACCAATTCGGCACTTCGGTTTCGGTGGACGGCCAAACGGCCGTAATCGGAGCCTCCGGCAGCAACTCTTCCCAAGGATCGGCCTACGTCTTTGTAGGCTCCGGCTCGAGCTGGAGCCAGCAGGCTAAACTCGTTGCCTCCGACGGAGCGAGCGGCGATCAATTCGGCGTCTCCGTCGCAGTGAGCGGCAACACGGCATTGGTTGGAGCGAGTGGCAACGCTTCCGGCCAAGGGGCAGCCTACATATTTACACTCGCGGGCACAACCTGGAGCCAGCAAGCCAAGCTCATCGCCTCCGATGCTGCCAGCGGCGATCAGTTCGGTGCGTCAGTTTCCTTGAGCGGAACTACAGCCGTAGCCGGAGCCGCGGGAAAATCCGGTAGCACGGGCGCGGCTTACGTGTTCATCAGCTCGGCTACAACTTGGACCCAACAGGCCAAACTCACCGCCTCCGACGGCGTGAGCGGGGATAAGTTCGGCTTCTCGGTTGCCGTAAGTGGTGACACGGTGTTGGCGGGAGCCCCAGTTAAAAATTGCCAATTTAATTGCGGCACACCATCGGCTGGAGGCCTCGGAGGGGCCTACGTGTTTGCCTTTTCCGGTTCCAGTTGGAGCCAGCAGGCCGAGCTGGCGTCCTCGGACGGAGGTGGCGCATTCGGCTACTCGGTCGCGGTAAGCGGGACCACGGCGATTGTGGTGGAAAACTACAACAACTCGTTGACCGGAGCGGCCTTCGCGTTCGTGCGTTCAGGCTCGAATTGGACCCAGCAGGCCAAGCTGCTGGCCTCCGACCGTGTGATCGGTAACGGGATTACCGCGGCTGCGGTGAACGGCAATTTCGCGCTCTTTGGGGTGCCAGGAAAAAACAGCAGTCAAGGCGAGGCGTACGTGTTTGTGCAGACAGGAACGAACTGGACCCAACAAGCCGAACTGACAGCCTCCGAAGCCACCAGCGCGGACAGTTTCGGCAGCGCAATTACCGTGAACGGCGAAACGGCGTTGGTGTCCTCCCCGACCAAGGCTTCCAATCAAGGCGCGGTCTACGTTTTTGTGCGTTCGGATTCCGACGGAACCTGGAGCCAGCAGGCCAAATTGACGGTTCCAGGCTCAGCCAGCTTCGGCGGGACGGTTTCACTCAGCGCCGACACCGCTGTCATCGGTGCTACCAACACTGCCTACGTCTTTGTGCGATCGGGTACCAGCTGGACGCAGCAGGCCAAATTGGTTGGCTCCGACACAGCGACCAGTGACAGCTTCGGCGGCGCCGTCGCGATAGATGGGGACACGGCCGTGATCGGGGCCAGCGCCAAGAACAACTTCCTGGGAGCGGCCTACGTGTTTGTGCGTTCCGGAACCACCTGGACCCAGCAAGCCAAACTTACCGCCTCCGACGCAGCAGCCAACGATCAATTCGGGTCGAGCGAATCGGTGAGCGGGGATACAATCTTGACGGGTGTACCGTTCAAGAACTCGGCTCAGGGACTGGTTTACGTGTTCGTCCGTTCCGGCACCACCTGGACCCAGCAGGCCGAATTGACCGCTTCCGATGGCGCCTCACCCGACAATTTCGGCCGCGCCATTTCGTTGAGCGGCGACACGGCACTCGTCGGGGCATACCTCAAAGACGGAGGCGTGGGAGCGGCGTACATTTTTGTACGCTCGGGTACCACCTGGACCCAGCAAGCTGAACTGACGGCCATCGACCCCGCAGCCGGGGCCATATTCGGGATCGCGGTTTCCATCGATGGGGGCTTGGCGGTGGTTGGCGCTTATAAGGGGAATGGGGGATTTGGAGAGGCGTATGTGTTCGGCACAAACTGGAACCTATCCATGCAGCTGAAAGCAGCGAACGGCGTGACCGGCGATAGTTTCGGGCGACAGGTTTCCATCAGCGAAGGAACGGTATTAGTTGGCGCGCCGGGCCGCGCCGGCGGAGAGGGAGCCGTTTATGTATTTCCCTTCCCGACCTTACCCAACAGCGGTCTCGTGAATGCCGCTAGTTTTTCGCACACTGTGGCGCCGGGATCTATCGCCAGCATGTTCGGAACCAACTTTGCGAATTCCACTGGCGCCGCCAGCGTCAAGCCTTTGCCGGATACCCTGAACGGGGTTTCAATTCTGGTCAACAATAATCCCGCGCCATTGATTTTCGTGAACCAGCTGCAGGCGAATTTCCAAATCCCATTTGAAACTCAGCCCGGCACGGCCACCGTAGTGGTCATCGCCAATGGACTTGAGAGTCAGGCGGCGATGGTGAACGTCAGCGCGGTCGAACCCGGAATCTTTGAGACGGGCACGAACCAGGCCGTTGTCCTGAACCCAGACAACTCGCTGGCCGACAGCGCGAGTCCCGCCAAGGTGGGAAGCGTGGTGGTGATGTACGTCACCGGACTCGGCCCCTTGGACCATCCACTGCCCACCGGCTCGCCGGCTTCGAGTAACCCATTGTCGAACGCGACGGTGGTTCCCACAGTTACAATCGGCGGAGCAAACGCGGTAGTCCAGTTCGCCGGCATGTCCCCAGGCTTCGTGGGCCTAGGGCAAATCAACATGGTGATCCCAAAGCTGGCCAACGGTACCTATCCGGTGGTGGTGACACAAGGCAGCCAGTCGAGCAACAATCCGGTGATGAGCGTAACGCAATAACGCTCGTCCTTACCGCATCCCCGTCCGCGCCCCCGTAGCGCAAGCCTCCGGCTTGCTCCGGACAAGCCGGAGGCTTGTCCCACGGCTGCTATCTTGTTACTTGCGCCGGGAACTTCTCATCGTTGCGCTGTTCGTCCTGGTCCTGAGATTGCCGTTTCTCAATCAGGCCATCCAAGGCGACGATGGCGTCTATCTCTATGGCGCCCAACACGCGCAGATTGATCCGCTGCATCCCATGCACGCCCGCTACGTCTTCCTAGGCCAGATGGTGGACATGCGCGGCCATCCCCATCCGCCGCTGAACAGCTGGTATCTCGGCCTACTGCTGGGCATTTTCAAGGAGGTGCATGAAATCCCGTTCCATGCAGCCTACATCCTGTTCTCGCTGATCGCCGCATTCAGCGCACTCTCGCTGGCGCACCGCTTCAGCCCGTATCCACTGTCCGCCACGCTGCTGTTTCTCGCAACGCCGGCCTTCGTCATCAACGGCAATTCACTCGAAGCGGACCTGCCGTTCCTCGCCTTCTGGTTGCTCTCGATCGCTCTGTTCGTCGGCGCGGTGCAACGCCACTCCCTACGGCGGTTGATCGGCTCATCGCTTGCCATGGCGCTCGCTGCTATGGCCGCGTACCAAGCCATGATTCTGACGCCGATCCTGCTGCTGTACGCGTGGAAATGGGGCCGCAAATGGCGCGCCGCATGGATCGCCACGTGTACTACGCCGGCGGTCTTCATCGCCTACCAGCTCTATGAACGCATCTCGAGCGGAGCGCTCCCGGCCCAGGTGCTGGCCGGCTACATGCAAACCTACGGACTCCAGGCATTCGACCAAAAAATCCGGAATGCCGTCGCGCTCACCGGCCATCTCGCGTGGATCGTCTTCCCCGGCCTATGGCTGCCGCCGCTCGTCACCATCCCGGCCGCCGTCGGCGCCGCGTTCTATGATTTAAATCCGCTTTTCTGGGCTTCGATTGCCATTGGGCTTGGAATTCTGATCTGGTGCGCGCGCAATTGGCGCGATTTTCTGGCACAATGGGTGCTTATTTTCTTCGCCGGCGCGCTAGTTCTTTTCTTTGCGGGCTCGGCGCGATATTTATTGCCCATCGCGCTTCCCATAGCGATCCTGGCCACGCAACGCGTCAGCNNTCTCGCACTCAAGAACGATGTCGAGTCGAAACGCGTCTGGATCAACGGCGAATGGGGATTGCGTTACTACCTGGAATCGGAAGGCGCGCTTCCGCTCCAACAGGGACAGCCGGTCCATCCTGGCGAAATGGTGGTTTCAAGCGCGCTCGGCTATCCCATTCCGTTCACTACGGGCGGCGGCGTTTTGGCGACAACCGCCGAGCACATCATTCGCCCGCTGATTCCGTTGCGTATCGTATCATTGCACGGGAAATCGGCTTACTCCACCACCATGTTCGGACTCCGGCCCTTCGATGTTTCGCTCGCACCGATCGATCAACTTCGCGCGGAAATGGTGGTGGAGCACAAACCCACCGTTTCCAACCTGCCCATGAACGCGCCCGAAACCGAACAGCAGATCGTCAGCGGCGTCTACCAGCTCGAAAACGGCCTGTGGCGATGGATGAGCCAAACCGCCGTGATTATGCTGAAGACTCCCGCGCAGCCTTCCCCGCTGGTGGTTCGCTTCACCATCCCCGATCAAGCCCCCGCTCGCCAAGTCACTGTGGAGCTGAACAATCAGCGCGTGGCCTCCGAAACGTACCCCGCGCCCGGCAGCTACACGCTATCCAGTCCGCCATTGAAACCGGACGGAGCGAGCGCCACAGTTACAATTACTGTGGACAAGGTTTTCTCCGTCCCCGGCGACCACCGCCAACTTGGCATCGTCCTGAGCGAAGCGGGGTTTGTGGGGCAGGTTGCCAACCCGCAGCGGGTTGCCAACCCGCGGCTTTTGCTCCGCTTACCAATCAGCCCGCAGGTTGCCACGGCATTGCTATACTGAGGGTTTAACCGCTCCCTGTACGAGGCGAGGTTTGCGTGTTTTTTAGCGTTAAGGAGTTGGAACTAAAGAAGGTCCGTTTCGACGTGGCCTTCGCTCCCGGTGAGATCCAATACGATCAGGGACTGAGCCAGGCAACGCCTCTCGAGGCGATTGGCGCCGCGGAGCTGCTCCCACACACTCTGGGAGAGATCCGAATTCAGGGACACCTGAAGGTCCGGATGCAGGCGGATTGTGACCGGTGCCTGGAGCCGGCCGAGTTTCCGATCGACTCGGATTTCGATCTCTTCTATCGTCCGGCCAAGCGCGCCGGATACGAAGAGGACGTTGAGATCGACGAAGGAGAAAGCGAAGTCGCCTTCTATGAAGGCAGTGGCGTAGAGCTGAAAGATATTTTGCGGGAGTTTGTTTTGCTCTCGCTGCCGATGCAGCGGATTTGCCGGGAGGACTGTCATGGCATCTGCCCCGTTTGCGGCCAAAACCGGAACCAGGCGGACTGTGCATGTGAATCCAAGAAGATGGATGACCGCTGGTCGGCACTGAAGAAACTTCAAGTCAAAGGAATATAAATGCCCAATCCAAAAAGAAGACATTCGAAGGAACGCACGTCAACCCGAAGGGCGCACGATTCGCTGAAAACACCCGGTATGGCCGAGTGCCCGAACTGTCATGAACCCAAACTGCCGCACCGCGCTTGCCCGCATTGCGGACGATACAAGGGTCGCGAAGTGATCGAAGTGGCCGAAGAGTAAGGCCTGCGTACGTCGTATAATTTCATCCCATGCTAACCATCGCGGTGGACGCTATGGGCGGCGATCACGCCCCGAAAGCCGAAGTCGATGGGTCCATTCGCGCCGCCAAAACTCTGGGCGTCAAAATCATCCTGGTCGGTAAACAGGATGTCTTGCGCGCCGAACTCGCGCAGCACGGGGACTGGCAGGCGTTGCCCATCGAAATCCTGCACGCCAGCGAACAGGTCACCATGGAAGACAGCGCGGCCAAGGCCGTGCGCAGCAAGCGCGACAGCTCTATTCGCGTTGCCTCGCGGCTGGTCCGGGACGGATTGGCGCATGGTGTCGTGTCGGCCGGTAATACCGGCGCGGTGATGGCCACCGCGAAAATGGTGCAGGGAATGGTGCCGGGCGTGGATCGGCCCGCGCTCGCCTCCGCCTTTCCAACTCTCAAGGGTACGCCCGTGGTTGTGGTGGACGTCGGCGCGAACGTGGACTGCTCGCCGCGCATGTTGGCTCAATTCGCCGTCATGGGCGATATTTATTCCCGCGTCGCCTTTCGCAAACCCCGGCCCCGGGTGGGCCTGCTTTCCATCGGCGAAGAAGAACACAAAGGGAACGAGCTGACCCGAGCGGCCACGCCGCTGCTGAAAGCGCTTCCCCTCCACTTTATCGGCAACGTGGAAGGCGGCGACATCTTCACTGGCGATCTGGACGTGATTGTTTGTGACGGATTTGTCGGCAACGTCGCGTTGAAGGTGGGGGAAGGCTTGGTGGACATGATCTACCAGATGTTGCGCGAGTCGCTCGAAGCCACCATCACGCGCAAAATCGGGTATGTGCTCTCCCGCACGGCGTTTCACGATTTCAAGAAGCGCCTGGACTATTCCGAGCACGGCGGCGCGCCCCTGCTGGGCGTGAAGGGCGTGTGCATCATTACTCACGGCCGTTCAAACGCCAACGCCATCAAGAACGCCATCCGCGTGGCCAAGGAATTGGCGGGCGGAAAGATCAACGAGCGCATTGAAGCGGAATTATCGAATGGCCATCCGCCCAGGGCCGCTGCTAACGCGGATTAATATGCGATTCGTCGCCGGTGGGTGCGTTTGGTTGTGGGGCAGGATGCCATCCTGCGCGCGGGTTGGCAACCCACGCCGTTTGCGCCGATTGCCAATCGGCGCGCAGGTTACCAACCTGCCCTACATGCTCAAACTGGCTGCCTTCTTCGTCGTGCTGGTTTCGGCGTTCGCTGCGCCGCAAGATCCGGTTCAGTGGACGCTGAAGTTTGATTCGCAGTCGGCGCCGCCGGGCTCAAAAATTCTCGGACACCTTACCGCCAAACTCGATCCGGGATGGCATCTCTACTCGCTGACGACACCACCCGGGCCCATCCCCACTACCGCGACTTTGGCTGAGAATCCGGCCGTCGCCGGCTTTAAAGTTTATCAGCCGAAGCCCGTGATCAAGATGGATCCGTCGTTCAACGCGAACACCGAGACTTTCGGCGAGGAAGTCACCTTCCTCTACGAGATCGAGCTGAAGAAAGACGCTCCCAGCGGACCGGCCGAGTTGACCGCGCAGGTGCGATATCAGTGCTGCAACGACAACAACTGTCTGCGGCCCAAGCGCAAGACAGCCGTGGCTTCCATCAACATCGATCCAGCAGCTAAGGCCGAGACCATCTCAATACCGGCCGGCTACACCGAGTTCCGGAAAGCCTCCACTGCTGTGCAGAATCCACAATCCTCCGGGATCGGCTTCTTCCTGCTAACCACATTTGCGGCCGGCCTCGCAGCCATCTTCACCCCCTGCGTGTTTCCGATGATCCCGTTCACGGTTTCGTATTTCATCAACCGCAACTCCAGTTCCAAGCGCGACGGCGTACTTCAAGCTGTCGTCTTCTGCGTCGGCGTCATCGTTTTCTTCACTGGCCTCGGTCTAATCACGAAAGCAATCGCCGGACCCATCGGAGTGGTCAAGCTAGGCAACAGCCCGTGGGTCAACAGCTTCATCGGACTGGTGTTCATTGTGTTCGGATTGAGTTTGCTGGGCGCCTTTGAGCTGACGCTGCCTTCCGGACTCCTCACCAAGCTGAATCAAGCTTCCGAAGGCGGCGGTTATTTCGGCACGCTGATCATGGGCTTGACTTTCACGCTCACCTCTTTCGCTTGCATTGGACCCATCGTTGGTCCGCTGCTGGTGGCTTCCGTGCAAACCGGCGGGATTCAACCAGTGCTTGGCATGGCGTCGTTCGCCACCGGATTGGCCCTTCCGTTTTTCGTGCTGGCTCTATTTCCTTCCTTTTTGAAAAAACTGCCAAAGAGCGGCGGCTGGCTAATGCGCGTGAAAGTGGTGCTGGGATTTATCGTGCTGGCTGTTTCGATCAAGTATCTAAGCACCGCCGATCAGATTCTTCAAACCGGCCTGATCTCGCGCGAGTTGTTCATCGCCGCATGGGTGGTGCTGTTCGCGCTGCCCGGCCTTTATCTGCTCGGTTTCCTGCGTTTGGAAGGTATCCAGCCCGACGAACACTTAGGCGTCGGACGAATGCTGCTCGGTTCGCTGTTTCTGATCTTCTCCATCAGTCTGCTTCCGGGACTGTTTGGAGCCACGCTCGGCGAGTTGGAAGCCGCAATTCCAGTGCAGGCGAAAAGTGCTTCGCTCGGCGCCGCAGGTCAGGAAACTGGCGGGCCGGTCTGGATGAAAAATCAGTACAAGGAAGCGCTCGCCAAAGCTCGTGCGGAAAACAAGCTGGTGTTCGTCAATTTCACCGGCAACGCATGTACCAACTGCCACTGGATGAAAGCCAACATGTTCCCGCGCCCGGAAATCGCGCCGCTGATGAAGGACTTTGTTTTGGTAGATCTGTACACGGACGGTACCGACACGGCATCTGAAGAGAACGCGAAAATGGAAGAGGAGCGTTACAAGACCGTTTCGCTTCCCTTCTATGTAATTCTCGATCCCGACGAACACGTCATCGCAACATTCCCGGGTTCCACGCGCGACGTGCAACAGTTCGCCAATTTCCTGAAGACAAAATCACCGGCCGCTTAGACTCAGTCTCGGAAGCCGTGAAAAAATAGCAAAAGGCACCGTCTCCCTTACGGTCGCGGTTCGGTTACAAACGATCGTTACCGAACCGTGAGCGTAAGCGACCGGTGCTTTTGAATTCTTAACGAACCGAAGAACTCAGCCCGCGTTTCTGGTTGATCTTGCTAGAAACAACTCGCCGGCGAGCGTTTCTTGTTCCTTGTCGCCGGCCGCCTTCCATTTGGCTAGCGCTTTTTCCCGGAGGTCATCCAGCAACTCGAATTGGCGGCGTGCTTCCAGCACTCTTCCTCTCTGCTCCACCACTTTCGCCTCCGACTGCTGCTCGAGATTCTCGATGCCTCGAATTTTGTCGTGAACGTGGATACCGAAAGAATCCAGGTTTTCAAGTTCCAGCCCCAGCACCGAGGATTGTGCCAGAACTTCCTGCCGGGACTGCGCCAAGCCGTCACGAGCCTGCTGCTTGGCGTCCACTAGCGCTTGGCGTTCGGCTCGCACCTGTTGCAGCTTGAGCTCCTCGATGTTGAGTTGTTCCAAACGCCAGCGCCGGACCCGTTCGAGCGGAAAATTGAAGCGCTTCATCCCGCCAGCTTGGCCAGTTCACGCATCTGGGCCATGGTCTGTTCGAACGGGGCGTGCAACGCGTTGTCCTGTTTCAAGAAATCGAGCAGCTGCGGCCGGATCCTTATGGCCGCATCCAACTTCGGATTCGCACCGCTGGCGTAGGCGCCCAGGTTAATCAAGTCTTCGGCACGCTGATGAGTGGCCATGGCATCGCGGATTTTGAGCGCCGCATCTTTCTGTTCGGGACTGTAGAGCCGCGGCGCCAGCCGGCTCACCGATTGCAGAACATCGATAGCCGGATAATGCCCCGCCGCGCCGAGCTCGCGAGAGAGAATGATATGGCCGTCCAGGATGGCGCGCACAGCGTCGCAAATCGGCTCGTTAAAGTCGTCGCCTTCTACCAGCACCGTAAAGAAACCCGTGATGGAGCCTTTGCGGAAGCGTCCGGCGCGCTCGAAGATTTTTGGAAGCAGGTTGAAAACAGATGGCGTGTAGCCCTTCTGGCTAGGCGGCTCGCCGGCTGCGAGGCCAATCTCGCGCTGCGCCATGGCCAATCGCGTCACCGAATCCATTACCAGCAGAACGTCCGCCCCTTGATCGCGGAAATATTCCGCGACGGCCAGCGCGACGAACGCGGCGCGGATTCTGAGCGGCGCTGGCCGGTCTGAAGTAGCCACTACCAGCACCGAACGCTTCAGCCCATCCGGACCGAGTTCGTGCTCGATAAAATCGCGCACTTCGCGGTTTCGTTCCCCGATCAGCGCAACCACGCTCACAGTCGCCGAACTGTGCCGTGACATCGCGCCCAGCAGCGTGCTCTTGCCAACCCCGCTGCCGCCGAAAATCCCTATCCTCTGGCCCTTGCCGCAAGTCAGCAGGCTATCGATAGCGCGGATGCCCGTTGCGAGCGGCTGGCCGATGGGTTCCCGATCCAGCGGGCCCGGAGCGGCGGCATACAAGTCGTACGGTTCCTTGGCCCCGATCGGGCCAAGTCCATCCAACGGCTTTCCGAAGCCATCGATCACGCGGCCCAGTAACTGCGGGCCGCACTCCATGCGGGCGTCTTCCTTGCGGGCCGTAATCGGATCGCCCAGATGCAGGCCGTCAGTTTCTTCGAGCGGCATCGAGAGCACCCGGCCGTTGCGAAATCCGATCACCTGGGTGCGAATCACGCGCCCGTCCTTGGTGCTGATTTCGCAGAAATCGCCGATCGCGGCAGCCGGCCCGTTCGATTCCACCAGCAGACCCACCAACTCCGTTACATTCCCGATCCAGCGGCAGGTCTCTATCGTGGCCAGCCTTTCGTGATAGGGCGCGAGTTTCATCATACTCTCCGCACCAGATCCGCGAGCCCGCGCTCAATCTCCGACAGTTGAGTTTCCACCGATGCGTCCAGGGAGCCGCGGCTTGAACCGAGAATCGCCGCGCCACGTTCCAAACCCGGATCCGCGACCACCTCCACGCGTTGTGGCAGCCCCATCTTTCCCAGAAATTGCTTGACCATGGGAGCATCCTCCGGCCGGATCCGGACCGTATGCACTTCGCGCGCCTCGATTTTTTCGAGCGCTGCCTTCACCAGCCCTAACAATGCGTCTGGCGCCACGGTCAACTCCCGATGCAAAACCCGCCGCGCAATCGCCAGCGCCAGCGCCACTACGTCTTCTTCCGCTTCCTGGCGAAAACGCTGCCGCATCCCCGACATTTCTTCGATTGCCCGCGCCATCCGGACATTCATGGCTTCTAATTGCGCACCCATCTCCTGGCGAACCGACGCCTGGCCCTCCTGAACGCCTTGCTGATGGGCGGCCCGTATCTTCTGCTCCGTGTCCTCCCCGCTCCGCGAATTCCTTGCGCCGCCTTCGGAAGCTCGCGGCGGGACATACTCGCTGGCTTGCCCCCCCGTCTCACGGTGCTCTTCAATCGAGCCAACGCTGCGCCATGCGATCGGCTCAATTGGGATGCCGCCCCGGTGCACCTTAGACGACATACTGTTCTCCCACTGTGCCCTTCAGGCTGATCACTCCTTCGGCTTCCAGTTGCCGTACCACAGCGATGATCTGCTGCTGGCCCGCCTCTACTTCCTTGATCTTCACCGGACCCAGAGCATCCATGTCTTCCTTCAACATTTCGGCGCCGCGCTGCGACATGCCCTCTAGAAAGTGAGCTCTCAGCTGCTCGCTGGTGCCCTTCAATGCCACCGTGAGGACCTTGCGGTCTATCTTGCCCAGCACCTCCTTGATGGACTCCTGGCCCAGCAACAGCAGGTCTTCGAACACGAACATCAAGTGACGAATGGTCTCCACCAGGTTGGGATCGTTTTGCTCGATCCCTTCCAAAATTTCCTTGCTGGTGCCCGAGTCCAAACGATTGAACATTTCCGAGACAGCGCGGACGCCTCCATACGATTCGCGGCTCAGCTCACCCAGGTCTTTCAGCTTTTTTCCGATGATCGCCGCAATCTTCGAGATAATGTCCGGCGAGATCTGGTCCAGGTTGGCCATACGCAACGCGACGTCGGCGCGCAGTTCCGCGGGCAGTGAGATCAACAGTCCCGCGGCCTGTGAAGCGTTCAAATGCGACAGGATCAGGGCAATCGTCTGGGGATGCTCGTTATGGATAAACTTGGCGAGCTGTTGCGGATCCGCTTTTTGCAGCGTGTCGAAGCTGGCCGTTTCCGATCCCAGAGTCTTCATCAGCCGGTCCAACATTTTTCTGGCGTGTTCCGGTCCGAAGGCGGTGATGAGCATTTTCTTGGCGAAATCCACGCCGCCCTTCAGCACGAAATCGCGTGCCACGGACATCTGGTAGAACTCCTCCAGAGTGGCTTCGGCTTGTTCGTTGCTGATGTTGGTGATGCGGGCAACCTCGTGCCCGATAAGTTGCACCTCTTCCTCGTCCAACTGCCGCAGAATTTCGCCGCTGGCCTGATCCCCGAGGATAACCATCAGGATCGCGCATTTGCGAATCCCGGAGACTTGCTGGACTGCTTCTACGTTTTGAATCACGGCGTTAGTGCTTTGGCTCGCTCATCCAGGATCTTAAGACGTGAGCCATGGAGCTGGAATCCTTCTTGGCTTGTTCTACGATGTGCTTGGTTAACACCTCAGCTTTTTTGGTGACCGGCGGAAGCTTCAACGCATTCAGTGCATCCATTTCCTGTTTCTGACGAAGCGCTGTCTGTTCGGCGAGTTGGTTCTCGATTCGTTTATTCAGATCGGCCGGCGCGGCGGCGAGTTGCGGAGCCATCTCCACTGATTCCACCGGGCCGCGCCGCAGGAGCCTGACGACCATCACCAGCAGCGATAGCATCACGGCGACTCCCACTCCCGCTCCAATTAGCACGAACTTGTTCTTCAAGGCCTGCTCATACCAGGGCGGCGCTGGCGGCGCTGGCTTGGCCGAAGGGGAAATAGGCTCCGGATTCAGAGTGGCCTCAAACGGCATAGTCTCTACCACTAATTGGTCTCCCCGCTCGGCCGAGAACCCGATCACGCCCGCCACCAGGTCGTGAATCGTCTTCAGCTTCTCAGCCGACGGCGGCTCTACAATCCGCTTGGCCTTTGGTCCGCTGCCCTCGGTCCGGACGTCGGAATCCACCAAGAGTGAAACGGACATGCGTTTGACGCTGCCCTGAGGCAGACGGACGTGGCGAACGGTGTGGCTGGACTGATAAGCGATGTTTTCCGTCCGCCTGGTGACGCCGTTCGAGAGATTCCCCGGACGAGAGGCCGGCCTGGGCAGGTTCGAGGCAGTTCCCGGCACGCCGGTAGCCATGGCGCCGCCGCTGATATCTTCCGTCTTCTGCGATGTCACCATCACGGATTTGCTTGGATCGTAGGATTCCTCGCTTTGTTCCGCGCTCGAGAAATCGCATTCCACAGACGCTGTAGCTCGAAACTTGTCAGCCCCCAACAGCGGCTCCAAGGTAGTGTTGATTTTGGCCAGCAGGTCGTGTTCAATCTTCTGACGATAATCGATCGCGCCTTCGGACGGTTCCGGATCATCCGGAGATGGGGCCTTGCGAGCCTTGTTCAGCAAATTCCCGCGCATATCTACCACCGAGACCGCCTCCGGGACTAGGCCTTCGACGGCACTGGCCGTCAATTGGCATATCGACGCAACATTCTGCGCCGATAGCTGCGATCCAGCCCGCAGCTTTACCAGAACGCTGGCTTTGGCTGGCTGGTGCGATTCCAGGAAGATAGATTCCTTGGGGAAAGTAATATGGACCCTGGCCTGTTCCACTTCCGCCAGCGACATCACCGAGCGCTCCAGCTCGCCCTCCAGCGCCCGATGATAGTTCACCTGCTCGGCGAAGTCGCTGGCGCCGAAGTTCGTCTTGTCAAACAGTTCAAAACCGATCCGCCCGCTCTTCGGGATGCCCGCGGCTGCCAGTTGGAGACGCAGCTCGGCCACTTTGGCGGATGGAACCAGCACAACCGTTCCATTGTCCGACAAGCGGAATTCGGAGCCGTTCTCGCGGACCTTCGCCAGTATGGCGGCCGCGTCTTCGGCGGAAAGCGCGCTGTATAGCGGCCGGAAATCCCGTTCCTCATGCCAGTGCGAGAACGCGACCAATGCTGCCACAACTGCACCCGCGGCAATCAGTATCGAGAGGCTTTGCTTCCATGTCAGAGTGTTCAGCAGGCGTTTCATGGGCTCTTTTGACTAGCTGCCTACATCTGCATTTTCATTACTTCCTGGTAGGCAGATATCACTTTGTTCCTTACCTGCAGGAACAAGTCGAAGCTCATTTCTGCATCCTGGGTGGCAAGCGCGACCTTGTGGACCTCCTCGTCTTCGCCTGAGAGATATTTGCCGATCGCATTTTGGGAGTTCTGCTGGAACTGCTCTACTCTTCCGATTGCATCGGAAAGTACCGATTTGAAGCTCCCCGGCGTACTCTGCGCCGGACCGGCCGGCTGCATCAAAGGTATGGCCGGAGCGTGAACAGGTGTGATTGGAAGCGGCATCGTGGTTATTTCATCAGGTTGATAGATTGCACAATCATGTCTTTGATGGCAGTCATGGCTGAGACATTGGCCTGGAAGTTGCGCGAGGCGCCCATCAGGTTCACCATGTCTTCAGACGGATTAGCGCGGGGATACGCCACATACCCGTCTTTGTCGGCGTCCGGATGGCCGGGCATGTACCGTTTCTCTGGATCCCGCGTGTCTTGGATCACATCGGAAACCTCCACGCCCGTGATGCCCGATCCCATCTCGGTTTGAAAGACCGCCGAGAATGGGGAACTTTGCGGCGCACTGGTGAACACCGCGTCTTTGCGCCGGTACGGCCCGCCCTCCGGAGTACGCGTGGTTTCCGAGTTCGCGAGATTTTCCACCAGCAGCTCGGCCCGCGTGCGCTCGGCCGCCATCCCGGAAGCGCTGACAGAAAGTACCGAAAACAGGCTCATCCCGACTTACCCTCCTGGATGGCGTCAGTCATTATCTTCAGCTGGGTCTTGATCAATGCCGATGCCATGTTAAACCGCAGTGAGTTTTCCGCAAGCAAGCGCGCTTCTCGATCCATGCTGACGTTGTTGCCATCGTTCTTCACAACCAAACCCGGTGTTTCCACAACGTTGGGACTTCCATTCTTGATCTGGCTCATGAACTCGAACTGAAAATCGATATCTTTGGACTTATAGCCCGGTGTATCCGCGTTGGCGATATTGGACGCTACTAGCTTCTGCCGAGCGCTCAACAGGTCCATGTAATGCTCAAGCTGATCTCTGATGCCTTCCACCACGATGCCCACCATTGCAACCTGGCGGCCAAACGCCACGTCACATACTTTGCAATCAACTAGTGCGGTTCACCAGGCAATAATCTGTCCCAAGACAACAGAATGCCGTTCCGAAGTGGGGCATGGGTACCGATCTGGAAGCGCAGGGGGAGGCTCGTGGGAAGAAACCAGTGACTTTCCCGTGCAGTATGCCCCTGGGGGTAATATCCCTATAGAACGACCACCTGGAGGGGGACTAGGTACTTTCCCCCCCTAGTTTAAGCATTACCTGAAATTGATCCCGTACCAGTACCCCTGTAGAATCGAAGTTCGACGCCGATAGGCTAGACATGAGCGAAAGTTTTGCGACAATCGAAAATAAGGAAGCACGTCCAAATCTCTTGGAGGCCAGAAAGGGAGTGATTCGCGTTCTGATCGCCGATGATCACCCCATCGTGCGGGATGGCCTAAATAAGCTCCTCAGCCTGGAAGAGGACGTGCAGGTGGTGGGAGAAGCCTCCGACGGATGCGAGGTTCTGGACAAGGTCCAGGAGCTGGACCCGGACGTTCTCCTGCTCGATCTTCGCATGCCCAACCTGGATGGGCTCAGTGCCTTGCAGGCGCTCCAACAAACCAACAAGCGCACGCGCGTCATCGTTCTTACAGCGTCCGAGGACAAGAACGAATTCGTGCAGGCCATGAAGCTGGGCTGCTCGGGCATCGTGTTGAAACAGACCGCGCCGGAGTTGATCGTAAAAAGCATTCGCAAAGTTCATGGCGGCGAAATCTGGCTGGATTCAAATACCACGGCGGCCGTGATGCGGCAGTTCGCCGTGCCCGGCGAAATCGGCGGCTCCGGATCCGGCAAATCCCGCGAGCGCTCGCCCCTGAGCCAGCGAGAACGAGAGATCGTCCAACTGGTTGCTCAAGGTTACAAGAACAAGGAAATGGCCGAGAAGATGTTCATTAGCGAGCAGACCGTGAAAAATCATTTGCACAACATCTTCGACAAACTCGGCGTCTCAGACCGGCTGGAACTCGCCCTGTACGCTATCCACAAGGGTTTACATCTTAACGCGGAACGCTAAGGGCAGCGGTTGCCCTTACGCGTCCTAAGCAAATCCCTGGTGTCCTGTCTACACAGTTTTCCTTATTCGATTTGAGTCTAATCCCCCATTGCGATCGATTCGCTCTCAGCTTAAATTCCTAGATACGGAGCGTAATCAACATGCGAACATGGATGGTTGTTTCGCTACTTGTCATTATCACCCTGGGGCTGGCTGCATCCTTGCCGGCGCAGGCGCCCCAAATGAACAGCGTTGCCCCCGACAGCGGGACGGTGGGAACCGTTCTTCGCGCGCACGGGGTTTCCCTCGGCCGTGACAAAGTGGAGGGAATCTACCTCTCGGATCACACGCTCGACATGATGGTGAAGGTGCTGAGCCAGTCCGACGATGTGATCGAATTCCGTATTCCACCCTCCGTCAAGCCAGGCAAATTGCAACTGGTGATAAAAACGGCCGGCAAGCAGGTCTACCTGCTGGAGCAACCCTTGTACGTCACGGTGGAGGAGCCCAAAGAGACCGGCGAAGTAGCCGCCTCCTCGAAGTAGCGTAGGACAAGCCTCCGGCTTGTCCCGGGCAAGCCAGAGGCTTACCCTACTAGCTAGATGTTCTCTCTTTTCTTTCGACCGTCCCCTGACCGTGAGGAATATCTAATCGCCGAGCTCTGGGAGTACGGCACCACCGGCATCATCGAAGAGGATGGCGGCGTCCGGGCGTTCTTCGATGACCTGAGTCAGCTACATCGCTTCACCTCCGATGCTCCGGAGCTGCGCGAGGAGCAGCCTATCGACTGGGCCCAGGCCACTCGCGACGCCTGGCCCCCCATTACCGTCGGGCAGCGGTTCTTCCTAACCCCACCGTGGTGCCACTTGCCGACGCCACCAGGCCGTCTGCGGCTCCCCATCTATCCTGGGATGGCCTGTGGGACCGGCCGTCACCCTGCCACCCAGCTCGCGCTCGAGGCTATTGAACAATACGTACAGCCGGGTGACTCCGTGGTCGACGTTGGAACAGGCTCAGGCATCCTTGCTTCTGCCGCGGCGCTGCTGGGAGCGGACCGTGTGATCGGCTGCGATATTGATCCGGAAGCAGTCCGAATCGCACGTGAGCGCGTGAGGGTTCCGCTGTTTGTCGGTTCCGCGGCCGCAATTCGATCCCAATGGGCGGACGTGGTGATTGCCAACATCGACGCAGCCACTATAGAGGAACTGGCACCCGATCTCGCGCGCATCCGCAAGCCGGACGGCGTGCTAATCCTCACCGGCTTCCCCGACTGGAATGTCCCCGAAGGGTTCCAGGCAAAAGAATCCCGGAAGCGTGAGGAATGGCTGTGTCTGGTCTGCTGATGACGGGAGACTTTACCAGCCGGTCTTCGCCATGCGATCGAGGATCTCTTCGCTGTACTCGTTCATCTGCGCGGGCTTCCGTTTTAGCGGCGACGGGATGATGGCGGCCAGGCGCGCCGCTTGCTCGCGATCCAGCTCCGAAGCAGGCAGGTGATAGTAATACTCAGAAGCAGCCTGGGCGCCGTAAATGCCCGGCCCCCATTCAATGACGTTCAGGTACAGCTCCAAAATCCGGTCCTTGGTGAGCAGAGCCTCGACCATCGGCACGAGAGTAAACTCCACACCTTTGCGAACAAGAGAACGCTCCGTTGTTAGAAACAGGTTCTTTACCAATTGTTGCGTAATGGTGGATCCGCCGCGGCCGAGTTTGTGGCGCTCGATGTCCTGCTCCAGCACTTTCTGCATTTCAATCCAGTCGAAGCCGTGATGCGTGCGGAACCTGCCGTCTTCGGCCGCCACCACGGCGTGTTGAAGATCCGGTGAAATCCTGCGCAATGGAACTGGATCATAACGTTTGTGGTAGGGACGGCCCTTCAGAATAACGCTGACCCGGCGCTCCATCTGTACGGCGGTCGTAGGCGGATTTATCCAGCGAAGGGCCAGCACGCACACGGCGCATAGGGCATAGAGTGAAAGAGCCAGCAACAAGCCGCCGATAACAATCTTGCGCAGCCATTTTTTCTTTTTCGTGACGGATGGTCGACCACCCGCTTTCCGTTTCTTAATGGCCACGTTGAATCAGCATGCTCAAACCCTGTGAAAAAGCCACAATTGCCGAGTTGGCAGACGAAAGCGTCTGCCCCACGTTGAAGCACAAAGGTTCGCGTTTGCGTGGGGCAGGCGCTTTCGCCTGCCAACCGGTTCTTTCACAACTTCTCACTGCTATGATACGAACTTCGGCAATGACTACCGTTACTCACCTGGAATGCAGCGTCTGCGGAAAAAGGCGCGAGGCCGCGAAAGTTCACAACCTGTGCGAATGCAGCGGACCCTTACTGGTTCTTTACGACCTGGAACAAGCGAAAGCCACTTGGAGCCGCGATACCCTCACCAAAGGACCCTCCAGCATGTGGCGTTATGCGCCGGTGCTGCCGGTGCGCGACCAAGCCTCCATCATCTCGCTCGGCGAAGGAATGACGCCTATGCTCGAGACTCGCCGGTTGGGAGCGCGTCTGGGCGCGCGCGATCTGTGGGTGAAAGACGAAGGACTCAATCCCACCGGTTCCTTCAAAGCGCGGGGCCTTTCCTGTGCCGTGTCGATGTGCGTCGAGCTCGGCATCCACAAAGTGGCGATCCCGTCGGCCGGAAATGCCGCGAGCGCCCTGGCTGCTTACGCCGCTGCGGCCGGAATTGAAGCGCATATTTTTATGCCGCGCGACGTTCCGCAATCGAACTATATCGAGTGCAAAGCTTTTGGAGCGCACGTAACTTTGGTGGATGGCCTTATCAGCGATTGCGGCCGGATGGTGGCGGAACGCAAAGACGTTGAAGGCTGGTTCGACATAAGCACACTGAAGGAGCCGTACCGCATCGAGGGCAAAAAGACCATGGGCTACGAAGTAGCCGAACAATTGGACTGGACCCTGCCGGACGCGATCTTCTATCCGGCCGGTGGTGGCGTTGGGCTGATCGGAATGTGGAAGGCGTTCGGTGAAATGGAGGCGCTCGGCTGGATTTCGAACAAGCGGCCTAAGATGATCGCTGTCCAAACGGAGGGCTGCCAGCCAGTGGTGCGTGCGTTCGAGCGCGGTGAATCGAAGAGCGAATTTTGGGAAAATGCGCACACCGTGGCTGCGGGATTGCGGGTGCCCAAACCGCTCGGGGATGCCTTGATGCTGGATGCCATTCGCAAGAGCGGCGGCACGGCCATCGCCGTCAGCGATGAAGAGCTGCTGGATGGGAGCCTGGAGCTCGGCGCGGACGAAGGGATTTTTGCCGCTCCTGAAGGCGGCGCCTGCGTGGCGGCCTTGAGAAAGCTTCTGGCCAGCGGCTTCTTGAAACCGGAAGAAAGAATCGTGCTCTACAACACAGGCGCCGGACTCAAATACCTGGAAGCATTCTCGACACGGTTTCCGCGCGCCACCAGTTCCGAACAGGACAAGCTGGGCGGGCTTATTACACCGCGATGACAATTCCCGGCGCCCTTTTTTGACACCGCACTGAGGTTTTGGCAAACTAAAATCGTGTATTCAGAGTCAGTCCTACCCGTCGGGGTCCGCGGTCGTGAATCTGCCTCTATAGTGCAATGACGTCAAGGAGAATTCAATGAAACTATTCGTCGGGAACCTCCCCTATTCGGCGACAGAAGCCGATATAACCGATTTCTTTACGCAGGCCGGGGTCACCGTGGACAGCGTGAACGTGATGCGCGACCGATTTACTGGAGAAGCCCGCGGCTTTGGATTCGTCGAAATCAACGACGACACCGCTGCGAACCACGCCATCGAAGCTTGCAACGGCCGCGATTTGATGGGTCGGGCAATGATAGTGAACGAAGCGCGCCCCATGGTGCCGCGCGAGGGACACGGTGGCGGCGGAGGAGGACGGCGTGAAGGCGGCGGTGGACGGCGTGAAGGCGGCGGCGGGCGGCGAGGCCGCTAGCCTGTAGCGCACGCACCGATGCGTGCCGCGTTCACACTCATGTGAACGCCTTGATCAATTCCCTACCCATGTGTTCGCAAGAGTGCGAANNCGGCACGCAGAGTGCGTGCGCTACAGAAGTTTCGATATCGCGTCCGGATCGTTCGGCACCACAACCGGCTGGTTCCCGAAACGCGGCTCAATCAGTCTGCCTTCGGGATCTTTCAATTGACCGGTGTGGTACTGGTAAATATAATCCGGATCTTTTAAAACATTTCCTGTCAAAACTGCAACTACATCTGCGTCCCGGCGAATGACGGAAGAATGAGTCAGCTTGCGCATGCCGGCCAAAGTGGCGGCTGAGGCCGGTTCGCAGCCGATGCCGCAACGTCCGATGATAGCCTTCGCATCGGCAATTTCCTGCTCACTTACTTTTTCCACCACGCCGTTCGACTCCGTCAATTCATAGAGCGCCTTGGGCCAAGACACCGGATCGCCGATGCGGATAGCAGTTGCGAGCGTACGCGGCTCCCTCACGCTTCGAAACTCACCGCGCGTTTGCATGAACTCGTAAAACGGGGCCGCGCCTTCCGCCTGAATCACGGCCAGCCGCGGCATTTTGTGGATGAACCCAAACTGCAGCAACTCGCGCAAGGCTTTCCCAAAAGCCGAGGTGTTGCCGAGATTGCCGCCCGGGAGCACGATCCAATCTGGCGGATTCCAGTCGCGTTGATCCAGCATTTCGAAAATGATGGTCTTCTGTCCCTCGATCCGAAAAGGGTTGATGGAGTTGAGCAAATAAATGCCTGCGCGCTCCGCAAGCACGCGCACCAGCGCCAGAATCTGATCGAAGTTGGCATCAATCTGTAGAGTGCGGGCGCCGTATTCCAACGCCTGCGCGAGTTTTCCATAGGAAATATTCCCGCGTGGAATAAAGACGATCGGGTCCAGGCCAGCCGCGCTCGCGTAAGCTGCCATCGATGCCGAAGTGTTGCCGGTGGAAACGCAGGCAACGCGTTTGCGGCCAAGCCGGAGGGCCTGGGTGACGCCGCAGGTCATGCCGTTGTCCTTGAATGATCCGGTTGGGTTGTATCCCTGATGCTTGAAGGTGAGGCGATCCAAGCCACCGTATTCGGCCGCGCGGGGAGCATCCAGCAACGGCGTGTTGCCTTCCCGCAGCGATACGGCGCGCTGCTCAAATCCGTCGAAGGGCAGCAGTTCGCGATAGCGCCAGACTCCGCTCTGATCCAGCATCCGATTCGAAGTGCGGCGCTCACGCCAGAGCTTTCCGAGCAACTCCTGGTCAATCCGCGCTTCGGTGAAACGCACTTCAAGCAGCCCTCCGCAATGCGTGCAATTGTAGATCGCCTCAGTGAGAGGAAAGGTCGCGTGACACTTCTGCTCGAAGCAGGCCAACTCGGCTAGCATGATTAAAGTATCCTCGATATGCTCGCTGTTCGTCTCGAAAAAGGCTTGGTGCAGGTGCGGGAGCAGCCGCGCCCACGCCGCCCGGACGGATTCGCTCTCATCCGGCTGCTACTAGGCGGAATCTGCAACACGGATCTGGAACTTCAACGCGGCTATTACAATTTCCGCGGGACGCCCGGGCATGAGTTCGTAGGTGAAGTGGTTGCGGCCGATTCACCGGATTTGATCGGGGAGCGAGTGGTGGGCGAGATCAACCTGGGGTGCGGCGCCTGCGATTGGTGCACCGAAGGCCTGGGCCGGCACTGCCCGCGTAGGACTGTGCTTGGCATTGTGAAACATCCGGGCGCATTTCGGGAATTGCTGACTCTGCCCGAGCGCAACTTGCATCGCGTGCCGCGCGGGATTCCAACCGAGCAGGCCGTGTTTGTGGAACCGCTGGCCGCAGCCTGCGAGATCCTGGATCAGGTACGAATCCCAGCCGGCGCACGCGTGGCTGTGCTTGGTGACGGAAAACTCGGGTTGTTGGTTGGCCAGGTTTTGAAGGCGCACGGCGCCGATGTTCACCAATATGGACGCCACAAGGACAAGCTCCGGATTGCGGCCCAAGCGGGCATCGACGCGCGGATGGCGCGGAAGTTGCCGCGAGCGGAGTATGGTTGGGTCGTGGACGCAACCGGATCGAGCGGTGGCCTGCGGCAGGCAGTGCAGATGACCAAGCCGCGCGGTACGGTGGTGATGAAATCCACCGTCCACGGCGCCGTCCCGCTGGATTCGGCGCCAGTGATCGTAAATGAAATTACCTTGGTCGGCTCGCGCTGTGGCCGCTTCGAGCCGGCTCTGCGGCTGTTGCGGACAAAGCAGGTGAATGTGGCGAGCCTGATCTCGGAGATACTTCCGTTGAAGGACGCTCCACTCGCTTTCCAACGGGCAGCCATGCCGGGCGTCCTGAAGATATTGTTGCAATCATAAAAATGGCAGCTCTTCGAAGAACCTTCATCCTCGCGTTGTGCGCGCTGGCCGCAATCGCACCCGCCACGCCCCAGACGCCGCTGTACGGCTATCAGGTTGTTCACGTCTATCCTCACGACCGCACTGCTTTCACGCAAGGATTGGAATTCCGGGCGGGATTCCTCTACGAAGGCACGGGATTAGAAGGCCGATCCACATTGAGGAAGGTGAAGCTCGAAACCGGCGAAGTGCTGCAGCAGATAAACCTGGCGCCGGAATTTTTCGGCGAAGGGATCACGGTAGTGAACCAGCAGATCATCGAACTGACGTGGCGCTCGCAAATCGGTTTCGTCTACGAGCAATCATCTTTCCGACGCTTACGTTTCTTCAACTACCCAGGCGAAGGTTGGGGCCTGACAAATGATGGAACCCAGATCTACATGAGCGATGGTAGCGCGCAGATTCGATGCTGGGACGCCGGTAGTCTTCTGGAGAAGCGCAGGTTCACGGTGCGTGACGCGGGACATCCTGTTTCGCTTCTGAACGAACTGGAATACGTGGGCGGCGAAATTTATGCCAATGTGTGGCAGAGCGATCGGATCGTCCGATTTTCTCCGGTCGACGGAAAGGTTCTGGGGTGGATCGATCTTTCCGGGCTGCTGAGCGCCGCGGATCGAACCGAGCAAGTGGACGTTTTGAACGGCATCGCCTACGATGTCCTGGGCGATCGCCTTTTTGTCACCGGGAAGCTGTGGCCGAAGTTGTTCGAGATCCGGCTGGTTCCGAAGAGGGCGACGCGCAAATAACGTGGCGCACGCACTCTTGCGAACACAAGTTCAGAGTAAGTCCAGGCGTTCACACGAGTGTGAACGCGGCACGCATGAGTGCGTGCGCCACATCTAATGAAACAGCCGCCGCACGCTATCTTTCATCCTTGCGAACCAGGAACGTTCCTTCGGTGCTGGCTGCGCAGGCACAGCAACAGTCTGGCTGGGAGGCTCCGCCGGCTTTGAAACTTGATACGGTTCCTTGTTGACCATACGAACCCGGTAGCCTTCGAATGTGTATGTTTTGCGAATGAGCTGCCCACCGTCGCCCTCGAGAATCAGGGAGAATTTCGGCACGGCGCCGGAGTTGTCCACCTGCACCGGATAGTGCCCCACCACTTTCCTCTCGATGTAAGCCGTCTCGTAACGGTGGTGTTTGCGGCTCCAAACGAACACGCGGAAACTATCGAATTCGTAGGGCTCCAGGCCTTTCGTGATGGTAGTCCAAAGCCAGTCGTTCTTATCAGAATCGCCTCCCTCGAAGTGGCCCAGAGCAAAATAAGATGTGATGCGATGACCCTCCGCGTATTGCGCCACTTCGTCGGGGATGGCCATGCTCAGCGCGCGCATCAAAACCCAGCCCACTTTGCCGTCCTTGGTGCGAACCAGGTTCCAGTCATCCATCGGGACAGGCTCAGCGGCTTTCTGTTCGGACTTGGGCGCCGCCGGTTTGATTTCTTCCGAGCCGTCTTCTCTCGGAACCGAGAGCTCCAACCAATTGTCGGGCGGCTTGGGGGCCGGCGGCAAAGGAGGTGGAGCAAACTTCGATTGAGCAGCCTTCTCTTTCGATTTTCGGCGCGGCGGTTTAGGCGGTTGCCTCACGACCGGCGCGGTTGCTTGCGGAGCCTGCGCGCGCGGTGAAAGCTTATGACCGATAACATCCACTCTGGCGGTGTCCGGAATCTGCCAAAAGCTGGGCGAGCCCCGGTTCGGCTCCGTATGCATGTTCAATGGCTCGTAGGTCGAGGCCGCGCCTTGCGATGTAATTTGCGACGCGCTTTCCGCCATGCGGCGAAGCCCGGCCATCTGTTCGGGCGTGAGGAGCTGACGATTATCGGTCCACCCTTCGGCTCCCTGAGCTGTTCGTACCTTCACGAACCGGCGTTTGTATTCGAGAATCTGCAGCTTTTCGCCGTGTTTCACGGTGGCTGAGACGGCCGCTTTGGGTGTCAGCTCCTGCCGCAGCAGGAGCGTGGCAGGTCCGACGTAGGCTTCACCGATGGGACGCGTCTCGCTGGGTGGATTAGAGCAAGAAACCAGAAAACTTACCAGCAAAAAAATCGCAGCGCGGGGAAATGTCACGGGCAGGAGTTTCTGCTGCTAGTGTAACAGTAATGGCCGATGAAGAACGCAAACCGCAAGTCGAGTTGTATTGTCCACGATGCCACGTGGCCGTGCCGGATCCGCTGGTCTGCGGCGACTGTTCAGCCATTATCTGCCGCCGCTGTGGTACACCGCTCGAGCAGGTGGACGAATTGGGGATCGGCTAGGTCCCCTTGCTCACGCGCGGGGCTAGAAGGCGGGATGCGAATTGGTTGGGCGGTTTGGAGCCCCGCACGTCAGTGAGGGGACATCGATTTTCCACGCACCCTGGTGGCACTCCCCTTCCTGCCTGTGTTGTTATAAGAAGGTTCCAGTGTCCAAACTCCTGGCCGGCCCGCTCCTGCTGCTAACGCTCGCGACCTCTCAAGTCGCGCTAGGAGCACGCGGACAGGCTCAACAGGAGCGCATCCCCCGCCAAACTCCAACTACCACCGCCGCCGTTCAGGGCATCGTGCGTACCGAGGGCGGGCTGGGCTTGGGCGGCGTCCACGTCATCCTGCAGGATCTTTCCAGCGGCAAAAGTTTTCCGGCCACAACTACCGGCGACGGCGTGTTTCGTTTCCTGAATCTCAAACCTGGCCGTTACCAGGTGAAGGCCACGCGGGAAGGCTTTGAGCCGTTTGCTCAGGGCGATATCGAGCTGAAGCCCGGCGATGTTTTCGCGATCGAGTTCAAATTGAAATTCATTCCAACCGGCTCCGAGGGCGTGCGCGAAGTGCCCCGTCAACCAGGACTCGGACCCGCTCCCGCCGCGCCTCCTGCCGAAGTTGCGCCCAGCTCTCCGTACCGAATTTTGCCGCAGGAGCCGCCACCTGCGGCCACCGGCGAACCGCGGCCCTTGGAGCCATTACCCAGCGCCGATAAAGTCTTCAACGTCATGCCGAATCGTTGGGCGTACGATTTTCCCGACTATCGCCGCTACGACCAAAAAGGCGAGTATCCATACACAAAAGGCCACTGGTACGACCCTTTTAATAAGAACAAGCTCAAGGGCGATGTCCCCATCATCGGAAATCAGACGTTCCTGAATCTCGATTTCATCAGCGATACGTTTTTGGACGGACGCCGTATTCCGGTCCCCAGCGGCGTCAGCTCCGCCAACGCCGGCAGCGCTCAGTTTTTCGGCAAATTCGGCCAGTTCTTCCTGAGCGAAAATCTGACATTTTCATTCGACCTGTTTCACGGCGACACATCGTTCAAGCCCGTGGATTGGCGCATCAAAATCACGCCAGAGGTAAACATCAACTACCTCAACGTTCAGGAAAACGGCATCGTCAACGTCGATGTGCGCGACGGAACCACACGGCTGGATACCCATGTTGGCCTGCAGGAAGCTTTCGTTGAAGTCAAACTGGCCGATCTCAGCAGCAACTACGACTTCATCTCGGCCCGCGCCGGAATTCAGTCGTTTAATAGCGATTTTCGAGGCTTTCTTTTTTCTGACCAGGAACCCGGGCTGCGAATATTCGGCAATCTGGATTCCAATCGCTACCAATACAACCTCGCTTACTTCGCGATGCTCGAAAAGGACACCAATAGCGGCCTGAATACCATGGGCTATCGCCAGCAGCAGGTGATGATCGCGAACGTTTATCGACAGGATTTCTTGAAACCCGGCTACACCGTCGAGGTCAATTTCCATTACGACAAGGACGATCCGTCTTTTAAGTTTGATAACAACAACTTTCTAGCTCGGCCGGCCGCGATCGGCCTGGTAAAGCCGCACGCCGTTCGCGCCTACTACTACGGGTTTAACGGTGATGGGCACCTGGGCCCCATCAACATCACCCACTCCTTCTATCAGGTGCTGGGGCACGACACCTTCAATTCGCTGGCCGGACGACCGATTTCCATCAACGCTCAGATGGCCGCAGTGGAGCTGTCGCTGGATAAGAATTGGCTGCGCTACCGCACTTCGTTCTTCTATGCGTCCGGCGACAAAAATCCTCGCGATGGAACCGCGAGCGGATTCGATACCATCTTCGACAACCCCAATTTTGCCGGCGGCTTCTTCAGTTTCTGGGACCGCGAAGGCCTGCGGCTTACGGGCACTGGCGTGGCGCTCGAAAACGGAGGGAGCCTGGTGCCCGATCTCAAATCCAGCAAGTTGGAGGGCCAAGCCAACTTCGTAAATCCCGGCCTGTTCTTATACAATGCGGGGGTGGATGCCGACTTGACGCCGAAGCTGAAGGCGTTTTTGAACCTGAACTTGATTCGATTCGCGCATACCGAATCGCTGGAGCTGCTGCTGTTCCAGAAACCGATCCACGCCGGAGTGGGCGCGGATTCAGGTCTTGGACTCACGTACCGTCCGCCGCTGTCAGAGAACATCGTGTTCACTGGCGGCGTTAACGTTTTTGACCCGTTTCAAGGCTTCCGCGAAATCTCCACCAATCGAACTTTGCTCGCCCTATTCGCCAATGTCCGCTTCCGCTTCTAAAACGCTGCTGGTCACTGGCGCTTGCGGCGTCTCGGTAGCTTTTCTTTGCACGTTTTTAGTGGCACAGCAATCGGATCGCTCGCGCCTGCTCCAGTCGCAGGACGAAGCTGATCGCAAGAGCACCGGCTGCGTCGCCTGTCACGGCCAGACCGATTCTCCATCCATGCATCCCACCGGCACGGTCCGCCTGGGTTGCATCGATTGCCACGGTGGCGATCCCGGAATCCAACCGCCCTCGGGAACCAAATCCGGCGACGCGCAATACGATCAGGCGAAAAAGCAGGCCCACCCGAAGCCGCGCAATGCAAGCATGTGGAAGAGCTCCGCTAATCCGGTCCGTCCCTTCGCCAATTGGCTGAAGGAAAGCAAGGAATACATCCAGTTCGTCAATCCCGGCGATCTGCGCGTAGCCGAAGAAACCTGCGGGACTTCAGGCTGCCACGCTCGCGAAGTGCGGGCAGTTCAAACCAGCATGATGACCCACGGAGCCATGCTATGGCAGGCCGCGCTCTACAACAACGGCGCGTTCGTCTATAAGGACGCGCGTTTCGGCGAAAGCTACTCGCCGGAAGGGCTTCCGCAGCGCATCAACACGTTTCCACCGCCGTCGCAGGAACAGACCCGAGCCAACGGAATTCTTCCGCATCTGGAACCGCTGGCGCGCTGGGAAGTCTCTGAGCCCGGCAATGTGCTGCGAGTTTTCGAGCGCGGCGGAGGCGAGCGATCCGAGGTCGGAAATCCGAATCCCGAAGAAGATCCCGGCCGCCCCGACGTCAAGTTGAGCGATCGTGGATTCGGGACTGAACTGCGCACGGACCCAGTCTTTCTGGGCTTGCAGAAAACGCGCCTGCTCGATCCCATTCTTTCGCTCCCCGGAACCAATGACCATCCGGGCGACTATCGGCAAAGCGGCTGTACCGCATGCCACGTGATCTACGCCAACGATCGCTCGCCGATTCATTCCGGCCCCTATGCCGCGTTCGGCAATCAAGCTCACAGCTTCCAGATGGATCCCACCATCCCACGCAATGAATCCGGCCATCCCATCAAGCACGAGTTCACGCGCTCCATCCCCACCAGCCAGTGCATCGTGTGTCACATTCACCCTGGAACCAACATGGTCGCCTCCTATCTGGGTTACATCTGGTGGGACAACGAGACCGACGGCGAACACATGTATCCGGCCAAGCAACACAATCCGAGCGACGCGGAGCGCTACCAAGCCTGGATCGCAAATCCCGAAGGCGCAGCCGCGCGCGGCAAATGGAAGGATTTGGATTTCCTGGAAAAGATCGGCACGTCCGAATTCAACCAGCAGCTCAAGCACACTCAATTTGCCGATTTCCATGGTCACGGCTGGGTGTTCCGCGCCGTCTACAAGCGCGATCGCAAGGGCGATCTACTGGACGCGAAGGACAATGTGGTTCCTCCCAACGACAAGGACAAGTTCCAGAAGGCGGTCCACCTCCGCGACATTCATCTGGAAAAAGGCATGCACTGCGAGGACTGTCATTTTGCGCAGGACAACCACGGCAACGGCAATCTCTATGGTGAGACACGCAACGCGGTCGAAGTAGATTGCGTGGATTGCCACGGCACCATCTCAAAGAAGGCGAGCTTGAAAACGTCGGCGGCAGCCGCACCACCCGGCGGCACCGATCTCGCTCTGCTCCGGACGCCGTGGCGCCAGCGCCGCTTCTTTTGGCAGGACGGCAAGCTGTATCAGCGTTCCATGGTGGAGCAGAATCGCGAACCGTGGGAGGTGGTGCAGGTGCTGGATACCATCACGCCCGGCAATCCGCACTACAGCGAGAAATCTCGCCTCGCGAAAACAATCCAGAAAGATGGAAGGACTTGGGGTGCCGCAACTACCGATGAATCCTCCTTGGCCCACGCGAACAGCAGCATGACTTGTTACGCCTGCCACTCCTCCTGGACCACCAGTTGCTTCGGATGCCATCTCCCCATGATCGCCAACAAAAAGATGCCGATGCTGCACAACGAAGGCATCACCACGCGCAATTATACGTCTTACAATTTCGAAGTGCTGCGCGACGACATCTACATGCTGGGCATTGATGGCACGGTGACCAAGCATCGCATCGCGCCCACGCGGTCAACTTGCGCCGTTGTGGTCAGCTCGCAGAACGCCAACCGCGACTGGCTCTACTACATGCAGCAGACCATTTCGGCCGAGGGCTTCAGCGGCTTCGGCTTCAGCCCCTACTATCCGCACACCGTGCGGTCGACGGAAACCAAAACTTGCACGGATTGCCATGTCTCCCGCGATGGCGACAACAATGCCTGGATGGCGCAACTACTGATGCAAGGCACCAATCTGGTGAATTTCATGGGCCGCTACGTGTACGTGGCGGAGGGCTCCAAGGGATACGACGCAATTCCCGTGGCTGAGCACGATGATCCGCCGGCGGTCTTCGGCAGTGACCTCCAAAAGCTGGTTTACTCCCACAACTACGAAGAATTGCAAAAGCATCATGGAGAACTCGAAGAAGCGGACCACAAGGAAGGCAACGTTTTGGACGTCCAGCTCCGCGGCGAGTATCTCTACGCCGCGCTCGGTAAGGGCGGCTTCCGCGTCTTCGACGTAGCGAACATCGATAACAAGGATTTTTCCGAGAAGATGGTCACTGCGCCGGTTTCCCCACTCGGACAGCGCTTCTACGTGAAGACCAAATTCGCCACCGCCGTCGGCTCGCCTTCCACTCTGGCCGTCGATCCTCTGCGCCAACACATTCCGGCCAATGAAGAACAGCCAATTGCGCTGTTCTATGGTTTCCTCTACGTAACGGATCTCGAGGAAGGGCTCGTGATCATTGGCGATCCGAACCTGAAGAGCAAAACTCCCGGCGTGCTGACGCTGCTCGACGGAAATCCCGCGAACAATTTCCTGAAGCGAGCCGGCGCATTCAACCCTGGCGGAATTCTGAACGGTGCGCGACGCATCACCATTGCTGGACATTACGCGTACATCCTGTGTAATCGCGGCCTGGTGGTGGTGAATATCGAAAACCCACTCGCGCCGAAAGTAGAATCGGAAATCGCACTCGCTTCGCCGCAAGGCGTGGCTGTGCAGTTCCGCTACGCGTTCGTCGTGGACCACGAAGGCTTGAAGATTCTGGATGTCACCTCGCTGGCCCATCCCCGCTTGGTTCCCGCTACAGTCCCGCTCGAAGACGCTCGCAACATCTACATCGCGCGCACGTATGCGTACGTAGCCGGCGGCAAGCAGGGCCTGGTGATTGTGGATGTGGAGCGCCCTGAGCATCCCAGCCTCGATCAGACGTTCAACGCCGGCGGCGAAATCAACGACACGCGCGACGTGAAGCTGGGAATGACCAGCGCCAGCGCTTTTGCATATCTCGCCGACGGCAAAAACGGTCTGCGAATCGTGCAGCTCTTCGCGCCCAACGACACGCCCAATTATCTCGGTTTCAGCCCGCGCCCCACGCCCAAATTAATCGCCACTTATCACACCAGAGGCCCTGCGCTCGCGGTATCGAAAGGCATCGACCGCGATCGCGCCGTGGATGAAGATGGCAACCAGCTCACGGTATTCAACCGCCGTGGCTCGCGCCCGTTCAACCGCCCAGAAGCCGAGCGGCTATACATGCGCAACGGTCAGCTCTACACGGTAACGAAAGATCCGCCGGGCCGGCCGGCGAACTAGCCTATTGTGGCGCACGCACTCCTGCGTGCCGCGTTCACACTCAAGTGAACGCTTGGGTTCCGTCGCAAACGGGTGTTCGCAGGAGTGCGAACACGGCACGCATCCGTGCGTGCGCTACAAGGGGCTTGTGTAGAATC
>PMUN01000049.1 GCA_003166875.1 Bryobacterales bacterium | reverse complement strand
AGCTTCGCTGCCTCGCCCGTCACTGGAACGCACGGCGCTGCTTGCCGGTACTGCGCGTGAAAGTAGAGCGCGTCCGAGGGAAGGGCTGGAACGCTCTGGTAATCGATGTTCGAATAGAACGCGTCAATCGGTTGCGTGCTTTCGTTGGTCACGGTAAAGCGCGCAGATTTTTGGTACGGCATCACAAAGTAGCAGTTCAGCGATTTGCCGGGCGAGCACGCCAGGTACGCGGATTCGTAGATAACATATTGCCCAAGGTTCAAGCCGAAGAAATCGCCGATGGGCGCTTCCACGCTCGGCTTATCGTTGCCGTCCCAATATCCACGCAACACAATTTCCTTCAGATGGTGGTCGCTGCGCGCCGCAATGGTGAACCAGATGTGCGTAATCACGCCAGGTCCAGTGGCGCGGAACACCTCGCGCGTGGCGCCTCCGGCGATGGGCCAGTAATCGCGATTCCCGCCCGTGGTGTCGAAACTCGATTGCTTCAGGGATTTATATTTTTGAGCGCGCGCGTAACCGGGAAGGAAATCATGTTCGCGATCCGCACCCGTTTGCGCTTGTCCGGGCACCGCTGCCGCAACCGCCAATCCGAGAAGGAATCCACGCCGGCCGTCTGATCCGTTTGCCATGAGGCCCAGCCTATCATTTTCTTCGTACGATAAGCCTCCGGCTTGTCCTAGGCAAGCCGGAGACTTGCCCTACCTGATAAACAGCAGATCCTCGTAAGGCTGCGCACCTACGCGCCCCGCGTCCACCGGTTGCATTGATCCGTCCTTCGCCAGCGAATAAGCGTGATAATTCCTCGCTGTCAACCAGTTCAACAATTCTTCCGGTTGAAAACCGAGCTCACGAATTTCCCGGGGCGCGTATTCGAGCGCTAGGACGGCGTTGGGATTGCTTTCGAGCGTTCGCTGCATGCCCTTCAAAACCGGCAGCTCGTAACCTTGCACATCCACTTTGACGAATCGCAGCGGAAAGCTGGAGCCCTGTTGTTCGACAAACGTATCGATTTTTAATATTGGTACCTGAACCGAGGTGCGAATTGCCTTTATCCCGCGGAAGTGATTGGTCACTACGCGGTGATCGCCGTGGTGAGTCTGGTTGCACCATAACTCAATGCTCCCGTCTTGCTCTCCTACGGCCGCGTGGACGGGAACGATCCGTCCTCGAGCCTGGCGCGATTGGGCCAGACGATCCAGCAAACGGAGATTGAACGCTTCGGGCTCAAACGAGTAGACTTTGTACGCCGCATCAATCGAGTGCGCGAAAACCAACGAGGTGTAACCGATGTTAGCTCCGATGTCGAGTACGTGTCCCCCTTGGAATAACTCCGGATGCCGCGCGGCCAGTGCGCGGTAGGAATCTTCAAGTTGGCGCTTGTAGAGGTAGTAGGCCCGTGCGAAAAGCCATTGGCCCGGGCGTGTATCCAACAAACCGGATTTTCTGGCGACGGAGTAAATGCCAGTGAAGGTTGCGCTCTGGCTTTTCGAAACGCTCATTGCGCGGACGCCTCGAACTCGCGAAAAATCGAACCGAGTTGAGCGGTGTTGTGGCGGAGATCGTAGTTTTCGAGAATTCGCTGGCGCGCTGATTTTCCGAGCTGGCGGCGCAATGCCGAATCGTCCAACAGGCGTGCGATGGCCACGGCCAGCTCTTCGTCGCTTGAGGGAGTAACCAGCAGACCATCCAATTGGTCCCGGATCAATTCCGGAATTCCCGTGATCCGCGTCGACACGCAGGGAATCTCCATCGCCATCGCTTCCATCAGGACCACGGGAATACCTTCGGCGAAACTGGGTAGCGCGAAAATATCGGCCTGTTGATAGAGAGCGCGAACGCGATCGGCATTCTGCCAGCCTTCGAAAATTACATGCTGCGCGAGACCACGCTCGCCCACGTTGCGTTCCAGCCCTGGGCGCTCCGGGCCATCGCCGGCAAACCGCAATCGCACCGGCCGGCCTTGGCGCACCAGGCGGTCCAGCGCGGCGATCAGAATGTGCGGACCCTTGACCGGAGCCAATCTTCCCACGAAGAGAATCTCGAACGGGGATGGGTTCTCGCGAAACGGACGCGGCGCATAAAGCGCGGGATCCACGCCTAGGCGCGCCACACGGAACTTCGCCCACTGAGCTTGATCCGAGAACCGCATCAACTGGCTGCGGCCATATTCGCTGATGGTGCACAGCAAATGGAAGGTGCGGATCTTCTCCGCCAGATAGAAACTCCGCGGATCCGTAAATTCGTCGGGGCCATGGATGGTCACCGATAGGCGCAGAGGCGCAAGATGGCCGGCCAGCAGCCCAACCGTGGAAGTGAAATGCATGTGTAGATGGGTGAGGTCCTGGCTGCGCATCCAATCGGCAATCACCGCTGCTTCCGCCAAATACGCGAGATTGAACACCGCAGCGCGCGCATTCAAGCCAGCCAGCCGCAGGCTGTAGGCAAACGCTCGGAGATAGCGGAACGGCCGCTTGAAAAGCACCACCAGATTCGTGGCCAGTATGCCAGCGGCGCCTCTGGGCTTCACGTAGAAAGCCATGCGTTGTTCGTCCTGCTCGTCGGGAGTGAGCCGCTCGAAAGGCCGGTCAGCGGAGCGAATAGAAGCCACGTGAATGTCGAAGCCCAAGCGCCGCAACTCGAGAATTTCCCGCAGGATGAACGTGTGATGCACCGCCGGGTACTGGCTCACCAGGTAGGCGATCCGGATGTGGGGGCTGGCGGACAACGGAATTATGATAGTAACTCGCGGGTGGGGACTGGGGGCGGGGGACTGGGGGCTGGGGACTGGGGTCTTGGGACGGTCCGGAGTGATGTCCATGATCGATTCCCCTTGCGCGGCGCCGCTCTGTAACTACATAATGTAAATATGAGGTCGTGAGCTACACCTGGGATCCGGCGAAGAACCAGCGGAACATTGCCCGCCACGGCATTGCTTTCGAGGACGCTGTCAGAATCTTTGAAGGCCCGACGCTCGAGAGAGTGGATGATCGTTTCGAGTACGGCGATGTCCGCGTATACGCCATAGGGATAGTGAATGAAACCGAGATCACAGTGATTTACACGGACGTGTCGACAGAGCGGCGAATTATTTCAGCATGGAGGGCAGAGCGGCATGAAAGAGAAGCATACTGGCGGATCTTCGGTTAAAGGAGTCAGCGACTGGAAACGCGTTCGCTCGATGAGCGATCGTCAAATCCGACTCGCCCTTGCGAGCGATCCGGACGCGCGGCCTACGGATGCGAAGTTTTGGCAAAAGGCGCGCGTTGTGATGCCAGAGGCTAAGAAGCCTATCACCATCCGGCTGGATGCGGATCTTCTCGATTGGCTGCGAAAGCAGAAGGGGTACCAAACGCGAATCAACGCCGTGCTGCGGACGTACATGGAAGCGAATTCGACACCGCGGCGAGGGCGGTGAAAGGATCATTTCTCCAAACGCAGAGCATCAATTTCTTTCAGAATCCCCTCCACCATGGCGTGCACCATGATCTCGCCCTTCTTGCGCGTCGCCAGCGTTGCGTCGCCATAGATTCCGGACGCTGAGTACGCGCCTTCACCGTTCGGATTCCGCGTCAGGCCACCCTTAGGCGACGGATGATAATCCTTCACGGCCTTCGTCATATCGACAGTGTCTGGCGCGATGTAAAGCATCATGGAAGTTTCGATTTCGTCCGCGTGCGTTCCGCCTTCTTCCTGCTTCACCTGTTTCTCGGCCGATTCTGCCACTTTCAGAATGTCGGTGTAGCGGAAAAGGACGCCGTCTTCGGCCAGCACGTCGGCTGAAAGCCGCAGCGCGCGAATGGTTGAGACCCCCGTGTTGAGGGCGTAAAACCGGCGCGGACCGTAGCGCGCCAGGCTCCGGCAAATATCCACCAGCAGATCGCGCGCGGTCTCGATGCGCAGCGTGGTGGAACCTGGATACTCGATGAAGGCCGGATAGAAATGATAGTTAACGGTCGGCGCCACAACTACCATCGCACTTTTCAGCACCTCACGCTTCAGATATTCGGCGATGAGAAAATCGTTCTTCAACTTGAGGTGCGGTCCGTGCTCTTTGGATTCGGCGCCGATGGGGATCACGACAATCGCATCCGGAGTGAGAACTTTTTCCGCTTCCTGCCAGGTCAGATCCTCCAGCAGGATGCCTTTGTTTTGAGCCCCGGCACACGTTGCAAGAGCCAGGAGAGTCGTAACCCGGAGCGTTCGCATTCCATAAACATAGCAAGAGATCGCCGCACCCTGGTTTCATTTATAACCCGCATCAAAAATTTGGATGCTAACCCAGCACGGTTTGCGCTATTGTAGAGAGTTCCCCGGTTTTCATTTTCCAATCCCAGGAGGTTAGATGAGTCCCAAAGAAGTGTTGGAGTTCGCCAAGAAAAACCATGTGAAGCAGCTCGATCTGCGATTTTCAGACATTCCGGGCTTGCAGCACCACGTGTCTTATCCCATCACGGAACTGAGCGAAGAATCGTTCCAGGATGGTTACGGAATGGATGGCTCCAGCATACGCGGTTGGGCGGCCATCAATGAGAGCGACATGCTCTTGATGCCGGATGCATCCACGGCGTTCATCGATCCTTTCTACGAAATCCCGACCTTGGTGATGGTGTGCGACGTGGTGGACCCCATCACGCGCCAGAACTACAACCGCGACCCTCGCTGGATCGCGCGCAAAGCGGAGTTGTACCTGAAGAACAGCGGTATCGGCGACACGGCATACTTCGGCGCCGAAGCGGAATTCTTCATTTTCGATAACGTGCGCTTCGATCAGAATCAGCACTCCGGCTTTTATTTCATCGATGCCGAAGAGGGCCGCTGGAACTCCGGCCGCGAGGGAGACAACCTGGGCTATCGCCCGCGCTATAAGGAAGGTTATTTTCCCGTGCCGCCCACGGATCACTACCAGGGGCTGCGTGGAGCAATGGTGGAAACCATGATCCGGTGTGGCTTGAACATCGAGTGCCATCATCACGAGGTTGCAACCGGCGGCCAATGCGAGATCGATCAGCGTTTCGACACGTTGGTGAAATCCGCGGACAACATGATGACGTACAAATACGTGGTCCGCAACGTGGCGTATCTTGCGGGCAAGACCGTCACCTTCATGCCGAAGCCTCTGTTCGCGGACAACGGCAGCGGCATGCACACGCACCAGAGCATATGGAAGGGCGGGAAGCCCCTCTTCGCTGGCGACGGTTACGCAGGATTGAGCGGCATGGCGCTGAACTACATCGGCGGCTTGCTGAAGCATGCCCGGGCGCTGTCGGCAATCATTGCTCCCACCACCAACAGCTACAAGCGCCTGGTGCCGGGCTACGAAGCTCCAGTCAATCTGGCTTACTCGCGGCGCAACCGTTCGGCGGCATGCCGGATTCCCATGTACTCGGCCAGCCCGAAGGCGAAGCGCGTTGAATTCCGCCCGCCCGATCCGGCCGCCAACCCCTATCTCGCTTTTGCGGCGATGATGATGGCTGGTCTCGACGGCGTCCTGAACAAACTGGAACCCGGCGAACCGCTCGATAAGGACATCTACGATCTGTCGCCGGAAGAGATGAAGAGCGTTCCGTCTATGCCGGCTTCGCTCGAAGAAGCTCTTACGTGTCTCGAAGAAGATCACGAGTTCATGCTGAAGGGCGATGTATTTAGCGAAGACCTGATCGAGACTTTCATCGACTACAAGCGCAAGAATGAGGCGGATGCCATCCGGTTGCGCCCGCATCCGTACGAGTTCGCGCTGTACTACGACATTTAGGCTGATTGCCCCGCGCGTTTGTCCCCTTGCTTACGCGCGGGGCTACCAAGCAAGATGCATTTGTCGTGTTGCTGCGCTGCACGGTAGCCCCGCGCGTAAGCAAGGGGACCTTTAGCACGCCGCCAGCAGCTTCTTCTCCAACATCTGTTCCAACCCCGGATTGAGCTTCTTTCCGTCCGAAGCCACGTAAAAAACATCGATGGCCTTGTGCCCTTCAGTGTCGATCAACACCACGTCGATGTTGCACGCGGCTTCAGAGAACGTGGCTGCAAGATCGTAGAGTAGTCCAGGGCGGTCTTCCGCGATGATCTCCACCAAAGTCGCCGTCTCGCAGGCTTCGGAATCGAAGTGGACGCTCGGCTCGGTGCGGCGCTTTGGTTTCGGAGGCGCTGGGCGAGCCTTGAGAAGCTGCTCTACGTTCAGCTTCCCTAGCGCCGCGCGCTCCAGGCTCTGCTCCAGGCGTTCAATCTCCTGCGAATTCAGATCCAACGTGCGCTTGGGGTCGGCGAATACGAATGTGTCCAGAATCAGGCCCTGAGTGTTCGCAAACGCCTCCGCCTTCAGAATGTCCATTCCGAAACTGGAAAGTGCTCCCGCTAGCGAACTGAACAGCGCCGGCCTGTCGCGCGCCACGATGGTTGCCCGGTACACGCTGCCCTGCCGCTCGATCTTCACCGCCGCGCCGGTTGGCCGGCTCAGTTCCTTCAGCTGAATGTCAGCCTGGATCTCCGCCGGCGTGTGGGTACGCAGGTAGCGCGTTGGAAATCCTTTGATGAATGCCGCCAGCTCCGGAAGGTCCTTGGGCAGTTCCTGAATGCGGCCAGTCTCTAATTCACGCACCAGCTCCTGATGAGTGACGCGATAGGTTTGCCATAGTTGTTCCAGCCGCCACGGAGTCATGGCCGCCGGATTGACGGCTGAGATGTCGGCGTAGGTAAGCACGGTCAGCAGCTTGAGCTGTTCGATGGTGCCGATGCGTTCCGCCAGCAAGCTGGCGGTGGCCGGATCGTGAAGGTCGCGGGAATTCATCACGGCCGAAAGATCCAGGTGATGCTCAATCAAGAATTCCACTCTAGCCTGCTCCTCCGCCGGCATTTGAATGCGCTGCATGGCTTGCCGCGCCAGATCCACCGATCGCCGGGAATGGTCGCCGCTGTTGTCTCCTTTGCCGGTATCGTGGAACAGCAATGCAAAGCGCAGCAGCGCTTGGTCCGCTATCTCAGAAAGTATCTCCGCAAATCGCCGCCGCGTGGGGTCTTTGGTGTGGGCAAGATCCGCCAGCCGTTCGATGGCCACTAGCGTATGTTCGTCCACGGTGTAGCGATGATAATAGTCCGGTACCACCAGACAGGCAATGTTTTCCCACTCGGGAAACATCGCCTGCACCAGGCTGGTGTAATGCATCGCGCGTAGAGCCATGGCGGCGTGCGGCAGTGAAAGGATGCCGCGCAAGACGGGCCACAACTGCTGCTGGGTTTGGCAGTACCGCGCAAAGACTTCCCGGTTCTCTTCCAGTCGTCTCTCCGTTTCGGCCGCCAACGGGATTCCATGGCGCGCGACAAATTCGAAAAGCCGGAGCGCCAGCCCTGGATCCTTTCCGAGTTGCGCGGGAGTTCGAAGGAAAACGCGCTCGTGCGAAACGGTGAAGTCCGCGTTGGACAAGCGCGAGCGCCAGTCACGGAATTGATGGAGCAGCGAGCTTTCACTCTTCTCAGTGGAATCCAGCGTGCGGCGCGCCTCGCTATCGATGACGCGCGCGTTCCGAAAGTATTCGCGCATGAATTCCGCAGGCGAATGGAACGGCGAGATGGAATGTAAGGTCACGTCCTCCTGCGCCTCAAAGCTCAACAGATTCTGGTCGCGCCCTGCGCGGTAGTGCAAAAAACAGCGCAAGGAATCGAGGAACCGCGCGGGAGCAGCCAGATGTGCGGATGCTGCCGGGTCGGACTTTCGCAGCTTGGTGTGCCAACCCACCAGGTGCAGATCGCGCAATCCGCCGGGTGTTTCTTTTATGTCCGGCTCCAGGTGATAAAAAGTGTCCTGGTATTTCCGATGACGGACGCGCGCCAGGCGGGCCAGGTGCTGTGACAAGCTCCGCGAGTGACGCTCGAAAAATTGCCCGAGCTTCGCCTCCAACTTGCCGTACAGCTCACCCGATCCGCCCAGCAGCCGGCGATCGAGCAAACTGATGTTCAGCTCGATGTTCTGTTCATGGAGCTCGGCGCATTCGGCAATCGTGTGAACCGAATGGCTCAACCGCAGGCCGGCATCCCACAGCAAGCGCACAAACTCAGAAAGCGTGTCCTTCAGCCCGGCGGTCTGGGACTCGCGGTCCATCAGAATTAGGATGTCGACGTCGGAGTACGGGAACAGCTCCCGCCTTCCAAAGCCGCCCACGGCCAGCATCGCAATCGAGTCGGGAAAGGCTCCCTCAAGCGAAACCTGGTAGGCCTGGAGCGCCATTTCGTCAATCAGACCAGTGAGTCCGGCCAGAACCGGCGCGGCTTCGCCCGTTTCGAAGAACTTCCGCTGGATTCGCTCCCAGGCGGGTTCTGAGTGCAGCTTCTCCACGTTCGATTGTATCGCTTGCCCATTCCGAGCCGCGACCGGAAGGAAGCGCCACCACAATAGTTGTGGTTTTCCAGTCTGTTCCATACGCTCCCTGCCGGCCGCGGTTCAGTTTGGAGTCGTGCGATCAGGCGCGCGCCCAACTCTCTCCTTGACAACTTAGGAGAGTTCCGCTACGCTTCTCCTTAGTGGTTTAGGAGAGTGCACAAATGGACAAGCCGTCGGCTGACCTTCTGCCCGGAACATTAGACCTGCTGATCCTGAAGGCCGTTTCGCTCGGGCCGCGCCACGGCTATGGCGTGCTGCTACGCATCGAGCAGATCTCCGGCGGCTCGTTCCACATCGAGCAGGGTGCGCTGTATCCCGCTTTGTTCCGTCTGGAGCACCAGGGCTTGCTCAAGAGCGAGTGGGGAACATCGGACAACAACCGGCGCGCGAAGTTCTACCAGCTCACTGCAACTGGGCGCAAACGGCTCCGAACAGAAACCGAGAGCTGGAACCGGCTCACGGCGGCGATGGCTTCCGTGCTGAATACTTCGCGCGAGGAGGTGTAGCGTGCTGGCGCGGATCCAACGGTCGCCCTCCCCGACGAATGATTCTTTCCGAACCGCGACCGTAAGGGAGTCGGCGCCTGTACCGATTTTTTCACGGGTTCTGAGGGAGCCGGTTGTCGGGCTTCACTCTCCCCGATGTCCGGCGAGAAACTCCGCATCAATCGCCTTCCGCCCGCGAAACCCCTCATGCACTCCATGCCAAAACTGAATTCCGGATTCGCCCAGTTTCCAGCACAGGTAAACCTCTTCGCCTCGGTATAGTGTGGGAAAGTCGATCAAGCCGATGTCCAGATCCTTCACCACGCAACCGTATTCCTGGATCTTCTCGACAGCTTCCTTCAGCAGTAGCGCGCTCGATTCCCGCCGGCGCTTAAGATCCATAACCTGCGAATGGTCCACCCGCACTCCACCCAGCATGGTGATGCGGGTCGCAAAATCCTGCCATTCCTCTTCGGCCTGCTGAAATGCAGCCTTGTGCGAGATCGCTTCCCGGATTGTGAACTCCACTTCGGGAAGCAGTTTTTCAGCCTGATGGAGGGTGAAGTACCTCGGCATCCGAGCTCAGACGCCGGAAATCTGAACCGCCAGCGACCGGCTGCGAGGTCCGTCGAACTCGGCGAAAATGATGCTCTGCCAGGTACCCAAGAGCACTGTCGCATTTCTTACCTGCAGGCAGAGGGTCTGGCCCATCAACATGCCGCGCATGTGCGAATCGGCGTTCTTGCGCTCGCAATCCGAGTACTCGGGATCGTTATGGCGGTAGTACTGACTCCGATCCGCCACTTCTTCGAGAAAGCGCTTCACATCGTGAATGAGCGCATCCTGCCACTCATTGAGAAACACGCCGGAAGTGGTGTGCAACGACTGCAGATGTACCAGCCCGTCACGAATGCCGCTCTTACGCACGATTTCATTGATGCGCTCGGTGATATTGAGCAGTTGCATGCGTTCACTGGTGATCCAGTCCACGATACGATTGAATACCTTGTAACCGCCTGTGGAACTGGTCTCCGCGGGCGCAGATTCCACTTCCAGTACCTGAATTTTTGATGGGTGCATTGAATCCCGTTCCTAAGTTTTGATACGCGGGCCAGCCGCAAAAAGCTTCAAAAAAATTATAAACGAGTAACTTATTTAACTATACCAGTGGGGCAGGCGCTTTCGCCTGCCAGCCGAAGTGAAACCTTGCGTTATCATTAGGCTCGGAACGCATGGCATCCACAACCCGGTCTCGCCCTTTTCTGATCTTTTTGTTAGTAGTCGCGGTGATCCTGGCCGCCTACGCTGCGTGGCCCCGATTTCGCTACGCCACCTGGGCGCTTACGGGACGCAGCCCCGTTTGTCCCTTTTCGCATGCCGTCCGCTGGCAGGACGAAGAGGCTTCGCTGCGGATTGCGAAAGATCGCATCTTGCGCGCCAGCAGATTCGTGTCGCAGGATCGCGGGCTCGAGCTCTGGAATACGCCGAAAGGTCCTTTCTGGATCCCCAAAGGAAACCGCTACGTGCTGCCTTTCAATCTGGCCGAGATGGAATCGCACATCTACGGTACGGGACCGCATTTCGTGCAGGCTGGCGACATCGTTCTGGATTGCGGCGCAAGCGACGGGGATTTTACGCGAGAGGCGCTGCAGGCGGGCGCGAAGCTGGTGGTGTCTATCGAAATCTCGCCCCCAGCGCAAGAATGTCTGCGCCGCAATCTAGCGGAGCCCATCGCCGATCACCGCGTCATCGTGTATCCCAAAGGCGTCTGGGATTCAGACGGAACTCTGCGCCTGAACGTCAGCGATACCAATTTCGCCGCCAACAGCGTGGTGCTGCGACCGGAGGGTTCGCATACCGATGTCGAGGCGTCGCTCACCACCATCGACAAGATCGTTAGCGAGCTGGGGCTGCCGCGCGTGGATTTCATCAAGATGGATGTAGAAGGAGCCGAGGTAAACGCATTGGCTGGAGCGCGCGCCACCATTACGAAGTTCAAGCCGCGGCTGTCCATTGCCACAGAGCACAAGCGGGACGATGAGGTTACAATACCGGACGCGGTGCGTCGTCTGCGGAACGACTATAAGATGACGTGCGGGCCGTGTTCGAGCTCAGACGGCCGAATTCGGCCAGAGGTTTTGTATTTCGACTAGCGGAAGAGAAGTCAAGGAAGTCGAGGGAGCCAAGGAAGTCACGGAAGAAAGGTGGCGCGCCACAGCGCGCATTCCATCTTCCTCGGCTTCCTTGACTTCCTCGTATTCCTCGACTTCCGAGCTTTATTCAATTGCAATCGGTCGATCGAAAACCACATCCAGCGTCGACCCCTGCCTCAGTTCCACTTCCTTACCTCGCGTCAGCAGCACCGTGGCAAGTCCGACAGCGCTTCCGGCTGCGGCGCCTATGCCCGCACCAGTCCAGCTACGGTCGGCGATACCTCCGATGGAGGCGCCCGTGCCGGCTAGTATCGCGATGCGCGCCGCGTCCTTGCCCTTGGTCGGCGCCTGCTCCACCTTGTTTTCTGCCCCAGTGACCTTCTGACCGCTGTCGCCGGAATCCACGGAATTTAGGTGCGGGGCGAACTTCACCACTGTACCCTGCGCCAGCGTCAGCGTCTCCAAACGAATCGCCAATTCGGCTCTCCCACTAACACGCCCGCTGCGCTTGGTCTCGGCCACAACACCTTGCACATAACTGCCCACCGGAACAATTATCTGCCCATTCACGGCGATGGGACTGGCTGACCGAAGGTAAACGAAATCGCCTTCCTTCGCCGTGCGTGTGCTGAGCGAGTTCTCCATGCGCAGCAATAGGTGGGCACCCTGAGGAATCTCTGCCGCGGATACAAAGGCCGCCGCCAAACAAAAAAGGAACGGTGTTCTAATACCCATGGACTGCTCCTGTTTGAATAGTAACCCCGAAAGTCGCCGGAACCTACTCCATCCCCGCCTTACTCAGCAGCCTTCTGAGCGCGCCCGCGCCGCCCGCGCCTCTCTGCGTTCCGGCTACGTTTCCATCCCGGTCAATCACCACATAAAGAGGAAAGGAGCGGGTTGGGTACATCGCCGCGAGATTCGTGTCCTCTGTAAGGACGACCTTGCACGCCCGTGGCATTCCTTCCAGGTATTTCTTGACCGTTTTTTTCGGTTCCATGAAGTCCACTGCCAGAACCACGAGGCCGCGATCGGCAAACTCCCGCGTCAGTTGATCCACCACAGGTTGCTCGCCCCGGCAATACTTGCACCAGGTTGCCCAGAACTGAAGCAGAACCACTTTCCCTTTGACCGATTCGTTCGAAAAGTTCTCGCCGTCCATCGATTTTGCATGAAACCGAGGAGCGGGCTCCACTGCCGAAGCCGCCAACGCCATCGCCAGCAGCACGGCTACGGTCATTAAGCCTTTGAAGTTTACTCGGACGGTCATGTCGATTGATGGTAGCAGGATGAGAAGCTGCATGGTAACGATACGAAAAACTGCGTAAAGAACCTTAAAGTCCTGCGACATACCGGGTCGAAAGCGTGTTTGTCAATTTATCGGAGGACTTTAAGACAAGTCCAATAGGAGCAATAAAGTTTATGAAGACGCTATCCAAAATGACCGCGGTTGCCGCCGTGCTGGCCGCAACGGTCTTGGCTCAACGCCCGTTCGGCGTGATGACCGGGTCCACGCCTCCCGATCCGGCCACAATCGTGGCGAACAGGGTGGCACGGCTGACCAAACTTCTCACTCTCAACAGCAGCCAGGCGACTCAGGCTACCACGATCTTTACCAATTCACTCAGCCTGGTTACACCCATCGAGACCAGCCTGCGCGCCGGCCGGCAATCCTTACAGACTGCGGTGAAGGCGAACGATGAGGCAACCATCGAGTCCGTGTCCACAAACATCGGAGTGCTGACGGGCCAGATTCTGGCGATACAGAATAAGGCCGATGCCGCTTTCTACGCCATTCTTAACACCGCTCAGCAGAACACCCTAAGTCAGAGCCGCGGTTTCGGGCGCGGCTTTGGACGCGAAGGTGGTGGTCCAGGTCATTAAGCTAATCCGGGCGCAAAGTGCGGCGCTCCCTTCCGGTCGCGGCTCGGTAAACGCATCTTTCCGAGCCGCGACCGGAAGGGAGCGCCACAAAGGTCGAGCTAAAGGCGCAATTTGACGCAACCGATAATCCCTGTAACGGTGAGCGTTGGAGTGGCCCACGATGAGACGCAACCAACCCTCGCCGGATCGCGTCATAATAGGGACAGAGCAAGGAAAGTCCCGCCCGCCGCCCGCGTCCGGACTGAGCTCTGTTTGAACCTTACTCGTTCGCGATCTATCCGTTGAGAGACAATAATGAACTCGAAATCCCTCTGCTACCGTTTTGCGACGCGCTCGATAATAGTGCTGTGTACGCTATCCTTCGTGACCGGCTTCGCAAACGCGCAGCAGAGCCGCATTACGAGGGGAATCGATAATCGCGAGCGCACTGTCCTCAGCGGCCACATTCATCCCAAGGCACGGCCGGAGGATGATCAAGGACGAGTCGCGCCGTCGCTCCAAATGTCCTATGTCACATTGATGCTGGCGCAATCGGAAAGCCAACATGCCGATCTCCAGCAACTACTCAAAGACCAGCAGACCCCCGGTTCTGCGAACTACCATCACTGGCTGACGCCTGAGCAATACGCGGAGCGCTTTGGTGTTAGCACAGACGATTTGAATCAGATCGTCACATGGCTCCAAGGACAGGGACTCAGCATCGCGGCTATCGCGCGCGGACGGAATTGGATTGCCGTCAATGGAGAGGCCGCACGATTTGAAGGCGCGTTTCAAACCGAAATCCATGAATACGTTTCGGATGGCGAGAAACATTTTGCGAACGCTACGGAACCCTCCGTGCCGGCGGCGCTCGCCGGAGTTGTAGGAGCGATCCGAGGCCTGAACGACTTCCGCATGAAGGCCAGAATTATTTCTCGCAAACCAACGGCGCAGACTACGCTCACGCCGCACTATACCTCCGGCGACGGAGAGACTTTCATCGCACCTGACGATCTCGCCACCATCTACGACATCGCCCCGCTCTATACCGCCGGTATCAATGGAAAAGGACAATCGCTCGTCATCGCCGGGCAAACCCAGATCAATCTTTCGGACATCCAACACTTCCGGTCGAGTTACGGCCTGCCCGCCAACAATCCTCAACCCCTCCTGGTTCCGGGTGCACAGGACCCGGGAATCAGCTCCAGCGACTTGTCCGAAGCGGATCTGGATTTGGAATGGTCGGGCGCCGTGGCGAGAGACGCCACAATCCTGTTTGTGTACTCGTCGGATGTGATTCAATCGGTGCAGTACGCAATCGACCAGGCCTTAGCGCCCGTAATCAGCCAAAGTTACGGTTCGTGTGAACTGGAGACTCCCAGTTCGGATGCTTCTTCGTTCCAGCAAATGGGACAACAGGCCAACTCCCAGGGCATGACTTGGTTCTCCGCTTCCGGCGATACTGGGGGCGCGGACTGCGACGATACGCAGAATCCCGGCTTGTCCGTGGACATGCCTGGCTCGGTCCCGGAAGTCACCAGCGTGGGCGGAACGGAGTTTGCCGAAGGCGGCACGCAATTCTGGAGCGGTACCAACTCCGCCACCGGTGAGTCCGCGCTGTCTTATATTCCGGAAACGTCCTGGAACGACAGCGCCATCGATGGGACCCCTTCCGCCAGTGGGGGCGGCGCCAGCATTTACTTCCCGAAACCTTCCTGGCAAACCGGACCGGGCGTGCCTGCGGACAACGCCAGAGACGTGCCCGATGTCGCGCTGTCCGCCTCGGCCGATCACGACGGATATTTTGTTTACACCGGTGGCAGTCTGCAGGTTTTCGGCGGAACCTCGGTTCCCGCGCCTACGTTCGCTGGAATTATTACTTTATTGAATCAGTATCTGGTGTCCATCGGCGCGCAGTCGTCACCCGGAGTGGGCAATATCAACCCCAAGCTTTATTCCCTTGCCCAGACCGCACCCAATGCATTTCACGACATTACCACCGGCAACAACATTGTTACAGTGCCGTGCGGCGGCCGCTTTTCATCAGGCTGCACAAGTACTGCGGTAGGCTACAGCGCGGGAAAGGGATTTGATCAAGTAACGGGACTTGGTTCCGTGGATGTCTACAGGTTGATCACGGCGTGGAAGGGCGGGACCAGCACCCTTCCTCCTCCCACCGCTGCGAGCATAACCCTCATGACCAATTTGCGCACTCTGTCCGTTACCGATTCTGTGTTTCTGATCGCAACTGTAGTGGGCGCCAACGGTGCGACGCCAACCGGGACAGTGCACTTCTCGGTGAGCGGCACATCGCTCGGATCAGCCGCGCTAGTGGGATCGGGCGGAACTGCTACCGCCACCTTATCTGTGAGCGGCAATCAATTACCGGCGGGCTCGGGCACCATAACCGCAGCCTATAGCGAAGGCTCCTCCAGTAGCGTGACTGCTTCCGTGACGGTGAGCGTGAGTGGGACATCCACTTCGACAGGAACACCGCTTGTCCTGGCAGTGGCGAACGGGGCCTCCTTCCAGCACGTGTATTCGCCAGGAATGATCCTTTCCGTTTTCGGATCTGAACTCGCTCCCTCCGCCGCGAGCGCGTCGAGCGTCCCTCTGCCTGTTTCGACAGCCGGAGTGGCCGCGACAGTGAACAACGTAGCCGCACCGTTATACTACGTCTCGCCGGGTCAGTTGAACATTCAGATTCCATATGAGACTGCTGTGAACCAGCAGGCAACTCTCAAGGTCAACAACAACGGGATGGTCACGTCCTATCAATTCAATGTCGTTCAGGCCTCGCCGGGCATATTTACCGATTCGAGCAACGTCATAGTGCCGATTGGAAGCGGCAACCGGGGCGCAATCGTCACGCTTTATTTGAATGGCGCCGGGACCGTAACGCCGCAAGTAGCTACCGGCGGGGCGCCCGGCGCTGGAACGCCAGTCGAAAATCTGCCGAAGCCGTCTCAAAACGTTACCGTTACAGTGGGTGGGGTTCCCACCGCAATCGAATTCATCGGGATCCCGGCGGGCCTGGTGGGCGTGACTCAAGTCAACTTTTACGTTCCCACCAGTATCGCGGACGGCACTCAACCAGTAGTCGTTACGGTGGGTGCCGAAGCCAGCGCCCCTGCCTATCTAACGGTCGCCAACTAACGACGTAGTGCACGCACTCATGCGTGCCGCGTCGGCACTCCTGCCGACGCTAGGTTTTGCCAAACGGATCTTCGAGCGACGGGCTCTGCGGCGTAAACAACTCCGAGCCCGCGTCCAGGATGTGCATGTCGTCCTCCAGCCGCACTCCAAACTCGCCCGGAATATAGATTCCCGGCTCGTCGCTAAAAGTCATCTGCGCCGCCAGTGCGATGCTCTTGCCGCCGGATTGCAGGGTGTTGGTGGCGATCAGATACGGCCACTCATGCCCATCCATCCCGATCCCGTGGCCCACTCGATGCGTGAAGTATTTGAATCCCGGACCGTATCCCGCATCGACGATCACCTTGCGCGCGGCCGCATCCACCGCGTCGCACAGAACGCCCGGCCTTGCCGCCGCCAGAGCCGCGCTTTGAGCCTGATGCACGATATCGAAAACCTGCTTCATCTTATCGGTTGGTTTGCCGAGAACGAATGTGCGGCTGATGTCGGATTCGTAATGCTCCACTGAGCACCCGCCGTCGATCAATAGAATGGTGCCTTCGCGGATTATCTGCGGTTTCACCGACCCGTGCGGCAGCGCCGAATTCTCGCCCACCTGCACGCTCGCGCCGCCTTGAAATCCGAGCTTCTGATGAGCGCTCGACACCAGCCCTCCAAACTCGTGCTGCGTCATACCTTCGCGTATCGATTTCCAAGCCGCCTCATAAGCCTGCAGCGTCACGCTGTTGGCCAGCCGCATCAACGCGATTTCGGCGGGGCTCTTCAGCATGCGGCAACCGGAGGTGACCACCGTCGCGCTCGCGATGGTGGCGGCCGGGATCGCGCGCGCAATTCCATCCGCGAACACATATTGGACGCGCTCTTCGATGCCGATTCGCCCAGTCGCAAGACCACGCTCTTTCAGAGCGAACGCTACCACCTGATATGGGTTCTCATTTTCTTCCCAGGTAAAGACATGCGGCGACTTCCCGAATGGACCCTGCGCGATCTGCTCCAGCGACCGGTCTTTTTCAAACGCCGGCGCGACGAAGAACGGCTCGCCACGCACCGGCAGCACCATTACGAACAACCGTTCGCTGTTGCCCCAATTCACACCGCTGAAATACAAAAGCGAAGTACCGCCGGCCACCGCAATGGCATTCAGTTTGTTCTCCTGCATCAGGCGCTGCGCCCGTTCCACGCGCGCCAACCGCTCTTCAGTGGTGATGGGATGGGCGTCGGCGCGGCGGCTTTTGAGCGCCGCGATCGGCGAATCGGCAGGCGCGGACGGCGCTTGCGCGGAGGCGAGTCTGGTGGCGGCAAGCGCAGCAGAAGCGTTCAGAAGAGTGCGGCGAGTAAGCATCGTGGTGTCTATCGTAGCATCTGGAGCCGCATCGTGATTTACACTAAGATGTTTTTATGAGGACATCCATTGACCTCTCGGATGACCTGTTCCGCCAGCTGAAAATCCTTGCTGCCAACCGTCGCGTGACGCTCAAAGCCCGCATGCAAACGGCCATTGAGAGCGAGTTGATCCGGGCGAGTTCGCACACTCGTCGGCGGCTCCGTTTCCCTATCCTTGAATGTTTGCCTGCCACGCTTCGCGCGATTTGGTGAGTCGGGAGCTCTTAATCCTAATGTCACTTCGTTTTCATTTTGCTCGTTTGTGGGGCGGTCCCCCTGGACCGCAGCCGACGCCCTCGTCGGCTCGCTAGGATTGGATGAAACTCATTCGTTACAGAAGAGCGGGTCCAGGGGGACCGCGCAGACCAGGGAGGTCGCGGTAGGGATGCCGGTTTCCCG
>PMUN01000040.1 GCA_003166875.1 Bryobacterales bacterium | reverse complement strand
AGCAACCAGCAACCAGCAACCATCCACAGTCCCTAGTCCCTAGCCCCCAGTCCCTTCGCTATGGTAAAGAGGATGCACGATGAACGCACACGCCTTCTGGAATCGCGGCACCGAAAAAAACATTGGAAGCGGTGGGGACCCTACCTCACCGAACGCGCGTGGGGAAATCCGCGCGAAGATTACAGCGCTTATGGAACGGCCTGGGATTACTTCACTCACGACCACGCCCGTTCGCGAGCCTATCGCTGGACCGAAGATGGAATCGCCGGCATCTGCGACAATCACCAGCGCCTTTGTTTTGCGTTCGCCTTCTGGAATGGACGCGATCCAATTCTGAAAGAGCGCCTCTTCGGCCTGGGAGGCCCCGAGGGCAACCACGGCGAGGATGTCAAAGAATATTACTATTATCTGGATTCGACTCCCACGCACTCCTACATGAAGTGCTTGTACAAATATCCGCAGTTGGAATTTCCCTACAAGCAATTGTTGGAAGTTAATCGTCGTCGCTCGCGGCTTGAGCCCGAATATGAGCTGATGGACACCGGCATCTTCGACCATGACCGCTACTTCGATATCTTCGTCGAGTACGCCAAAAACGATTCGGACGACATCCTGGCCCGCGTCACCGTCATCAACCGCGGGCCCGATCCCGCGCCGCTGCACTTGCTGCCTACTGTCTGGTTTCGCAATACCTGGAGCTGGGGGTACGGCACGCCGCGCCCGGAGTTGGGCCGCCTGGATTCGCACTCCATTCATATTTCCGAGCAGACACTGGGCGATTTCAAACTATGGTTCGAAGATGCCCCGCCGCTTCTATTCACTGAAAACGAAAGTAACACTGAGCATTTGTGGAATTCCCCTAACCGGCAACCCTTCGTCAAAGATGCGTTCCACCGCTACTTGATCCAAGGCGAGCAGGGCGCGGTAAATTCCGACGAAAGAGGAACCAAGGCCTGTGGCGTGTACCAACTGAACCTGGGCCCTGGTGAATCGAAGGTATTGCGCTTCCGCTTGCATTCCGGACGCGCGCCGATGCCCGACATTGATGGAGTTTTTCTCGAACGCATCAAGGAAGCGGACGAGTTCTACAACTTTTGTCCAGCGTGCCTCTCCGACGATGCCCGTATGGTGCAACGCCAGGCGCTGGCCGGGCTGCTGTGGTCGAAGCAGTTCTACCATTACGTTGTCGAAGAATGGCTGAAAGGCGATCCCGCCATGCCGCCGCCTCCTCCGGAACGCAAACACGGACGGAATCGAAGCTGGATTCACGTATACAACGACGATGTGCTTTCCATGCCGGACAAGTGGGAATATCCATGGTTCGCTGCCTGGGATCTAGCGTTCCACATGATTCCCTTCGCTCTGATCGATCCCGATTTCGCGAAACAACAGCTCTCTCTGTTACTGCGTGAGTGGTATGAATCGCCGAACGGACAGCTACCGGCCTATGAGTGGGAGTTCAGCGATGTCAATCCTCCGGTGCATCCGTGGGCTTGCTACCGTGTCTACAAGATTGCGAAAAAGCTGACCGGCGAACCGGACTACCCGTTCCTGGAAGCGGTGTTCCACAAGCTGCTGATGAATTTCACTTGGTGGGTCAATCGAAAGGATTCGCGGGGTAACAACATCTTCGAGGGCGGATTCCTGGGCCTGGACAACATCGGAGTGTTCGATCGCTCGAAGCCGCTTCCCACCGGCGGATTCCTGGAACAGGCCGACGGCACCGCCTGGATGGGAATGTACTGCCTGACCATGTTGAGAATCGCAATCGAGCTGACGCCGCACGACCAGTCCTATGAGGATATCGCGAGCAAATTCTTCGAACATTTTCTTTATATCGCGAGCGCCATGAATCGGCTGGGCGAGTGCGGCCTGTGGGATGAAGACGATGGATTTTATTACGACTGGTTGCGCCTTCCGGACGGCCAAAAAATTCCCTTACGCATCCGGTCGCTGGTTGGATTGATTCCATTGTTCGCCGTGACGACGCTCGACCTGGATGTCCTCGACAGGCTTCCTGGCTTCAAGCGGCGTATGGACTGGTTCATCAAACATCGGCCGGATCTGTGCGGCAACATCGCTTCCATCACCCGGCACGGCGTGGACCAGCGATTGCTTCTGTCTATCGTGCATCCGTCGCGGCTTCGGCGTGTACTCGCCACCATGCTGGACGAGAACGAGTTCCTTTCGCCTCACGGCATCCGTGGAATCTCGCGTTATCACAAGGATCATCCGTTTATTCTCCATATCGATGGTCAGGAGTACCGCGTCGCCTACGATCCCGCCGAATCCACCACCGGTACTTTTGGGGGGAACTCCAACTGGCGCGGTCCAATCTGGTTTCCGGTGAATTATCTGATGATCGAATCGCTACAAAGATATCATCATTATTTCGGCGACGAATTTCAGGTGGAATGCCCTACTGGATCCGGTGTAAAGATGAATCTGGCGGACGTCGCGGCTTTCTTGTCGCGGCGGCTTTCGCACTTGTTCTTGCGTGACGAACACGGGCGCCGGCCGGCGTTTGGCGGCGTGGAAAAGCTCCAGACCGATCCGCATTTCCGCGACAACATCCTGTTCTTCGAATATTTCAACGGCGACGACGGCGCGGGACTCGGCGCCAATCATCAAACAGGGTGGACAGCGCTAGTGGCCAAGCTCCTGCAACAGAGCGGGGAGTAACCAAAAAACGTTTCTCGTTCCTCGTTCCTCGTTTCTCGTTGCCGAGCATACCTAACGAGAAACGAGAAACGGACTAACGATTTCCCCGTCCATGCGTCTTAACCGGAGAGGTGAATCGATGAAAAAGCTGCTGTTGTTGTTATCCGCCTGCTCGCTGGTGTTTGCGGGCGACAGTTCCCGCTACCGCGAGGACTTCCACTACTCCTACCCACAGACTGCGGGCGGACGATTTGTGCTTGAGAATTTCAATGGCTCGGTCGAAATCACTGGTTGGGACCAGAACACTGTCGATATCTCAGGCACCAAATACGCTGAAAGTGAAAGCCTGCTCAACGCCATGCACATTGAAGCTTCGAGCTCGGGCAACACGGTCCGCGTAAAAACCACCCGGCCCGACCCACACCATGGAAATATGGGCGCAAAGTACGTCATTCGAGTTCCGCGCCAAACGGCGCTCGAAGACGTGGCCAGCTCGAACGGCTCTCTCCGCGTGGACGACATCGACGGTAATGCTCACCTGGCTACTTCGAACGGATCAATTCACCTGGGCAGGATAAAAGGCAACGTGGATGCCCACTCCTCCAATGGCAGCATCGAGGTGAAAGACGTCAAGGGCGATGTCAACTTCACCACATCCAACGGCGGCGTGCACGCCGAGAACGTGGAGGGTTCCTTTGAGGCCCAGACGTCCAATGGTGGGATTAGGGCACGCCTGCACGATACGCCAAACGGGCGTCCCATTCGGCTCAGCACATCCAACGGCGACATCGATCTACAAGTAGATTCCCTGCACCAGAACGACGTGATGGCAACCACTAGCAATGGCCCGATTACCGTGCGCATGCCCGCAAACGTGGGCGCCAGCCTGCATGCATCCACCAATTCGAACGGATCGGTCCGCAGCGATTTCGATGTACTAATTCATCCCGGAGAATTGTCAAAACATAGGATGGAAGGCACCATCGGCGGGGGCGGTCCGAAGATTGACCTGACTACTTCGAACGGCAATATCAGCCTGCTCAAGATGTAGTTCAATAAAGCGTGGGCACATTACAGTCGTATGCGCTATCGCTCGCGCGCATCGTAGCCGGTTTTACTTTTTCGCTGCACGGTTTCCAGAAACTGTTCGGGTTCTTCGGAGGCATGGGGCATGGAGCCCGCGCGCACTTCTTTTCCCAAATGTGGCTGGCGGGAACTTTGGAGTGTTTCGGAGGCCTGCTGATTCTGCTGGGCCTGTTCACGCGGCCGGTGGCTTTTTTGCTGTGTGGAGAAATGGCAGTGGCGTTCTTCAGAGCGCATTTTCCGCATGGATTCTGGCCAATCACAAACGGTGGCGAGCTGGCCGTGTTGTACTGCTTTATCTTTCTGTACCTGATGACAGCCGGCGCGGGCCCGTTGAGCCTGGATCGCATCATCAGAAAGAAGTAGCTTTCTTCCAACTCCTGGAGATTTCTCCGTGCTTGCGCCATGCGGGTCCAGGGTGACTCGCGCGGGCCGGGGCATAAGCACTAATTTGAGTTGCTAGCAAGAGACCTCGGCTGTGCGGGATCCCGTCTCGTGTCCTCTCCTATGGCTGCAACTTCGCAGAGCGGGAATTGTCTCGCGTCCATGGGTGCACATCAGCGGGTCGGCCGTGATACAGCCGAGTGCGCCGACTCCAAGGCTAGAATGGTGTTGGACCCAATGCGCTCATTACCCTAAGGCGGCTTTCGCTGGTCGGTTCGCGAGGGAGGTCGAATTATGCCAAAAAGCCGCAAGCGTTCAGCAAGGAAGCAGTCGCGGCTTCCAAAGCGAGGTGAAGCCTATCAAAACGCTGTTGCATTAGTCGCGAAGAGTATAGCTCCATCGGCTGATGTCGAGGTGGGAGCTTGGATTGATGGGCCAGACGGTCGTCGCGACCTTGATGTAGTCGTTCGCCCGCAGGGAACTGATTCTACGCGGGTGGTCGTCATAGAGTGCAAGGATTGGAACAGGCCCATTGGTATCGCATTCATCGATGCTCTCGACTCTAAACGCCGAGACCTTGGTGCGTCGATAGCGATGATCTGCAGCAACTCCGGTTTCACCTCCGACGCCCTTCGCAAAGCCGCCCGCGTGGGAATTCCTGCTCTATCGGCATTGATTGAAGGTGACAAGAGAATCCGCGTTGTCGTTCGAGAGCAGATATATACCCGGATTGTAGAGTTTGTTACCCACGCGCCAACATTTCACCATCCGAACCTATCTAACGATCAGAAAAGAATACTAGCTGGGCCGGTATACACAAACGAATGGTCCTACTGCGGTAAGTCGCTCGAAGCATGGGTTGCGGCTAAGTTGGTGCAAGTTGCCGGTGTCGCGACGCGATCACGATCTTTTCTCCTCAAGTGCCAATTTCTAGAACCTATCCCTTTTGATATTAGGGGCATCAGCATCTTCATGAGCAGAATCGACCTCCGTGCGGAGTTCACAGTTCAGTGGATGACGCAGGTTGCGGAGATCGGTGCTTCACAAGGAATGTATGACCATCTTCGGAAACTCGTGCTCGTTGGACCTGGGCCTTATCAGTTCCACCTGAAGAACGTCGATAGTCAGCACTGGGGCACTCCGGTTGGAATCGAAGATGTGCCTCCGCGCTTGCTTATCCCAATGGACGAGCGACCAAATCCGGGAATGCCCCTTGTGGAATTGACACTTGGGATGGTCAAGAATATGCCGCAGAGCAACCCGAAAGACGCGCCGGATCTCGATCGATTCGTTTTGAGCGAGGAGATCGTGGACGAGGCTGAACAATAGAAAACGAACTGGACAAGAGGGAAACGAAAATAGTTGCGGGGAAAAGGGCCTGCGCCATTTAGCGCTAGATCCCAGCCTGGCTGCGCAGTCGCCGACTCGGACTTGTGCCGCTCATGGTCCAAATGGAGGTTTATGCGCGTAGTGAGGGAATCCGCTCCGATCCCGCGAAAGCCGCCTCATTCTTGACGCCGACGGCGGGCTAGGGGGCCGTCCCACAGCGAAAACAGGAGGAGTCTAGCCTCGCAGCAGCCGGACCGCCTCCGACAGCACATTCGTGCCACTGGCCTGCGCAGCGCGTGCTCCGTCAGCGGCGGGTTGTTCTTCACCCTCCCCCGGCGCCAGAAACAAGTTCGCTTCTATGCCGTGCTGCTTGGTGTACAAATCATAGTAACGGCCGCGCGCCGCGTACAGCTCTCCGTGGGTGCCCTGCTCGACAATGCGGCCGGCCTCCACCACCAGAATCTGATCGGCTCGGCGAATTGTGGACAGCCGGTGCGCGATCACGAAAGTGGTTCGTCCCTGCATCAGGTATCTCAGACCTTCCTGAATCATTGCCTCGGACTCCGAATCGAGGCTCGAGGTCGCTTCATCCAGAATCAGTATCCGCGGATCCGCCAGGATCGCCCGGGCGATGGAAACGCGCTGCCGCTGGCCGCCGGAAAGCTTGACACCGCGCTCGCCGACGATGGTGTCGTACTTTTTCTCGAAGCCCTCGGCAAACTCATCCACGCGAGCGATCCGGCACGCCTCCATGATCTGCTGTTCAGTTGCATTGGGGCGCGCAAAGGCGACGTTTTCGCGAATGGTCCCATCAAAGAGAAAAGTCTCCTGCAACACCACGCCCAGTTGCGTGCGGTACGAATCTAGCCGCACTGTGGACAAATCAACACCATCCACTAGGATGGTCCCAGCTTCGGGTGAATGAAATGCCGAGATCAGGCCGATGGTGGTGGATTTACCGGATCCCGAGGGACCCACCAGAGCCGTCACGGTTCCAGGCTCGGAACGAAAAGAGAACTCTTTCAAAATGTCCTTGCCGGCGTCGTAAGCGAAGTTGACATTATCGAAAATCACCTGGCCCGTGATGGTTGGCAGCGAAACGGTGCGGCGCGGATCCTCGTCCTCCGGACGCTCGCGCATCACTTCGCGCGTCCGCTCCAGGCCGGCCAGCGCTTCCGTGAGTTGCGTTCCAATGCCGACGATCTGGAACATGGGCGCGATCATAAACGCCAGCATGGCTGTGAAGGTCATGAACTGGCCCAGCGTCATGGCGCCGGCGAGAATCTGGCGCGCACCCACGTACATAATGAGCGCGCCCACCACGCCCATCAGCACGGTGGCAGAGAGGCTCATAACAGAGGTTGCTGTCAGGGACTTCAGCACATTGGCGAGCAGCCGTTGAACCCCCGCGGCAAAGACAGCCTCCTCCTGCGCTTCGGCATGGTAGCCCTTCACCACCCGCACGCCGCCCAGCGATTCCGTGAGACGGCCGGTAACCTCGGCATTGATCTTGGCGCGCTCACGAAAAATAGGCCGAATAATTCCGAAAGCCTTGCGCAGCACCAGCGCGAACCCCACCACGATTGCCAGCGCGATCACTGTCAACAGCCAGTTGAGGTAAAGCAGGTAGCCCAACACCAGCACTGCGGTCAGCACTCCGCCCACAAACTCGATCAATCCCGTGCCCAGAAGATTGCGGATGCCCTCCACGTCGTTCATGATTCGCGCCACCAGTGTCCCGGTCTTGTTGGAGTCGTAGTATGCCACGGGAAGGTGAGCCACGTGCGTCTGCACTTTGCGTCGAAGCTCGGTAATCAGGCGCTGCCCGGCCTTCGAAACCAGTTGTGTGAGCGCGTACGACGTAATTCCCCGGATCACCGTGGCAGCCATGACAACCATCACCAGAGGCAGCAGCAGATGAATCTGTTTCTTGCCGATTACGTCGTCCACCAGGTATTTCGTGGATGCGGGCAGCACCAGACCGCACGGCGTGCCGATGGCCATCATCAGAAAGCCCAGAGCTAGTATGCCGCGCCGCGGGCGGACCAGTTCCATGATATCCGGCCACAATTCGCGCAGCCGTTCGGACGAACGTTTTTTGGGGGTTTGCGGTGTCACAGCAGCTTAAACTATTGTATTGGATGCTTCCCTTGCTCCGTCGGATGCGCTACGAACCGTTCGGATCTCCGCCTCCGATCCTACCAGGGCCGCGCTCCGATCAGCTTCAAGCCTAGCTCGGAAAGCACTGCGGGGGCTCCCGACTCAGGATCAACTTGTCCCGGCATGCCCCGCCATTGGTCGGGCGCTCGTTTGGTCAGCCACCACGTCATCAGCGAGTTTCGGAGTTGTTCATAATCGTCGGGAGGCTGCAACGTAACGAACGCCGCGATCCTTGGCCGGCTAGACAAATTGGCGGCACTGCCGTGCGGCAGCTTGGTGGACCACAAAATGACGTCGCCCGCCTTACCCGCGATTTGAGTCGTCTTCAAGTGATTCAGCCCTGGTTCGAAGAAATTAAAATCGTCCTTGATCCCGTACCTTTGAAGCCACGCGTCCAGGTTTCGATAAATCTCAGGCAGACACTGGAAACCACCCCCATCGCGGGTAACATCGGTCAACAATACGACGGCCTGCACAGACGGCTCTTCGGGCGCCATCGGGTCGGTGTCCCAATGAATGGTTCCCTGACCGGCGTCCGGAAAGGCCGGGCGAACAGGCGGCCGAAAAATGCACCGGTTGATATCCAGCATGAGCCGCGGGGTCCCGAAGAACTCCGTAAAGAGCTGGTAGAGATTCGGGCACTGCCGGATGTCCCAGAGCGACTGGGCATGATGCATCGGGACAACGCCATCCAGCTCCGGAGGGCCGCCATACCATGTCGAGCTGTCAGCGAGGTCCGCGCCGACGAAGGCGGCAATCTCACGAACTGCGTTCCGGGTGATGCTTGCAGGAACCACATTTCGTATCACCATATGGCCCTCGGCGCGGAATTGCTCCCGGTCGTGGTCCGTGATCCATTGCCGCACGGGAATGTCCCTCCTTGCCAAGGAGGACTCCGGACGGCCCAACAACAGAGCAAAAAGCCCACTGCTGCCTAACTTCCGAATCAGATCACCGGCGGGTATCATAATCGAATCAGCCAGCGCAAGCCGTCGCCGGGATATTCCTAAGACCGTTTACAACCCGAAATCCACTACAGGCTATTTACGGTCGCTCACCGTCGCGGCGCGGGTTTGCGGCAACAGTTTTGAGGATGACGCGCGTCCAGATAGAATGCTAGATTACCATGCCCAATCTCTACGCCGGCACGTCCGGATTTGCTTACGCAAGCTGGAAACCCGATTTCTATCCGGACAAGCTGCCATCCAAGAAATTCCTCGGCTATTACTCCGGGCGGCTAAACGCGGTGGAGGTGAATTACACTTTCCGCCGGCTGCCCTCCGTCTCAACGCTGGAGAACTGGGTCAACGAAACGCGGGCGGGATTTGTATTTCCGCTCAAGGCGCACATGCGGATCACGCACATCCTGCGATTGAAACCATCCGAGTTCACTGAGGTGTTTTTCAAAGCCATCGATCCGCTGAGAGCAGCCCGGCGGTTGGGTCCCGTATTGTTCCAGCTCCCGCCGGCGATGAAATGCGATGAAGCATTGCTAGCCGATTTTTTGAGTACGCTTCCGCCGGATATGCGCTATGCCTTCGAATTCCGCCACGTATCATGGCTCGTGGATCCGGTGTATCGGCTGCTAGAAAAACACGGCGTCGCGTTGTGCCTGGCCGAATCCGAAAAGCTCACGATACCCGAAGTGATAACGGCCAACTTCGTCTACTCGCGCCTGCGCATGCCGGAGTACACCCCAGAAGATCGCAAAGAGATCGCCGCACGAGCCGAACAGTTGCTGAGCCAGGGCCAGGACGTCTACGTTTTCTTCAAGCACGAAGAGACAGCGGCAGGAGCTCTGTATGCCGAGGAGTTGATCAGAGATACGGCGCATGGCGCCGCACCACCTTCCTCGGCTTCTTGAATTCTTGGATTCTGAATTCTTCTTATCTTGCCGCTTTCTGCTTTCTGCCTTCTGCCTTCTGCTTCGGCGCTTCCGCTTCCGAAGCTACGGGCTTCTTCGCGATCGCCAGGCTCTTCTTCAGCGCCTCCATGATGTCGATCACCTTGGACGGCTCGGCCTGCGGCGGCGTCACCACTTCCTGGCCCTTGATCTTGGCTTCAATCAGCGCCTGCAGATTCTCGCGATAGGTGTCCTTGTACTTCTCCGGTTCGAAAGGCGCGGCCAGCGATTGCACCAGCATTTCTGCCAGCTTCACTTCCTGCTCCTTCACCAGGCTAATGTCCGTCCGGAATTCTTCCACCTTGCGAACTTCATTGGCGAAGTACATGGTGTGCATCATCAGACCGCTAGTTCCCGGCCGGAAGATGACGATGTGCTCGCGATTGTGCATTGCGATCTTCGCTACGCCAACGTAGCCCGTCTTTTTGAGCGTGTCGTAGAGCAAGGCGTAGGGCTTTTCGCCCGCGTCATCGGGCGCCATATAGAAGGAACTCTCGAAATAGACCGGATCCACCTCTGTAGTCTTCACGAATTCGAGGATCTCCATCACCTTCGCCGACGATGGCGCCATCCTCTTGATGTCTTCATCCTCGATCACCACGTACCGGTCCTTCTCGTATTCGTAACCCTTCACGATTTCGCTGCGCGGAATGGGCTTGTCTTCGGCCTGGCAGTAAAGCACCTGCTTGATGCGCGAGTTGTCGGTTTTGTGAAGCTGATTGAAGCTGATGGTGTCGCCGCGCGCAGCGGTGAACAGCTTCACGGGAAACGAAACGAGCCCAAAAGTAAGGTGCCCTTTCCAGACAGTTGAGGCCATATCTAGAGATAACATGAAGGTCAAACATTATCAATAAGGAACGTTTCTAGCCCCTTACACTCCACTGTTTCAACAACTTAGCGATCGTCTTGTGGGGCAGGATGGCATCCTGCGCGCGGTTGTTAACCGCGCAATCGGGCGCCGATTGGCATTCGGCGCGCAGGTTGGCAACCTGCCCCACACGCCATGAGTAACGTCTCCGAGGAATCGAGAGTCAATTAAGACTAGCGAAGTTGAGTCCACGATCCGAATGACAACGCCAGAAACGCGCGCCACGACATTGCATGAACCGGCCACAAAACGCTCGCCGAACCCGGTCCAGCCGCGAAAGAAACGCGGGGTCTGGGTCTGGTTTGCCGTACTTTTTGTGATAGCCCTTTCGAGCTACTATCTGGTCCGACGCAACAGCCAGAACGCTGCAGCCACAAAATCGGCCGCGCGACCGGCCGCACGCGCCATTCCGGTGGTGACGGCCACAGCCGCCCGTGGAAGCATGGGTGTCTATCTTAACGGGCTCGGACTCGCAACCGCATTCAACACCGTCATTGTCAGAACTCGTGTTGACGGCGAACTGATCAAAGTGGCTTTCGAAGAAGGGCAGTTGGTGCATGCCGGCGACCTGATCGCTAAAATCGATCCGCGCCCTTATCAGGTTCAACTGGAGCAAGCCGAAGGGCAAATGGCGCGCGACGAAGCCACGCTGAATAACGCCAAGGTGGATCTTACTCGATATCAGGTTCTGATGAGTCAGGACGCCATTCCCAAACAACAGCTCGATACACAGGTGGCAACCGTGCGCCAATCCGAGGGCGCCATCAAGAGCGACCAAGCCACCATCGACAGCGCCAAGCTGCAACTGGTGTATTGCGACATCCACAGCCCGCTCAGTGGGCGGATCGGCTTGCGTATGGTGGATCAGGGCAACATGGTACATGCGGCCGATGTCAACGGCCTGGCGGCTATCACTCAACTTCAGCCCATCGCCGTGATCTTCAATATCGCCGAGGATAATCTCCCGGCTGTGACCCAGAAGATGCGAGCTGGAGCTAGGCTGTCTGTCGAAGCGTGGGATCGGGATATGAAGAATAAGCTCGCATCCGGAATGCTGCTCACCATCGACAACCAGGTGGATCAGACCACCGGAACAGTCCGATTCAAGGCCAGTTTCCCAAATGAAGACGACAAACTCTTCCCTAACCAGTTCGTGAACGCGCGCCTGTTGCTGGACACCAAACGAAATGTTGTGATTGTTCCCGCGGCGGCCATCCAGCGCAGCCCGGATTCCATGTACGTCTACGTTGTGAAATCCGACAACACGGTAGATGTGCGAAACATCGTCTCGAGCCTCACCGAGGGCGACCAGTCCGCCGTCGACAAAGGTCTTGAGGCCGGCGACGTGGTGGTGATCGACGGCGTCGATAAACTACAGCCCGGAGCGAAAGTTTCGGTCGGCGGCAAGGGAAACGCCGCGCCGAAGGGCGGACATCCCGCCGGAAAATCCGCGGGTGCAAGCCACAAAGGATAGCGCATGAGCCCGTCCCGCCCGTTCATCGAGCGACCGGTCGCTACAGCTCTGCTGATGGTGGGGCTTTTGCTGGTGGGTGGCGTCGCGTATCGCGAGTTGCCCGTCTCAGCCCTTCCTGAAGTGGATTATCCCACCATCCAGGTGGTGACCTATTATCCAGGAGCGAGTCCGGAGGTGATGGCATCGTCCGTCACGGCGCCGCTCGAACGCCAGTTCGGAGAGGTGCCCGGCTTGAACCAGATGACGTCCATCAGTTCCGCCGGAAGCTCCATCATCACGCTGCAATTCGTTTTGAGCTTGAACATCGACGTGGCGGAGCAGGAAGTCCAAGCCGCTATCAACGCCAGCTCCAATTTCCTTCCGGTTAATCTGCCGAATCCGCCCATCTACAACAAGATCAATCCCGCCGACGCGCCAATTATGACCTTGGCGCTGACTTCAAACACGCTTCCGTTAACCAAGGTTGAGGACTTGGCCGATACGCGTCTCGCGCAGAAGATCTCGCAGTTGTCGGGCGTGGGCTTGGTAAGCATCAGCGGTGGGCAGAAGCCAGCCGTTCGAATCCAAGCCAACCCGACGGCGCTTTCGTCTTACAAGCTGAACCTGGAGGATCTACGAACCGCCGTAGCAGCCGCGAGCGTGAATCAGGCCAAAGGAAATTTCGACGGCAAGCTGCAGGATTACACCATCGGCGCGAACGATCAGCTTCTTACCAGCGCCGATTACCGCCCCTTGGTGGTGGCGTATCGTAATGGCGCGCCGGTGGTTCTTTCAGACATCGCCACCGTAATCGACAGCGCGGAAAATATCAGACAAGCCGCTTGGATGAATGAGGCGCCGGCCGTGATTCTGAACATCCAGCGCCAGCCCGGCGCCAACATCATTGCCGTGGTGGACCGCGTCACCAAGTTGCTGCCCCAACTCCGCGCTTCCCTGCCCGCGGCCGTGGACGTCGCCGTACTGACCAACCGCACCACCACCATTCGCGCTTCGGTTCGGGATGTTGAGTTCGAGCTCATGCTCACCATCGGACTGGTGGTGATGGTGATCTTCCTGTTTCTCCGCACGTTCGCCGCCACAGTGATCCCGAGCGTCGCCGTTCCCCTGTCGCTGGTGGGAACTTTCGGCGTAATGTATCTGCTCAACTTCAGCCTGAACAACCTCACGCTGATGGCTTTGACCATCTCCACCGGCTTTGTGGTGGACGACGCCATCGTGATGATCGAAAACATCGCGCGTTATATCGAAGCGGGAGAACCGGCATTGCAGGCTGCTCTCAAGGGCGCGGAGCAGATCGGGTTTACTATTCTGTCGCTCACGGTTTCGTTGATCGCGGTGCTGATACCGTTGCTGTTTATGGGCGACGTGGTGGGGCGGCTCTTTCGCGAGTTCGCCATTACGCTGAGCGCCACTATTCTGATCTCCGCGGTGGTCTCGCTGACCTTGACGCCGATGATGTGTTCCCGGCTTTTGCATCATAAATCCGAGTCCGAGCAAAGCTGGTTCTATCGCAAATCGGAGCGCGTCTTCGAAGCCATCATCGCCTTCTATGGCCGGACTCTCGGTTGGGTTCTCCAGCACCAGGGCGAGACGCTTTTGGTGGCATTCGCCACGCTGGTGTTGACGGGCTATCTGTACTACATCATCCCTAAAGGCTTCTTCCCGGTGCAAGATACGGGCGTGATTCTGGGGATTTCGGAAGCTCCACAGTCGGTGTCCTTCAGCTCCATGGCTGAAAGGCAGCAAGCTATTACAAAGGTAATCCTCAAAGATCCAGCGGTGGAGAGCCTGTCTTCTTTCATTGGCATCGACGGCACCAACACTACTGTCAACAGCGGACGGATTCTCGTCAACCTGAAGCCCATCGAAGAACGAGGAATCAGCGCCAGCGACATCATCCGCAGATTGCAGCCTCAGCTCGCGGCCGAAGAGGGAATCACGTTGTACATGCAACCCGTCCAGGATCTGACGGTGGAGGATCGCGTCAGCCGCACGCAGTTTCAATACAGCCTGGAAGATCCCGACGTGAAGGAGTTGAACGACTGGGTTCCGCGCTTCGTGGCTAAATTGCAAGCCGAGCCCGAGCTGCGCGATGTGGCGAGCGATCAACAGAATGGGGGGTTGCAGGCGCGCCTCGTAATTGACCGCGCCACGTCCTCCCGATTAGGCATCACGCCGCAGATGATCGACGACACGCTCTACGACGCGTTCGGCCAGCGTCAGATCGCGATCATGTTCACTGAGTTGAACCAGTATCGCGTGGTGATGGAGGTGAAGCCGAGCTTCCAGGTAGGCCCGGACGCTCTGCGCGATATCTACATCCGATCGGCCATGAACGGCGAAGTGCCGCTCAGCGCGTTCACGCATTTTGAGCAGGACAAAGCGGCGCTGGCTGTAAATCATCAGGGCCAGTTTCCGGCTGTCACCATTTCTTTCAATCTCGCGCCCAAGAAATCCTTGGGAGACGCGGTGAGCGCCGTGGACCGTGTGCAAAAACAGTTGAATATGCCTGCCAGCATCCAGCAAGGTTTTCAGGGAACAGCGCTGGCGTTCCAAGCTTCCTTGACGAATACGCCGATTCTGATTCTAGCGGCGGTGGTGACAGTCTACATCGTACTGGGCGTTCTTTACGAGAGCTACATTCATCCTCTAACCATCCTTTCCACGTTGCCCTCTGCTGCCGTCGGCGCTCTTCTGGCTCTGATGCTGACCGGCCAGGATTTCAGCGTTATCGCGCTTATAGGCATCATCCTGTTGATCGGCATCGTGGAAAAGAACGCGATCATGATGATCGACTTCGCGTTGGAAGCCGAGCGTAAGGAGAACAAAGAACCCCTGGATGCTATTTACCAGGCCAGCCTGCTGCGCTTCCGGCCCATTATCATGACTACGCTGGCTGCGCTCCTGGCCGGTGTTCCGCTCGCGCTCGGCACCGGCACCGGAGCGGAGTTGCGCCGGCCGCTCGGTATCGCGATCGTGGGTGGACTGATCTTCAGCCAGCTTCTGACCTTGTACACCACACCCGTGATTTACCTGGCATTCGATCGGATGGCGCGCCGTTTCCGGCGGCGTGAGGTCGAGGCATGACGCCCAGCCAACCGCTCCCTCACGGTCGCGGCTCGGTAACAGGCGATCGTAGACATCAACCGGCGTTTCCGAGCCGCGACCGTAAGGAAGCGGTGCCTCAAGCGAGGCGAGGATCGCTTCCATGAGTATCTCGACGCCGTTCATCCACCGACCGGTCGCAACCACGCTGTTGACCGCCGCGCTCGCGCTGGCCGGCGGCATCGCCTACACCTTCCTGCCCGTCTCCCCAATTCCCCAGGTTGAATTTCCGACCATCTCCGTCCAGGCTGCGCTGCCGGGAGCGAGCCCGGAAACCATGGCCTCTTCCGTCGCTACGCCGTTGGAGCGCCAGTTCGGGAGGATTGCTTCCATCACCGAGATGACCTCCACCAGCTACCTCGGCAGCACCAGCATCACCATGCAATTCGATTTGACGCGGAATATCGATGCGGCGGCGCGCGATGTGCAAGCGGCTATCAATGCGGCGCGGGGACAATTGCCCACCAATCTTCCCACCGCTCCCACCTATCGAAAAGTGAATCCGGCGGACGCGCCAATCCTGTTTCTGGCGCTTACATCCAGCACCATTGATACAGCGCGCCTATACGACGAGGCTTCGTCCATTCTTCAGCAGAAGCTCTCGCAGGTGAGCGGCGTCGGGCAGGTGTTCGTCGGTGGCGGCGCGCTGCCGGCGGTTCGGGTGGAAGTCAATCCGACAGTACTCAACAACTACGGTCTCAACCTGGAAGATGTCCGCGCCATGTTGGGATCCGCAAACGCAAATCGTCCGAAAGGCGAGTTGGCCATCCAGCATCGCGTTTGGGAGCTGAATACAACCGATCAACTGCTGAAAGCTGACGACTACAAACCGCTTCTGGTGGCTTATAAGAACGGCGGCGCCGTGGTGCTCTCCGATATCGCCAACGTCACTGACTCAGTGGAGGATATTCGCGTGGCCGGAATCGCCAACGGGAAGCCGGCCATCTTGGTGATTATTTTCCGGCAGCCGGGAGCCAACATCATCGCCACCGTGGATCGCGTCCGCTCATTGCTCCCTCAGTTGAAAGCCGCCATCCCGGCTGCAATCGATCTTTCCGTGGTGCTCGACCGCAGCGTCACCATTCGCGCCTCCGTCGAAGATGTGCAATACACCATGATGATCTCAATTGGCCTGGTGATCCTGGTGGTTTTTATCTTTCTTCGCAGCATCCGTACCACCATTATCCCGAGCGTCGCGGTCCCGGTATCGCTCGTTGGAACCTTCGCCGTGATGTATTTGATGGGCTACAGCGTGGACAATCTGTCCTTGATGGCGCTCACCATCGCGACCGGCTTCGTGGTGGACGATGCCATCGTTGTTATAGAAAATATAACCCGCTATCTTGAGCAAGGAATGAAACCCATGCAGGCAGCGCTGCGGGGGGCGCAGGAGATCGGCTTCACGGTGCTTTCCATCAGTATCTCGCTGGTGGCCGTGTTTATTCCAATTCTCATGATGGGCGGCATCGTGGGACGTTTGTTCCGCGAGTTCGCCGTTACCCTATCGGTGGCGATCCTCATTTCGCTGGTGGTTTCGCTCACTACCACTCCTATGATGTGCGCTCGGCTGCTGCGGAGCCACGAGCGGGAACAACACGGCCGCATCTATCGGCTGAACGAATGGGTCTTCAACAAGATTCATCGCGGCTACGAACTCTCGTTGCGGTGGGTGCTGCGGCATCAGCCCCTGATGCTTCTGGTGACGCTTTCCACCCTTGCGCTGACCGTCTATTTGTACGTGATAATCCCCAAGGGATTCTTCCCGCAGCAGGATACCGGCCGCTTGTCCGGACAGATAATGGCCGATCAAGCCACTTCCTTCCAGGCCATGCGGACGCGCGTGCTTCAGATTGTGAATGTGGTGATGCGCGACCCCGCCGTGGATAGCCTGAGCGCGTACACCGGTGGTTCCGGCGGTTTCAGCCGCGGGATCAATACGGGAACCATGTTTATAACGCTTAAATCGTCCAACGAGCGCAATAAAATGACCGCGGATCAGGTAATCGCGCGATTGCGGGGGCAGACGGCGCGCATTCCAGGTGCCACGCTTTACCTGCAGCCCGTGCAGGACCTTCGCATTGGCGGACGCGGTAGCGCCGCGCAATACCAATTCACCTTGCAGAGCGATAGCGTGCAGGATCTCAATCACTGGGCGCCGATTGTCGAACATAAACTGCGGGCCCTACCGGAAATCGTTGACCTGAATTCCGATCAGCAAAACAAGGGCCTCGAAACCTCTCTTGTCATCGATCGCCCGACGGCCGCGCGGCTGGGCATTTCAGCCCAGCTCATCGATGACACACTGTACGATGCATTTGGCCAGCGCCAGGTCTCCACCATGTACCAGCCCCTCAATCAATATCACGTGGTGATGGAAGCCTCCGAGCGCTTTTGGGAAAATCCCGACGGGCTGAAGCAGATTTACGTTCGCGGAAATAATGGCGCGCAGGTGCCGCTCAGCGCGTTCACGCACTTCGCATCGGATACTGCGCCGCTGTCCATAAATCATCAGGGACAGTTCCCGTCGGTGACGTTCTCGTTTAACCTGCCCATCGGTGTGGCTTTGGGAGACGCAGTAACCGCCATCGCCGAGACAGAGCGCGAGGTGAACCTGCCGCAAAACATCCATGGAAGTTTCATGGGGACAGCGCAGGCCTTTCAACAATCGCTCTCGAATGAACCAATCCTGATCGCGGCCGCGCTGGTTGCAGTTTATATCGTTCTGGGCGTCTTGTACGAGAGCCTGATTCACCCCATCACCATTCTTTCCACGCTGCCTTCGGCGGGAGTGGGCGCGCTATTGGCGCTATTACTCTTCCACACCGAATTGAGCGTGATCGCTCTCATCGGCATTATTCTGCTGATCGGAATCGTCAAGAAAAATGCCATCATGATGATCGACTTCGCGCTGGAGGCCGAGCGTAAGGAAAACAAGAGTCCGGAAGAATCCATTTTTCAGGCGTGTATTCTCCGCTTCCGGCCCATTACCATGACCACCATGGCTGCGTTGCTGGGTGGCTTGCCGCTCGCGATCGGCGGAGGTACGGGCTCGGAATTACGCCGGCCGCTTGGGATTTCGATTGTGGGCGGGCTGATTTTCAGCCAGATGCTTACTCTGTACACCACGCCGGTCATTTATTTGTACTTGGACCGGATGAGGCTGCGGACCGCGAAGTTCCGCGCCAAGCTTCTCGGGAAGACTGCGCCGGCCGGATCAGAAGCATGAGGAATATCCGATGCAGTTAAAAATGATTCGCGGCGTTGTGCTCGGCCTAACCGTGTTCACTTCGGCTTGCATGGTGGGGCCGAAATATAGCAAGCCGGTTACGCCCGCACCTCCCGCGTTCAGGGAACAACTTCCTCCCGAATTCAAAGAAGCGAATCTCTGGAAGCCGGGCGAGCCGCGCGATGACAAGCTGCGCGGAAACTGGTGGGAAGTTTACAAGGATCCCCAATTGAACGCGCTCGAGCAGCAGGTGCGGGTTTCGAATCTGAATATCGTGCAAGCTGAGGCGCAATTTCGCGAAGCCCGCGCGGCCGTTCGAATTGCTCGCGCGGATCTCTACCCCACCGTTACTGGCGGCGTTTCTGCCACGCGAGCGCATGTGACGGCCAACCGCGCCGGCTCGGCGGCTCCCACTACCAACACCGCAAGTGGAAGCGCGGTATCACTCTCGCCAGGCACTGCCAACGACTTTCAGATACCGATCGACGCCACCTATGAAATCGACGCCTGGGGACGCGTCCGAAATAATATCGCGGCCAACGTCGCTACTGCGCAAGCGAGTGCTGCTGATCTCGAAACAATGCGCCTGACCATGCATGCGGAATTAGCCACCGATTATTTTCAACTGCGCGGTCTGGATGCAGAAAAGCAGCTTCTCGATTCCACAGTAGTTGCTTACAAGAAGGCGCTGGACCTTACCATCGCTCGCCACGATCAGGGCATTGCTTCGGGAGTGGACGTGGAACAAGCGCGGACGCAGTTGGAAACCACTCGGGCGCAATCGGCCGATTTGGGGGTGCAACGTACGCAGCTGGAGCACGCCATTGCGGTGCTGACCGGCAAATCTCCCGCGGAGCTCACCATCGAGCTGGCGCCTTTGAACGAAACGCCGCCACCCGTTCCCATCGCGCTCCCTTCCGAGCTGCTGGAACGCCGTCCCGATATCGCCAGCGCTGAACGGCACGTGGCTTCAGCGAATGCACAAATTGGCGTGGCGATGGCCGCGTTTTATCCCACCATTTCACTGAGCGCCGCGGGCGGCTTGGAAAGCTCCGCGATCACCACCTTGATCCAGTGGCCCAGCCGGTTTTGGTCGCTGGGAGCTTCACTTCTTCAAACCGTTTTCGATGCCGGACGGCGCCGCGCCACCACCGATCAGGCAATCGCGACCTACGATGCTACTGTCGCTGCCTATCGGCTGAGCGTGCTTACCGCATTTCAGGACGTAGAAGACAATCTGGCTGCGCTGCGTGTTCTCGAAGAAGAGGCCAAGATCCAGGCTGCGGCGGTGAAAAGCGCACAGCGGTCGCTCGAGCTGGCCAACAACCGGTATGTCGGCGGCATCACCACCTATCTAGAGGTGATTACGGCCCAGAGCGTAGCACTTACGAATGAAACCACCGCCGTGAGTCTGTTGTCGAGAAGAATGACATCGAGCGTTGCGTTGGTTAAGGCCTTGGGCGGTGGATGGGACACCTCGAGCCTCCCTTCCGCTACGGATTTGCTGGCCAAGCAACCACCCGCGGTTGCGCCAGGTCAGCCTGCTAAGGCTTCCGAAAAGCCAAATCCATAGCTTCTTCGCAACTGACATAATGAGAGACCTATGGCGCCTGTAGCTCGTCAATTCAAACTCGCCGCGCGTCCCGTGGGGATGCCAAAGGAATCTGATTTCTCCCTTGAAGAAATACCTGTGCCTGCGCCGGCCGATGGACAGGTGCTGGTAAAGACCAGCTATCTTTCTGTTGATCCGTACATGCGCGGACGCATCACCGGAGTCCGATCTTACGCCGACCCGGTAAACATCGGCGACGTAATGGTGGGCGGTGCGGTAGGGCAAGTCGTCGAATCGCACCATTCCGGATTCGCGGCCGGCGACTTCGTATTGGGGTATTGGGGTTGGCAGGAGCAAGCGGCAGTTGATGGCAAGACTCTGCTTAAGCTCAACCCGAATCTGGCGCCGATTTCGACAGCCCTGGGTGTGTTAGGAATGCCCGGCATGACGGCGTATTTCGGCTTCCTCGAAATTTGCAAGCCGCAGCCCGGCGAGGTAGTTGTAGTCTCAGGCGCGGCCGGCGCGGTTGGGTCGCTGGTGGGACAGATCGCGAAGATCAAAGGCTGCCGCGTGGTTGGAATTGCCGGCACGGACGAAAAGGTTCACTGGCTGGTGAATGATCTCGGCTTTGATGCGGCCTTCAACTACAAAACCGCCACCGATTACACGGCGAAGCTCAAGGAGGTCTGCCCGTCAGGAATCGATTGCTATTTCGACAACGTGGGCGGAGCAATCACAGATTCCGTATTCCCGTTGTTGAACGTGTTTGGACGGGTATCTGTATGCGGCCAGATTTCCATGTACAACCTGGAGAAACCAGAGCCAGGTCCCCGGCTGCTGCCATACACGCTGGTAAAACAACTGAAGGTGGAAGGCTTCATCGTGACCCGCTGGCAGAGCCGCTGGGGCGAAGGAATCGCGCAAATGGCGCAATGGCTGAAAGAAGGCAAGATCCAGCATCGCGAGGACATCGTGGAAGGATTCGAAAACACGGCAAAGGCGTTCATCGGAATGTTGCAAGGAGAGAATACGGGGAAGATGCTGGTGAAGGTGTAGCCGTCACTCTTTAGTGACGATCCAGAGCTTCAATTCAGTGGTGCTGGGTAGGACGTCATCGCCTTCAAAGAAGACGTGCGACGTGTGGCCTTGTCGGGTTTTTATGCACAAATCGTCGCCTACGCCGCGGCCTTCCACGCGTAGCGCCTGATCGCGATAGACGCCCTTGCAATCCGAATCCATTCGAGCACCATTCACCGGCCGCAAGAGCAGCGTGCCACGCTCCTCCACGAAGACCATATCGACGTCTTGACCAGGTGGATCACTGCAAAGCACCTTTCCTCCGCTGAGATCAGCTCCGCATGCGCGGGAAAGTTTGAGATCGGTGCGGACAATTTCGACAGGCTCGGCCGGCTGCGTGGCGGCGACTTCCAGGGTTGCAACCTGGAGGCAGCACATTATCTCTCGCGCATCGCATCCCACGACGTCCAATTGTATGATTCCGATATTGGTCGTTTCGCCGCTACGGACCACAACATCGCGAAGTCGGTTCGCCCGAAAACCCTCATGCCACGCTTTGACTGTGTAAGTTCCCGGGCTAAGATCGCTAACGCAGAAAGTTCCGTCGTTGTAGTTTGCGTTTCCACGAAAGGCGAGCAACGTTGAATCTTTCGAATAGACGCTAATGAGCGCTTTGGCGATCGAAGCGGAAGAGGTATCCGTGACTTTTCCGCGGATCAGGCATTGATCTGCCTGAGCCGCGAGAATTGTCGCAGCCGCGAATGCTAGAAGGACAATCCGGAACGCCACATCAGTTCACCAGCTCGAACAATCCCGCCGCGCCTTGCCCGCCACCGATGCACATCGTTACCACGCCTAGCTTCGCGCCGCGGCGCACCATTTCGTTGCCGATGGTCCCTACCATGCGCGAGCCTGTCATCCCGAACGGGTGACCAATCGATATGGAGCCCCCGTTCACGTTCAGCTTTTCGGGATCGATCCCCAGCCGGTCGCGGCAGTACACCACCTGCACCGCGAAGGCTTCGTTCAGTTCCCAGAGATCGATGTCATCCACCGTCAGCCCCTTGCGGCCGAGCAGTTTCGGAACGGCGAACACCGGGCCGATGCCCATTTCATCGGGTTCGCAGCCGGCCACCGCGAAGCCGCGAAAGATTAGCTTATAGGGAACGCCCAGCGCGTCCGCACGCTCGCGCGACATCAGCAGCGTAGCCGAGGCACCATCGGAAAGCTGTGAAGCATTCCCGGCCGTCACGGTGCCTTCGCCGCTATCGGGATCAAAGTAGGGCTTGAGCGCCAGCAGTCCATCGAGTGTTGTATCGGGGCGATTGCATTCGTCCTTGTTCGCGCAAACGTCTTCGGTCCCGGTAACCTGACCGGTCTTTTTATCGAGCAGCGCGCGAGTCACTTTCATGGGCGCGATCTCGCCTTCGAAAAATCCTTCCTGTTGGCCGCGCGCGGTCCGTTGCTGGCTCAGGAGCGAATACTCATCCTGTACCTGCCGGCTGATCTTATAGCGCTTGGCAACCACTTCGGCCGTGACGCCCATCACCATATAGACTCCGGGCGAATGTTCCTCCACCCAGGGATGCGGATTACCGCTGCGCTCCGTCATACTGATGCTCTCCACGCCGCCGCCGATGGCCGCGTCCGCATCCTCGTTCACAATCTGGTGTGCGGCCATGGCGATGGCCTGCAGGCCCGAAGAGCAGAATCGGTTCACCGTTGTAGCCGCAACTGTCACCGGCAGCCCGGCCAGAATGGAGGAGACGCGCGCGACGTTCGATCCCTGCATGCCATGCGGTTGTGCGCAGCCCAGAATAACGTCGCCAATTTCGGCGGGATCTAGCGCGGGTGTTTTGCGCAGGACGTCTCGAATGCAATGCGCGGCCAGGTCTTCCGGGCGCGTCATGTTGAATGAACCGCGGAAAGATTTTGCCAGCGCGGTGCGTGAACTGGCCACCACTACTGCTTCTCGCATGATTTTTCCTCCATCAAGGCGTTCACACGAGTGCGTGCGCTACGCGGTCGCGGCTACTTTCCTATCGAATTCCGCGAACGTTTTGCCTTCTTCGGCTAATCGTTGTAGTAAGGGGGCTGGCGTCCAAAGCGCGCCGTGCTCTTTTTCGAACTCGCGAATACGTTCGTAGACTTTCTTCAGGCCCACCGTGTCGGCGTACCACATCGGTCCGCCGCGATACGCCGGGAACCCGTAACCGTTGATGTAAATAATATCGATGTCCACCGCCCGCAACGCATAACCGTCTTCGAGAATCCGCGCGCCCTCATTCACCAGCGCGTAGATGGTTCGCTCCACGATCTCTTCGGCGCTGATCTCGCGAGGCGTGCGGCCGATTTCGGCGCGCACCTGTTCGATCAACTTGTCCACTTCCGGATCGTGCGTAGGACGCCGATTCTCGTCGTACTTGTACCAGCCGGCGCCGGTCTTCTGCCCGTAGCGTCCCATTTCGCACAGGCGATCTTCGAGGATCGGCTGGCGAACGCTGGTGTCGCGGATTTCTCCGTACTCTTTTCGGATGCGCCATCCGACGTCCAAACCCGCCAGGTCGCCCGTAGCCACCGGTCCCATGGCCATGCCGTAATCGTAAAGTGCCTGATCCACTGCTTCTACCGCCGCGCCCTCCTCCACCAGGAACTGCGCTTCCCTGCGATAGGGTCCGAACATACGATTGCCGACAAACCCACGGCAGTTGCCCACCAGCACGCCGACCTTGCCCAGCTTCTTCGATAGCGCCATCAGAGTGGCGATCACTTCCTTTGAAGTGGCTTTGCCCCGCACGATTTCGAGCAGCCGCATCACATTCGCCGGGCTGAAGAAGTGCGTGCCGATCACCCATTCCGGCCGCGATGTGGCAGAAGCAATCTCATCGATGTTGAGCGTGGATGTGTTGGAAGCCAAGATCGCGCCTTGCTTCGCCACTTTGTCCAGCTCGCCGAAGATTTGTTTCTTGAGAGCCATTCCTTCGAAAACGGCTTCCACAATCATGTCCACTTCGCCGAAACCATCGTAGGTGAGCGTCGGCCGGATGCGCGCCATCCGTTTATCCATCTCTTCCTGGGAGAAGCGGCCCTTCTTCACAGAATTGGAGTAGTTCTTGCGAATCGTGGCGAGGCCACGATCGAGCGCGGCCTGATCGGTTTCCTTGAGCAGCACAGGGATGCCTGCATTCGCCAAAACCATGGCGATGCCGCCGCCCATAGTGCCCGCGCCAACCACTGCGGCCTGATTCACGGGGATCTGCGCGATGTCTTTCGAGATGCCTGGGATCTTCGCCACCTCGCGGTCGCCAAAAAACACGTGGATCAGAGCCTTGGATTGGTCGGAGAAGAGGCAGTCCTGGAAAAGCTCGGCTTCGCGCTTCACGCCTTCGTCGAAGGGCAGCTTGGTGGCGGCCTCTACGGCGTCGATGGCAGCTTGTGGCGCCATTAGATTGCGCGCCTTCTTGCGGGCGGCGTCGCGCGCGAATGCGAAAATGGGCGCGTTGGTTTGTTCGTTGCCCAGCTTGCTATTCAAATCGCGCGTGCGGCGTGGCGATGTTCCGATTTTGGTGCGTGCGAAAGCCAGGGCGCCCTGCAGCAGATCGCCTTCCACTATCTGATCGACGATGCCGGATTCGAGCGCGTCCTTAGCACTGATAGGATCGCCCGCGGCGCACATTTCTACACCCTTGGCCACGCCCGCCAGGCGCGGAAGCCGTTGCGTACCCGCCGCTCCGGGAATGATCCCCAGTTTGACTTCCGGCTGGCCGACCTGCGCGGAGGGCACTGCCACGCGATAATGGCATGCCATGGCCGTCTCGAGACCGCCCCCAAGCGCGGTGCCGTGAATGGCTGCAACGATCGGTTTAGGGTAGCTCTCCACGCGATCCAGCACTCCCAGGAAGCCCGGGCCCTTGCGGCGATCTCCGAGGGAGGTAATCTTGCCGAACTCTTTGATGTCCGCGCCGGCGATGAAGGTACGGCCGCCACCAATCAATACGATCGCCTTCACAGCGTCATCTTTTTCGAATTGTTCGAGACCGGCGATGATTCCTTCCGGAACGCCGGGGCTCAGCGCGTTCACGGGCGGATTGTTTACCGTGAGGATGCCAACGTCGCCATCTTTACTGGGTTGAACTAAACTTGGTTGAACCTGGTCGCTCATCCATACGATTCTATCGCATGAATCGAGCCGCGACCGGCAGGAAGCGCTACCACGACAGCCGCGGCCACGCCATCTCGTTACGCTTCCTTCCGGGCGCGGCTCGGCTTCGAGGTCTAACTTTCGGGGGTAGTGTTGTCGCTGGAGTTGGCGAGGAAGACGTCCAGGAACATGCTGAGCGCGTAGCCGATAAAAAGCCCACCCAATCCAAATCCAATCAGCGATATGGGCGCGGGCAGCCCGAGTTGGTCGCCTACCGGCAGCGCGGCCGCCAATCCCACCGCCGCGAAGGCAACACTAACAAGCAATCGTTTTCTCATAAAGTACGGCCTGCCCGGCCCCTTTCGTAGTCCGTTGGCACTACTACAGTATTCGGCCTTTCTAGCATGGGCCATAGAGGGATTCACCTTAGGTGCGCGTACCAAGTAGCCTGGATGACCGGGGCTCCGATTGCCCCGGTACACTCCGATGCAAAGTCACTGGCATTAGTCGAAATCGAATGGCTTTTTTGGCGGGGGAGCGTCAGGATTATCTTTGGCTTGCTTGAGCAACTCGTCGAATTTTCTTTCGAGCACCTGTTGATGGTTCTTGTGTTGCGCGAACGATTTCTGGAACACCTCATCGCGGCGCGCCTCCTCTCCTTTGAGCTTTTGGACAGCCGCGCCGATGTCTTCAATGGAAGGCGGTTTCTTGTGTTCGCTATAACTGATGACGGCCTTGAGCTCGGGATCAATTTGGAGTGTCGCCTCGCAGCACGGGCAGCGTACTTCCACCAGGTCGCGTTTTCCTTTGGCCATACCGCAAATCTTAGCAGGTTGGGGTTGAAGTGGAGGGCGATGCCGGCGGCTAGGGCTGGTCGGGTTTGAGGCGGACCTCGCGAGGGCCGTCGTCCAGGCCTTCTATACGGATCATTTGGGGCGCAGGTTTTGGTGGCACGGGTATGGTGGCCTCAGCAGCTGCCGGCTTGATATCGGCTGACTCAATGGATTTTTGCTGGCGAGTTGCCGCGAAGATCTGTGCGTTCTTCTCAAACTCCTGCGGCGTCATGCGTAGACTGATCTTGGCGGTGGCGCCCTGGGCGGTAATTTTCAGTCTCTTCTCCAGGTCGAGCATGGCCGGGCCGCCCACTTTGTCCTTGATGGCGGCTTTTATTAGTTTTGAAAATTCCGAGACCATGTTTCTGGCCTCGGGTTCGGAAGGAAATATCAGTGAGATGTCCGCGGCCAAACCGTTCCGCAATGAGATTCCGGCTTCAAAACTGCGGGAATCCGACTGGAACCCTCCGCCTGCCAGCAGACCCATCAAGCGGTCGCTGCCCATGGCCTGTAATCCCGACATGAGCGCCCATACATCATAGTGCGAATCCATCTCCGCGGCGCGCGCCAAAAGCTGGCCCGCATCTGCGGCCTGCGGCGGATTTGCATTCCGCTCCAGGCTCGCAAATATGGATGCGGCGTCACCAATCAGGATGGTCTGCGCATCCATTAGAACGAAAGCCATGTCGCGGCTATTCTTACCCTGCGGCCGGTAGACCTGGATAGAATTGAAAAGCTGTGGCTTCGAGCCATGATCGGCGAGCACTTTGCGGACCTTGGCCAGGTCGAAATGGCCGCGAACCACTACCAGCATGGGCGGCTCAGACGTTTCATCGGCGTGTGCGCGGTCAGGCGATGAGATGATGACGCGGTCGACATCGTCCAGGAACTCCACGCCTGGGATGGCTGCACTTGGATCAACATCAACGTACTTTTCCCGGAGCAGGATTCCGATGTGCGTGGCCCGGAGCGCTTTCCAGTCGACGCTGATAACTGCCTTGGAATTGGGTGGAATAAATCGCAGCAGCGCTGGATCAGTCTGCGCGCTTACAACGGAGGGAGCGAGCAGCAGGACGAAGCTAGACAGAGAACGGAGCATTGCGCCGATTGTCTATCGGCCAAAATAGGGAATCACCTTAGGCGGAGGGATTTTGATCAAGATGGTACAGGAAATCGAACGTAACGGCTCCTAGATGTCAGGATTCGGAGAATGCTAGACTGGTTTGCATAAGGGCCTGTAGCTCAGTTGGTTAGAGCGCCTGCTTGACACGCAGGAGGTCACAGATTCGAGTTCTGTCAGGCCCACCATTCAAATGAGCCACTTGCGGCCACGTTGCATGGCTTAGTGGAAGGATGTACGGAAACATGTACGGAAGGGATGTTACTTTCGGTCGTTTTACGGTGATTCGCGGCATCTAGTGAACCACCGCTACTTGGATACTGGCGACGTCAGTCGGTATGGCGTCGGCAGCGACCAAGTCGCTGTCAACTCGGGCTTGCTCCCGCATCTTCGCCCTTGCTTCCGCCCTCTGCTCTGCCTTAACGCGGGACAGCGCTTCCGACGCCTTGCGTGCAGCCTTTTCGCTGATGTGCTTATAGTGGTCCGACATTCGTTTCGACAGGTGCCCGGCTTGGGCTTCCAGCACGGATTGGGGCGTTCCAATCTCGGCATGGCTGGTTACCCAACTGTGTCGTAGATCGTGGCCCCTGAGGCCCTTCAGGCCGGCTTTCTCAGTGAGCTTGCGCCAGGCGGTGCGCCATCCTTTTGTGGGTTTGGCCGGATCATAACGGCGAACACGAACAGTGGTCCCGTTCCCACCCTCTATCACGGCCTCGACTCTTGCGGGAATTATGTAATGGTCTGGCTGGTTTGCTCCAAAGTTCTGAGCCCGGATGATCAACTGCTTTGCGGACTCCAAGGCATCGGCGTTCAGGTGGATTGTGCGTACTCCGCCTTTGGTCTTGCTTTTTTGCAGATGAATCTCGGCGGCCATGAGGTTAATCCGCTTCATCTGAAGGTTGCGGATCTCTACTCCTCGCATCCCCGTTTCGTTCTCCAGCATGGTCCCGTGGTATGCCACCGCCCATTCCGGCCGCGATTTCGCCGTGTCGATGAGCCTTACCTCTTCCGCTGGCGTAAGGCTTCGGCCAGTCTCGGATACAGGTTCTGGCAGCGGTTGATACTTGCCGTCCAGTTTCCACTGGTCATGGTGCTTCAGGATAGAACGCATTAGCTGCCCTTCCATGTTGACCGTGCGCGGACCGACACTTTCCGCGATGCGCTTCTGCTGGTACGTGCGAATCAGCCGAACGTCTTCGAAGTCCTTGAGCTTCAAATCAACAGGGGCGATTTTAGCCAGGAGCTTTTTCACTGCTCGCAATCGCTCCTTTTCCAGGCGCACCGTCCCCTCGCCCGCCGCTACGCCGCGATGCTCAATATAAGCGTCAGCAGCCTGCACAAACTTCAGCCGGTCGTTGCTCGGGTTGTACGGTCCCTTCAACGATTTAAGAAACTCCCGTTTGAATTCCTTGGCGTCGTTGTAGTTTGTCTTGCCAGTGGTCTTGCTTCGCCACTGGCCTGTTTGCGGGTCCTTGTAATCGAAGTGCCAATGGCCACGGCGCTTGTAGACGCCGTCGCGATCTTTGGCCTTTCGCCTTGGAGTTCTCTCCGTTTCAATCATTCGTTTCTCCCTTCACTTGGTCTTCTTAACAGTTACTGTCTGCTTCTTCCCGCTGCCCTTCGGACGCCCGCCCAACTTGCCCCNNGTCGGCCCATCAGACTGGCTGCCTCATTGATTGGCTCCATGCATACTATGATAAAGCTAACGTTAGATTATTTGCAAGCGTTCTACAATCCTTCAGGACGGAGGACGTACCGTGGTGGCGGTCCCGCCGGTCGGCAGCGACGCGAGCCAAGCATCGAGCTCCTCGGCCTGGTAACGGACCAAAGATCCAACCTTCAGGAATCGCGGCCCGCGCCCCAGTAGCCGCCATCGGCGCAAGGACGCAACGCTGACGTTGAGTTGTTTCGAAACCTCGTGTTCTGTCATGAGATTGACCATGATTCACCTCTG